>CANQCB010000030.1 GCA_947589145.1 uncultured Clostridia bacterium | reverse complement strand
ATAACGGGAAAGTGATAAAGCGATTGCACACCATTGACACGGCTATTTGCGACGCGCAGCCGATCGACATGCCGATAAGCACCCACGGTATGCCTTTTTTGAATTTGTAAAGAATACTCGGCACGAGGATAAAAGATATCCCCATGAGGAAGTTCGCAATTTCACCCACTCCGCCCGTACTCGACTTCGTCCACCAGCACATCAGTTGCTTTACGAGTTCGACGATCACGCCGCCTACGGGTCCGCTTACATAAGCCGCAAGCATTGTCGCTGTATTCGAAAAGTCGAGTTTCAAAAACGGTGCGGGCGGAAATATGGGAAATTCCAACCAACTCAATCCGTAGCCAAGCGCGGCAAACATTGCCAATGTGGCAAGGTTTTTCGTGGTGAAAAACTCTCTGACCGCGCGTGCCGCAACGTCCGATTTTTTCATTTGTCCCGTCGTTGACATAATAAAACCGCTCCTTATTTTCATTAAGGGCGGTAAATTCGCAATGCAAAAATGCTTTTTACGCTTTATATCATCCGGACTATACCGTCGGTTGGGGAATTTCACCCCATCGGGCCTTTCGGCTTAGCGGACTTTAACCGCCGGTGGGGAATCTCACCCCGCCCCTAAAGCATATTGATTCTCTATATAATAACCGCGCGCGTACGCTTTGTCAAGCGTTTTATGCCGCTTTTTTACTCTTTCCTTCGAGTTTCAAAAGTCGGAAAATCAGCGGCGCGCCGAGAGTGAGCCATACGCCGAGAAGGAAAAAGCGGGTAAAGCCGTACAGCCAGCCGACGGCGTCGAAAGAAAATGCGTATTTCAGCCCGATATACAGACCGAAAGCGACCGCCGCGCCGAGAACGTATTTCACGAACTGTTTCCAAATAACCGTTTCGGTATCGAATTTGACGTACCGTTTTTCCACGAAATACCCGATATATACGCTCGCAAGCACGCCGCAAACTTCGAGAACTTTGCGCACCGTCTCCCCGCTCGCAAGAGTGCCGACGAGCACGGCAACGATTATTGCCGCCGGGAGCCCGACTATTCCTATCCACTCCTCTTTGTCGCGCTTGCCGATCAGGTCGTAGAGAAAATACAAACCCGTCGAAACGGCAGCCGATATAACCGCCGCCGCGAGAACGTCCGTCGGATAATGCTGTCCGAGATACATTCGCGAAAACATTACGATGACAGTCAACGCAATTCCGACGGGCAGGAAAATTTTCAAATGTTTACGATACTCTATGCAAGTGAGCGTGCTTACGCAGGTTATACTGCTCGTGTGACCGCTCGGGAAGGAATATCCGCCCGATTTTTCCCCTATCGACCCGACGATATCGGGATATTTGTCAAACGGGCGGACGCGTTTCGCTATGGATTTTATGCCTGCGTTCACGCCGCTGACAACCCCGTAAATATTCAGAAATTTGAAGCCGAGTTTTTTGGAAATACACCAATAAAACAGCATTATCACGGCTATGACGAAAACTTCGTCGCCGAGCAACGTCAAAATGCCGAACAGCATATCGGTAAAGCCGTTCGACATGGTCTGCAAGCCGTGAATGAATACGGCTTCCCACTCCATTATGCGTTATCTCCGTATTTCTCGCAGTTGGCGCCGTCGATCCACAATCTTTCCAGACGGTAATATTCCCTCGTTTCCTCGTGAAAAACGTGCACTATGACGCTGCCGTAGTCCACTGCGATCCACTTCGCTTCCGAAAAACCGTCGCGGCGGAGCGGCTCGATTCCCTCTTTGGAAAGTTTTTCGTCCACGTTATCCACAAGCGCTTTTACCGCGGTCGTGGATCTTCCGCTTGCGATCACAAAATAATCGGCTATGACCGACTTGTTGCCAATGTCTATTATGATAATGTCGCGCGCTTTTTTCTCGTCGAGAATTGCAGCTATTTTACGCGCAAGTTCGTATGCCTGTTTTTTGTCTTTCATATATGTCTCCGATACTCATCCGAGCAATTTTTTATAATATTCGTAAGCCTGCACCGTTATGGGATATATCTCCTCTTTCGGGACAAATTCCACCGAGTTTCTCAGTGCGGCGAGTAATCCGCGATCGATCGACTTCGCCGTTTCTTTTCTCAAATATTCCACGGTCGGAAAGTCGCGGAGAGGTTCGATATAATCGGCAAGATATACCACCTTTTCCAGCGGCGACATATTCGGTTTTCCCGTCGTATGCCAACGCACGGCTTCGATTATTTCCGAGTCTTTTATTCCGAGGAGTTGCCGCATAATCTCCGCGCCGATTTCGGCATGACGTATGGGCAGTGGCATGTCGTCTATTCCGCCGTCGAATTTCACGCCCATTTCTTCCGCTTCTTCCTTGGAAACATATTTCCCTATGTCGTGGAGCAGGAGCGCAACGGTTGCCTTTCTCACGTCGACGCAGGCGCGTTTTGCCAACTTTACTCCGCAAAGCGCGGTGGAAAAAGAGTGATTTATACGCTTCTGTTTCATATTAAAACGCTTGTATAACTCGTTCACGTAGTTATATTCGGCGTATAACCCGTGCGCCGTTATATACTCGGCTACGGGAGCGGAAAGAAACATGTCCGCTCTGCCCATGGCGACGGAAATGCGCACCTCGCTCGACGAGCCGCTCTCTCCGCAAAAGTCGGCAATTTCGTAATTGCCGCATGTAAGAGCGTCGAGTTTCGCGATTTCCTCTTTTCCTATTCCGAAGCACGGGCGCGGAATGATATACAGGCGCGACGTCGCGGCGATCATATCCAACCTTTTCCACTTTTCGAGTTCGATTATCATCTCGCTGCCCATTGCAAGATAAAGCCCGTCCGAGCGGAAATGTTCCAACGTGACGTAGGTATAGTTTGTCCCCTCTGCGGTAAGTTCAAACGTGCTTATTTCCACGTTGTCGCGCGCGGAAAGAGCAAGGCGAAGCATTTCCAAACGCTGCTCTGCGCCGACCGACGCGTCGGTTTTGAAGGGCGATACTTTGCACGGTACGACGATCACTCTCTCGAATCTGTCGGACAGTTTTTCTATTATGTCCGCGTGCGCGGCCGTGACGGGGTCAAACGTGCCGCCGAATATGACGGTTTTTTTATTCGTAATACTCAAATTCGACATCCATTATGCAGACGGTGTCTCCGTTTTTCACGCCTGCCTTTTTGAGCGCTTTATCCACGCCCCTCTCCCTTATCTGCCGCTGAAAATATTGCATGCTGTCGTAATTGTCCAACACGACGTTGCGGGCAAGTTCTTCGATCATGCCGCCGAACACCTCGAAAACGCCGTCCTCGATTTGCACGACTTCGAAGCCGTCCTTGTCCTTTTTCTCATATCGGAAAGGCTCGTATTCGAGCGGTCTGGCTTCGGGGAGTTTTTGCAATTCGGCATATATCTTCTTTATCAATTCCTCCACTCCGCTGTGAAGCGCGGCGCTCATCAGAACGGGTTCGCTTCCCGAAAGCTCCTTTATCCTGTCCGCCGCCGTGAAGTTTTCGAAATTTATCATATCCGCCTTGTTGATCACCGTAATTTGCGGTTTTTTTGCAAGGTCGGCGTTGTAAGAGGCAAGTTCGCGGTTGATCGCAACGTAATCTTCCACGGGATCTCTGCCCTCGCTTCCGCTCCCGTCTATGACGTGGACGAGCAACCGCGTGCGCTCGATATGGCGCAAAAAGTCGTGACCGAGTCCAGCGCCCTCGCTCGCGCCGTCAATCAGCCCGGGAATATCCGCTACGACAAACGAATCGTCGTATACCCGAACCATTCCGAGATTGGGAGAAAGCGTTGTGAAATGATAGTTGGCTATTTTCGGACGGGCTGAGCTTATGACCGAAAGCAACGTGGATTTTCCGACGTTGGGATAGCCTATAAGTCCGACGTCCGCAATCGTTTTCAATTCGAGAACGACCGAGTGTTCCTCCGTCTTTTCTCCCGCCTGAGAAAAATGCGGCGCTTGGCGGCGCGAACTGCGAAAGAAGGCGTTGCCCTTTCCGCCGTTGCCGCCCTCCGCGACGTATACGACCATACCGTCGGAGAACATATCCGCTATTATTCTGTCGCTTTCGAGATCCCTTATGACCGTGCCGACGGGTACGTCTATTATGAGATCCTTTCCCTTCTTTCCCGCCGAATATCTCGACTTTCCGTTCTCTCCGTTTTCCGCGCGGAAATGCTGAGAGAATTTGAAGTCGGCAAGCGTGTTTTTGTTTTTGACCGCGCGAAAGCCGATCTTGCCGCCCGCGCCGCCGTTGCCGCCGTCCGGTCCGCCGTTATTGACGTATTTTTCCGTATAAAACGACGTGCAACCGTTGCCGCCGTCGCCTGCTTTTATATAAATCTTCGCCTTATCGATAAACATTTTATTCTCCCTTTATGTATGTGCATTTATCCGCCAAGCTGCAATCGCCGCAATTCGGGTTTCGGCTGTGGCAACGGTAGCGACCGTGAAAAATAAGCAAATGGTGCGCGATCGAAAGGTTTTCTTCGCTCAGAGCCGCAACGAGGTCTTTCTCCACGCCCTCGGGAGTCGGCTTGTCCGAAAGTCCCAAGCGGTGCGCCGTCCGAAAAACGTGCGTGTCCACCGCAAGAGCCGGTTTTCCGAATGCGACGCTCATCATTACGTTCGCCGTTTTTCTTCCCACGCCGCCGAGGGTCAGCAACTCTTCCATCGTACTCGGCACTTCGCCGTTATACTTCTCGATTATATCCCGACTTGCGGAAATTATGTTCCTCGCCTTTGCACGATAAAAGCCGCAGGAATGTATGAGAGTTTCCAACTTTTCCTGCTCCATAGTGGCAAAATCAAGCGGCTTGTTATACTTTCGAAACAACTCCGCGGTAACAATGTTTACGCGTTTATCCGTGCATTGCGCGGAAAGAATTACCGCGACGAGCAATTCGAAAGCGGATCCGTAGTTCAATTCGCAATGCGCCGACGGATAATCAATTTTAAGCCGTTCGATAATTTCGTCCGCTTTGGATCTGAATTCGTTATCGATCACGCTGTAATTATAGCATAGCGCGGTATCAAAGTAAAGAGTTTTCAAAAAATTCGCGAGTACTTTCCGCCGTCGCAGGAGTATGCGCCGATGAACGCCGAAAAGGAATGCGCGTTTCGGTAAAAGTACATGAAAGCGTTTCTGTCGCACTTCACCGATATGGCGCAACTGCCGTACAAGTGCAACGGGGTGTCCGTTACCGTCGCCGTATATCCCGACGATCGTAAAAAATTAACGCATTTCAGCGTTTGTGTTCTCGTCTTGAAAATTATCAGAATTGTCATTTTATTCCGCCTTTTGTTTTTCTTTCGTTCTCTTTATGCAATCTCTCTAATAAATTATCATATATCTTATTATATTCCGAAACTCGGAGGTCTGACGATGATTTATCTCGACAACGCCGCAACTACGTTTTATAAGCCCAACGCCGTTATCAACGCCGTGGGAACTGCACTCAAATACCTTTCCGCCAACCCGACGCGTTCCTCTCACTCCCTCGCAATCAAAGCCGGAATGATGGTCGAGGATACGCGCGAGACCGCGGCGAAGTTTTTCAACTGTCCGCCCGACAAAGTTATTTTTACGCTGAACTGCACGGACGCGCTGAATACCGCTATTTTCGGCACCGTGCGCCGAGGTGGTCATATCGTTACCACCGCGCTCGAACACAACAGCGTTCTCAGACCTCTTTTTCGGCTGAAATCGCTCGGACTTATCGATTATACCGTTCTGCCGCCGCTCGGAGGGGGCTACGTCACCGCCGAACAGATCGCTTCCGCATGCCGTCCGAACACTTATATGATCATCGCCAACGGTATCGGCAACGTCACGGGCGCGCCGCAACCTATCGGCGAAATCGGATATTTTGCGGAAAAAGCCGGGCTGCTCTTCCTCGTGGACGGCGCGCAAAACGTCGGCTATCGCAAAATAGACATGAAAGAAATGAAGATTTCCATGCTTGCGGTCGCACCGCACAAAGGACTGCACGCCCCGCAGGGAGTGGGATTGCTTCTCATTCGCAACGCCGACGTCCGACCTTTTCGTTATGGCGGCACGGGTACGGAAAGCGCGAAACCTCAGCCGAGCGAACTGCCCGAAGCGCTGGAAAGCGGCACTCTTCCCACTCCCGCGATCGCGGGACTTAACGCCGCCTTCAAATATACCCTCGAACACGGCGAGGAAAATGCAAAAAAATTAAGCGGTATGTTTATTTACCTTCTCGGAGAAATGGCAAAAATCCCCGGCGTGCAACTTTACACCAAAAAGGAGTACGGCGGTCCAATCATCGCTTTTAACGTTCGCGGAATGACGAGCGCGGAAGCCGGGAATATTCTCTCGGACGAGTATGATATTTGCGTTCGGTGCGGACTCCACTGCGCTCCGCTCATTCACAAGCATTACGGGACTATTAAGGACGGAATGATCCGAATCGCGCTCGGCGTGGACAACAGCGTCGAAGAACTTAACTTCTTTTTACAGGCTGTGTCCGAACTCACCAAATGATCCGCGGCTTTTTACTTTTCACTTGTCCCTCTCCTTGCGTCATTCGTTCAGAAATTTGAGGTTGATTATTCCGCTGCCTTTTGCGTTTACAGAGCCTTCGACGTCTGCCGAGTTTGTCATCAGGAGTTCTTTTACCTTATCAGGGGTATAGTTCGGGTGTTTGCCGAGAATTATCGAACACGCGCCCGCGACGATAGGCGTGGCTATGCTCGTGCCCGTCATTGCCGAATAGTCGCCAGCCATTGACGCACATACCACGTCCTCCGCCGGTGCGATTATATCCGGCTTTTTGTACCCGCCCGCGGGTCCGCGCGAGGAAAATTCGGAAACGGTAACTCCGCTCGCCGTGATTTCCGCGCCGCCGACCGTGATCACAAAGGGGCTTATGCCCGGGGATTTGACCGTACCGTAACCGGGTCCGTCGTTTCCGCCGCTCGCTACGACGGTTATACCTTTCGAATGCAGTGCTTCCGCACCTGCCGCGAGCGGATCGTGCTCCGTCGGTTCGGCTCCGAAGGACATGCATACCACTTTTATGCCGTATTTTTCGGCGTTCGACCATATCCATTGCATGGCTTGCAATATGTCCGCGGTGCTTCCCTCTCCGTCGGCGTTCATCGCCTTTATGGGAATGAGGTTCGCGGCGCAGGCTATTCCGCAAAACCTGCCGTTTGACATCAGTCCGTTGCCTGCAAGCGCTCCCGCAACCGCCGTTCCGTGCCCGTTGTCATCGTAGATTTCCGTTTTCCCGTTTATTACGTCAACGAATTTCACTATGCGGTTGGGCAACAGAAAATCGACGTGCGGAGAAAGTCCCGTGTCGATAACGGCAACCGTCGCTCCTTCGACCGAAAACGGAGCGTACGACGGCGTGTAATCCAAAGCGGCGCGCACGTTGTCCATTACCACCGCGACTTTGGTGGTCTTTACCGATGAGATTATGTGGCGGTTCTCCGTGCGCAAAAAGCCCCCGTCCTCTACCGCGGCGCAGGACAGGAAGGGAAAAATATGAGTTATCCGCGTCTTTTTCGACAGCTCGTACGCTCCCTCGGAAAGGTCGTCGAGATATACGATATAACCTTCCGTCAAGACCCTATCAGCCCCAAAAGATGATTGAGTTTTTCATTCTGCGCGGGACTTAAAAAGGGGCGCATTTTATCCAAGGACGACGAGAGTTCGTTTATATCGAAAGTGCCGTCCGACTTTTCGGACGCGACTTCCTGCATGAGCGCGGCGAAAAGCGCGTCCTCGCTCATATTCCCGTATTTATTCAGCAATTCCGCCGCGTCTCTGCGCGTGCGTTCTTCCGACTTCGAGCCGTTTTGGTAATTTTTGAGAGTTTTTTGCATACACCTTATAATATGCGGGCATATACATTATCGTGACTTAAAAGGAGGGCTCATGGATATAAGCGCAATTCTTCCCCTGCTCTTAGGTAAGAGTAATTTGGGCGACAAAGCGAAACTGTTTTCCTTGCTTGCCGGGAAAAAACCGGAGGATATTTTATCTTCCGCCGTGCCGCCCGAGATGAGGGGCATTATCGGGGCAATGAAAAAAACCCGCGGGGATATCCCAACGGGTCTCGGCGTTATTACTCCGTTTGCGCCTGCCGAAATTATCGGGGCGCTCGTTAAATTGTTAAATGCGGTTTAAGCCGTCCTTTATCGCCTGCTCTCTCACCGCTTTTGCCACCGTCTCCGCCACTCTGTCGTCGAATGCGGACGGAATGACGTAATCTTCCGTGAGGTCGTCGCCGACGAGCGAGGCTATGGCATGCGCTGCGGCAAGTTTCATGTTCTCATTTATCGCTCTTGCGCGGCAAGAAAGCGCTCCTTTGAACACGCCCGGAAAAGCGAGCACGTTGTTTACTTGATTGGCAAAGTCGCTTCTGCCCGTGCAAACCACTCTTGCGCCGGCTTTTTTCGCTTCGTCGGGCATTATTTCGGGAGTGGGGTTCGCCATTGCCATTACGATCGCGTCTCTGTTCATGGACTTGATCATATCCGCGGTTACGCAACCGGGCGCGGACACGCCCACAAAGACGTCCGTGCCTTTTATCGCTTCCGCAAGTCCGCCGCGCCGTCCTTCCTTATTGGTGATTTCGGCGAGTTCTCTCTTCGCGTCGTCGAGCCTTTCCCTGCCTTTGTAAATTATACCCGTTCTGTCAACGGCGAATACGTCTTTTACGCCGTAACCGACGAGCAGTTTGATTATCGCGTTACCCGCCGCGCCCGGACCGTTGAGGCAAACTTTCATTTCGGATATATTCTTTTTGACCAATTTCGCGGCGTTGATGAGCGCGGCAAGCACGCAAATAGCCGTGCCGTGCTGGTCGTCGTGGAACACGGGAATATCGAGTTCTTCTTTGAGCCGCTTCTCCACTTCGAAACACCTCGGCGCGGAAATATCTTCGAGGTTTATGCCGCCGAATGAGGGCGCGATCGCCTTGACCGTCCGAACGATCTCGTCGGTATCCTGCGTGGAAAGCACGATCGGAAAGGCGTTGACCCCGCCGAACCGCTTGAAAAGCACAGCTTTGCCTTCCATTACGGGGAGTCCCGCAAGTCCGCCTATGTTGCCCAATCCGAGCACCGCGCTGCCGTCGCTGACAACGGCAACCATATTGCCTATCGCCGTGCACTCGTACGCGTATTCAGAGTTTTCGTGAATTTTCATGCAAGGCGCGGCAACGCCCGGGGTATACGCCACGGAGAGGTCGTGCTTGTCGCCGAGTTCGGCTTTGGATATTATTTCGATCTTGCCTTTCCACTCTTCGTGTTTGATTATCGCTTCTTCTTTTATGTCCATGTTATACCTTTCGTGCCCGCCCTCGCGGCAACGTGTTTTGTGTGATTTCGTTATTTGACCATACGCAGCGCGTCGGTCGTTATTATATTACTTTCTCGACCCAGCCGAATTCGTCGGGCTTAATTCCCGTCTGTATGCCCGTGAGCTCGTCGTAGACGTATTTCGTAATCTTGCCCATTCCGCCGTCGCCGACTTGGTAGTCCTTGCCGAGATAGCCGAACGTGCCGACGGGAGACACGACTGCCGCCGTTCCCGTGCCGAATATCTCGTTCAAAGTGCCGTTATCGGCGGCCGCAACGACCTCGGCGACGGACACTCTGCGCTCCTCGATCTTGTAGCCTCTGGCTTTGAGCAGTTCGATTGTGCTCCTTCTCGTAATACCGGGGAGTATGGAGCCGGCAAGCATGGGGGTTATTACCACGCCGTCGATGACGAAGAAGATGTTCATCGAGCCGACTTCTTCCATATATTTATTTTCTTGCGCGTCCAGCCACAGCACCTGATCGTAGCCCTTTTTCTCGGCGAGATCGGCGGCGAGAATGGAAGCGGCGTAGTTGCCCGCGACTTTGTGGTGACCCGTGCCGCCTATGCAAGCGCGCTTGTAATGCTCTTCCACGCAGAGGCTGACGGGCGCAAGTCCGTGCGTGTAATACGCACCGACGGGCGAAAGAATTATCGACAGTATGTAATTTTTCGCGGCATGAACGCCGAGCGCTTTATCCACGCCCATGGCGAACGGACGAATATACAGCGACGTGCCGGGCGCGGTCGGGATCCAATCCTTTTCGAGTTTGACGAGCTCGACAAGCGCGTCATGCACGAATTTCGTATCGAACGGAGGAATACATACGCGCTCGCAGGAGTCTATCATTCTGTTCATGTTATCCATGGGACGGAATATTCTCACCTCTCCCTTGTCGTTTTTGTACGCTTTTAACCCCTCGAATACCGCTTGTCCGTAATGGAAAACCGACGTTGACGGATCGAGAGAAAAGGGCTCGTAAGGCTTTATGCAAGCGTTTTCATAGTCCCAAGCACCGTTATGATATTCCAAAACGAACATATAATCGGTGAAGTTCTTGCCGAACGCAAGATCGGTCTTTTTGTCTTTCAACTCTTTACACTTGATAAATTTCATATTTTTTACCTCTTTGGATAAATTCGACTTTACCGCCGCTTGCGTTTTTCATTTTCGCAAGCAATTCGCTCCCCTGTTTTATCGACAAGCGGAACTTTACTTTGTCGCCGTAACCGACGTCGGTAATCATTCCGCCGCCGCGTGCCGCCGCTATCGACAGTTTTTTGAAGGCGTTGTAATCGACCTCCGCTTCGTAAACGTCGCAAAGCGTCAGCGTGCGCTTTTCGGCTTTTTCCGCCGCAAGGTTCGCGGCGTCCGAATACGCTTTTATAAGTCCGCCCACCCCGAGTTTCGTACCGCCGAAATATCGCACGACGGCAATGAGCGTCTGTCTGTATCCGCCGCCCGTGATGACCGAAAGAATGGGTCCGCCCGCAGTGCCCGACGGCTCGCCGTCGTCAGACGATTTGAAGGTGTGCCCGTCTACGTCGGACACGTAAGCATAGCAAACGTGAGTGGCGTCGTAATATTTCTTTCGGAGTGCGGCAATATGCTCCGCCGCCTCTTCCTCGCTCTCTATGTGAAACGCAAACGCTTTGAATACCGAGCGGAGAACGGTTATCTCCGCTACCGCGTCCGAAAGAGTGGTGAACGTATTCATTTAAGAACTATGCGGACGTGGAATTTTTTGCCCTTGTGAAGGACAAATTCGCTCTTATCCGTGTGCGTTGAAACGGTATCGGTTATCGCCGTCACCTTGTTGTCGTTGATTTTTACGCCGCCGCCCTCAACGAGCCTGCGCGCCTCGCCTTTGCTCGCCGCCGCATGCGCGGAAACGAGTATGTCGATTATCAACGTATCGCCGCTGCCGACGATCTCCAAAGTCTGCATATCTTCGGCATTGCCGCCGAATGCCGCGCGGGCTTGTGCACGGGCTCTCTCCGCCTCTTCCTCGCCGTGAACGAGTTTGGTCACCTCGTATGCCAACCGTTCTTTGGCGGCGTTGATCCGCTCGTCGGTATGTGCGGTCAATTCTTTTATCTCTTCGAGATCCATAAACGTCAACAGTCTCAAACATTCTTCGACTTTGACGTCCTCGACGTTGCGGAAATATTGATAGAACTCGTAAGGCGCGGTGCGTTCCGCGGAAAGCCACAACGCGCCCTTTGCCGTCTTACCCATCTTCTTACCCTCGGAGTTGAGGAGAAGCGGACAGGTCACGGCGAAAGCGTCCACGCGCTCTTTGCGGCGAATGAGGTCGGCGCCCGCGAGTATGTTGCTCCACTGGTCGTTGCCGCCCATCTCCACTTTGCAGCCGTATTTCTTATACAGCATCAGGAAGTCGTATGCCTGCATGAGCATGTAGTTGAATTCAAGGAACGACAGACCTTTTTCCATGCGCATTTTGAAGCACTCCGCCGTCAGCATTTTGTTGACGGAGAAATACACGCCTACGTCGCGCAAAAAGTCCACGTAATTGAGATTCAAAAGCCAATCGGCGTTATTGACGATTATCGCGCCGTTCTCCCCCTCGAAGGACAGGAAACGGGAGAGTTGCGACTTAATGCACTCCACGTTATGCGCTATCTGCTCTTTGGTGAGCATGCTGCGAAGATCCGTTCTGCCCGAGGGGTCGCCAATCATGCCCGTGCCGCCGCCTACGAGCGCGATGGGCTTGTGCCCCGCCCGTTGCATGTGCGCCATAGCCATTATGGGGATATAATGCCCGATGTGAAGGCTGTCCGCAGTCGGGTCGAATCCGACGTAAAACGGTACGCTCTCGTTGCCCAAAGTTTTATATAAGTCGTCCTCGTAAACCGTCTGCGCAACAAAACCTCGTTCGCGGAGTATGTCGAGTGCGTTTTTCATGATCATTTCCTGCCTTTTAAGTTCGCTATCTGCTCTTTGAACATATCGCCGAGGCGTTTTATGCCGACGTCGATTTGCTCCTCGTTTGCGTATGAATAGTTCAAACGTATATAATTTTCCGTTCCCTCGGGCTCTGCGAAGAATACGCTGCCCTGAATATACGCCACTTTGCGCTTAACCGCTTCGGGAAGCAGTTTGACCGCGTCAATGCCTTTGGGAAATTTCCCCCAAATAAACAGTCCGCCGTCGGGGTCGGTGCATTCGAATTCCTCGGGCATATACTTGGCTATCGCCGAACTCATCGCCGCTTTTTTCTTTCCGTATATTTTGACGGCACGTTCGAGATCCGACGCGAGATAGCCGCGCTTTAAGTATTCGTACGTTATCATTTGCGAGAGGTTGGGCGTGTGAAGATCCGTTCCCTGCTTGCAAATTTCCATTTTGCGGATAAGCTCGGGCGCGGCGCATGCAACGCCCGTGCGGTTACCGGGGGAGATTATCTTGGAGAATGAGGAGACGAAAATTACGTTACCAGCCTTGTCCATACTCTTTATGCTCGGTATGTACTCGCCTTTGAAGCGGAGTTTGCCGTAAGGGTCGTCCTCGATGACTATGACGCCGTACTTCGCCGTCATTTCGGCAATCGCCTTTCTCTTTTCCGCCGAATAGGTCTTGCCCGTCGGGTTGGAAAAGGTTGGAACGCAATATAAAATTTTGGGATCGTATTTCTTTATCTTTCTTTCGAGATCGGCCAAGTCGAGACCGTCGGACTCGGAGTCAACGCCCTTGCAAACCGCCTCGTAAGAGTTGGCTATTTGCAAGAATGCGAGATAGGTTGGGTTTTCCACGAGTATGACGTCGCCCGGATCTATGAAAGTTTTGAGGGCAAGGTCGATACCCTGCTGGCCGCCGCTGATTACGAGAATATTCTCGGTTTTGGCGCCGTTTATGCCCGCGGTTTTGACGTATTCGGCAAGAAGTTCGCGAAATTCCGGAAAGCCTGCCGTCAGCCCGTATTGCAAAATGCGCGCGAAATCCTGCGAGGAAGTTATCTCGTTCGTGATCTCTTTTACCCTCGCGGTCGGGAGACATTCGATCGCAGGGTTGCCGCCTGCGAAACTGATTATCTCGGGGTCGCCGAGGAGTTTGAAAATTTCCCTCGTCGCCGTGCCGTTAAGGTTTGCCATTCTGCCCGAATATCTGTATTCCATACAAAATTCATTATACAAACGAGCCGCTTAAAAGTCAAGTGTTTGCTTTTATGTAAAGAAAAAAGAGGAAATATGCGCTTGCAAAAATAAAACAGGAGGTCTATAATTATCTTGTTATCGATAATACTTTTTGAAAAAAAATGTAAAAAATTTCAAATTGAGTGCAATAAAACGGGCTTCTCCTGCGTTTTATTAGCGAAAGAGGAAAAACAATGCTTACCATTACGGAGCAAACGCCTTCGGCAAAGGAGTTAGACAAGTACATAGCCGCCATAGCCCAAAACGACCTGCG
>CANQCB010000029.1 GCA_947589145.1 uncultured Clostridia bacterium | reverse complement strand
CATTATTATTGCGCGCCCGTGTCGATTTTGCCCCAAACGGGTTTGCCTTTACCCATCGGCACGGTTTTCTCCGACGCGGAATTCGGCATGCGGCTGAATGCCTACGGTACGCTTTTCGCCACGGGCTTGGGCGTATGGAGCGACGAAAAGACCGGCGATTATACGGCGGCGCGTAACGAGGCGATTGTGCGCGGACTTGTTTTCCCGAAAACGAGCGGCAGGAGAAACCGCGCTCGGCTTCGCTCGGCATATTTCAAATACATTCGGGATCGCAAACGGTTAAACGACGTTATGGACGGGCTGACCGACTATCTCAAAGGGCCGGAAGCGCTCGGTAAGAGGGGATCTCGCAACCGCGGCTTTTTCGGCGCGACCGCAAAGGCGATAGGTTTGTGGTTTCGGCTTTTTCGCTCGGGCAGGGCGAACAGAAAATACGAGAAAAAATTCGACGAACTTACGGGCGCGGAGAGTTATCTCCGTAATGACGAGGCGGGGGAAGAATGAACGCCCGAATAATAATAGCCTATCATAAAAAGGACATACTCATAAGCGGCGACCCCTTTCTGCCCGTTCATGCGGGGCGCGCATTGATGAGCGCGGACGATCCCGACCGCGAGTGGCTTACGGAAAATCTCACGGGCGACGATACGGGGGACAACATATCCGCCGAAAATCCGACGTATAACGAGTTGACCGCGCTTTATTGGGCGTGGAAGAACGTCGAAGCCGACGCCGTGGGGTTTATGCACTACCGCAGGCATTTCGTGTTCGACAAAGATATAAAGAAAAATTACCTCTCCGTTGCGCGGATAAAAGAGCGTTACGTTTCGGATAAATTGAAATATCGTGACGGCGTCATAGACGAACTTCTCGGCGAAAAGACCTTCGTTTGCGCGGCGCAGGACCGCTCCAAAACGGTACGCGAGCACTACGCGGCGGCGCACGGCACGCGCGGATTGGAAATAACCGAGCGCATAATAAAAGAAAAATACCCCGAATATGCCGACGCGGCTTCGACCTACTTCGACGGCAAAACGGAGTTCTTCTATAACATGTTCATAATGCGCCGCGCGGAATTCGAGAGATACGCGGAGTTTCTTTTCGGCGTGCTCGGCGAAGTCGCAAAAGAGCTTAAAGGCGAGCGGTTATATCCGTCCGAGCGCATAACGGGAGTGTTTATGACCAAACTCATATCCGAGGGTTATACCGCCTTGCGCCTGCCCGTTATGTTCGTTCGCGGACGGCAGACTTTTAAGGCGGCGTGGGCGGAAACGAAACGCAACCTCAAACTCAACAAAGAACGCAAAGGCGGCTTCAAAGGCCGCTTGTACGCGACAAAACCCATTCTTAAAAAACTCATTCCCGACTTCGTTTTCGCTTGGTACTATAACCGCAAAAAACGTTAAAAGCGAAAGCGGATTTCACAAAAACAGACCGCGCGAAAAAACTCACTCCGGGCGCCCGGAGTGAGTTTTATAATATACTTCGATAGGGGAGAAAACCGCGAAACGGGGAGATGGGGTGCGAAAATCGGCGAAGTTTTCAAGCGTGAGCGCCGCGAATATCGCCTCTTTTGCTCAGCGGTGCGCCACGGAATACACGCTCGTGCGTTTTTTCTTTTGCGCGGGTTCTTTGACCTTCATGGTCTTTTGATAGAGTTTATAAATGCCCTCTTTGAGTATCTGATCGCCGTTATTGACAAAGGCAAGGACGATTTTATCCGCGAGGGCGAGACCCTCTTCATATTGCGATTGAGTGATGATACGGTTGGCGAGAAGTTCGTCGCCGTAATATTTGTTTGCGCGTTTTTCGCTTTGCCTGCCGCGAAGGAGCGCGGGGAAAGTCTTAAAGAAAATAACGAAGTCCATGCCGAAAGAGAGGTTGTCGGCATATTCCATATCGTGCAAGAACACTTGTTGCCAGGTATTGTCGTTTCTGCCGCAAACCTGACTTTTGCCCGTAAGTCCGGGGCGCACTTCGAGGGACTTGACCGTGCCGTAGAACACGACGTCTTTTACGAGGCGGGGGCGAGGACCGATAAGGCTCATATCGCCTTTGAGAATATTGAAGAGTTGGGGCAGTTCGTCAACGGAAGTCTTGCGCAAGAAGTTTCCGAACTTGGTCTGCCTCTCTTCGTCGGGCAGGAGATGGCCTTGTTCGTCCGTTTTGTTGGTCATGGAGCGGAACTTGTATATGTAAAAAAGTTTCCCGTTTTTTCCGGGGCGCACCTGCTTATAAATCACAGGGCCGCCGAGCGCCAATCGCACGGCAACGGCAACGATCAAAAGGACGGGCGAAAGAACTATCAACGCCGTCAACGATATTATGATATCGCTTAACCTTTTAATAACCCCTTTATACATCAAACTTTCCTGAAAAAAATTCGTCGCTTCGGACGCACCCCTTCGAATAATGATACACGATTTTCGGCGAATTGTAAACACGATATCGACGGAGCGCAAAGTGAGAATAAATTTACAAGTTTCGACACCTCGTTATCACATAATTTCGCAAAAGTATGTTGCAATTATACGGATATTGTGATATAATAAGCGAAAATCGGCGACGCCGTAATAACGTAATAAGGAGAAGAAAATGGTAAAATATAAACTTCTGGGCATGCATTGCGACGATATGCGTTTCAGATTGAACGTAGTCAAAGCAGAACCCCAGACCAAGTTCGAGGTCAAACCCGAGTTCAACAGACAAATAAAGAAGAACAAAGATCTGCCCAAGCGCAGAATAGTGGAAATTACCGTTAAAATGGTAGGCACGGAAAAAAATCCCATGCCGTTCGACGTCGGTATCCGCATGTCGGCTATCTTCGAGTTGGAAGAGGAAATATGGCTTATGGAAGACGAACGTGAGTTCTTCGACGACGCAACGCGCCTTATGTTCCCTTATTTGCGCACGGCGGTAACCAATCTCACCGCGGCGGCAATGATCAACCCGATAATTTTTCCGCCGGTGGATACGGCATTGTTGTTTAAGGAGAAGCAACCAAACCCCGCCGAATAATTGGACGCCGTATAGGCACGGTGATACGGGTGCACCGACGTTCGCTTCTGCTCGGTTACATACGTTTTAAGTATGCGCCCTCGCGAAGCTCCGTCTCCCACCCGTCTGACCGCACCTCTCCGCCGTCCTGTTGCTTGGTTTAATGGACGGCGTATAGCGGCGCTGATAGGCAACGAACCGAGAACATTTCGACGCAGTCATTTACGTTTTAAGTAAACTCCTGCGTCGAAATAACCTCTCTCGTGCCTCTGAGCACCACTCTCCGCCGTCCTGTTGCTTGGTTTAGGTAGTGGAAGGCACATAGCACCGCTGATGGACGACGAGAAATCGCGGCTTCTGCTCGGTTACATACGTTTTAAGTATGCGCCCTCGCGAAGCCTTGATTTTCGCGCCCCTGAACGGCACTCTGTGCCTTCCTGTTGCTTGGTTCGGTAAGGGACTTTTACAAGAAGATTTATCTTATTGAAAAACGCCAAGTTGGAGCAATAAACAAAGCAGCAGATGCGCACGCCTGTGGCGAGCGTTAGCGGTGCGCAAGGGAAAGCTCTGATTAAAATTACAACGCTGAAATATGCGGAGTTATTGTGAATAACTTCGCATATTTTTTTGTGTTTTTATGGGGGTATATCCGTAAAAAAGAAAAGAAAAAAACAAAATGGGAAAAATAACGATAAAGTTCGGAAAAATACTTGACAACGTGGGGGGGGGTTGTAAACTTGCATTATATTATTTGATGATATAAAAAAGTGCATAAGGGGGGGGGAATTACCGATAAAAGTAAATTTATATCTCTCGATAACGATGAATTTTCTCCTTGCGTTGCGCATAAGTTCTTGCGCGTTTCTTACGGATTGCGGAAAAAACCGGGCGGCAGCGGCGTAGGAGCACGGCGGCGAAACGTATCGAACGGAGCGCCTTGATTAATGTCCTTTTTTTCACCCCCCATGTCTCAATAATTGTAATTTTTTATGTCTTGAATTTTTCTTGACATATATATAGTTCTCGGTTATAACAGTCATAATTTAACTAATGTTTTTGGGGGCGGTTATTAAAAAGAGGGCAAATGATGTGAAGCTTTCCTTTATTTTTTTATACCGTGCGCTCGCAGGTCGTAGTTAAAGATAAGTTCGGAAACGCCGAAAACGGAAAGTATTGCATGGGATTTTATTGTGCAATACGAGGAGGTCTGTCCATGTATAATATCACTGTAATAGGCTCGCGCATATTTTCCGACGCTCTTGCTTATGGCGAAGGTTTGAAATGCCGCAACAGGATCGTCGGAATATCTCCTTTGGTTATCTGTGATTCCTTTTCCGTCAAAAACGCGGATCTGTCCGGTATTGTCGGAACCGATTATGCGAAATTGATGTTGAATTACGAGCTTACCAAGTCGTTTCCCGACGCCCACGAGCGAAACTCCTGCGACGCTCTCGTTTTCGACTTATTGGATTTACGGCTGTCCGTTGTGGAATTTACCCTGTCGACCAAAGAAACCTTTTATTTGACCAACTCGTCGATTTACAAAGAAAACAGCAAGTCGATAAAAAGTATCATAGAAAAAAGCACGGGCAAAAAGATAGAACGCGAAAGGGTGGTGATTCCCAAAGAGTTTACTCCCGAAAGATTAAGCGTAGAGTTGAACAAATTGGTCGGGTATTATAAGAATTTCAACAAGGTCATTGCCCTCGAAAATAAATGCATATACAACTATATCGATAACGGCGGTGATATTTGCCTTATCGACGACATAAACGAATGCGTGGAATTAAACGCATTCTATGCGAAATGTTATGAGATCCTGCGCGAACATTCGATTGCGATAGTCCCTGCGCCCGAATTTGCAATCGGGGACGAACGCGAAAGGACGGTCGACAGATACAATTATTGTCGGGAGATATACGCATATTATCATCGGTGCGTGTTCGATTATATCGAGAATTCGTACAGCGTAAACAAGTTCCCGTCTTATAAGTCAAATACGGATAACGCCGTAATGAGAAAAGTCGGTAGAATAAACGCAAGAAGAATTGCCGCGTCGCTGTCCAAAAGAAGAAAAGACCGCGAAGTCGTAATCATCGGAGACGATGGCATAACCGCGGAGATATTAAAGAAAGAGAATAATATTACTCCGTCCGCGATTATCCGATATGACCGAGACACCGAAAATTACGAGCTCGAATCCGAACTGCAAGCCTATAAAGATCAGTCCGAGATATACGTTTTTGTCGTTCCCAAATTTTACAGGGGAAACGACTTGATAAAAATACTTTGGGAATACGGATACGCGCTCAATACCGACGTCATTTCGGTTACGCATAACGAGTTTCGGTTTTCCGGCTTTACGGGAGAATATAACGACATTTTCGATAACCGCATAAGCGTCTGCTCCCCCGTCGACATAGCGTTCGGCGGCATGGCGGAAGAAGTGATAATTCCCAAATCCGCGCAAAAAATCGTATGCAATATCCGTATCGTGTCTCATCAGGCGAAAATTCAATTCGGCAATAATATCAAGGGTGATAAAACGCTTGCGATCAACGCCTATGCATGTTCGAGGATAACGATCGGAGACGGCACGACGTTCGCGGATAATTGCATAATTCGCGCCACTCATCTCAGCGAAATAACGATAGGAAAAGATTGTATGTTCTCTTCGAAAGTCGTATTTTTCGGCGGCGACGCGCACGGGATTTTCGATCTGGAAACGGGTCGGAACGTCAGCCTGCAAGTGGGCGAGGGAACGACAAAAAACAAAATAGTGATAGAAAATCACGTTTGGGTAGGTTATGAGTCGTTTATATTAAGCAAAACTGTTTTGAGAAGCGGTTCGGTCGTCGCCGCTCGCTCGTTGACGAACAGGGAATATCCCAATAATTGCATAATAGCCGGGCAGCCTGCAAGCGTAAAAAAGAAAAACATATATTGGGATCGGGATCCGTTCTTGAAAAATATAAACTCCTCGAATATAGATCCGTATTTGCTCAGAGACACCGAAGAAGATCAATAAAATTCCGAATGTATGCGGAGCGTGAAATTATGAAGAAGATTTTAACAGTGGTTATTCCAACCTACAACATGGAAAAATATATTTCCAAAACCTTGGATTCTTTGATTTGCAAAAAAGAATGCATGGATTTATTGGAAGTATTGGTAATCGACGACGGTTCCAAGGACGGCAGCGCCGCTATTGCCAAAAAATACGAAGAGCAATATCCGGATACGTTCAAGGTTATTTCCAAGGAAAACGGCGGGCACGGTTCCGCGCTCAACGTCGGTATCGATATGGCGACGGGCAAATATTTCAGACCGCTTGACGCCGACGATTGGGTGGATACCGCCGCGTTGGAGTACGTTATAGAGGTTATCTCCAAGTTCGACGCCGACATGATCCTCACGAATTTCTGCAAGGTATACGAAAAGTCCGACAAGGTCTCCAAAATACGCTGTCAGAACGTCTGGAATATGCGAGAGATCCGACAGGGCTTAGCCGTTCCCAAAGAGGGCAGAAAAAAAATTGTGTACGGCGCGGTATATGATTTCAATAAGGAGTTGTACGACTACGCTCCTTTATATCTCCTGCATTTCGTATCCTACAAAACGAGCATACTCAAAGATAACGGCATAAGGTTTACCGAGAAATGTTTCTATGACGATATGGAATATAACTTATATCCGCTCCCTTACGTAAAAACGGTATTGCCCATAGACCGCTTTTTATATCAATACAGGCTGGAACGCGAAGGGCAAAGCGTAGAGGACGCGGGATTCATAAGAAACCGTCAGCAAAGAAAAACGATAATAATCAACATTATAAAGTATTTCAAAAAGCATTATTACGAATTCCAATCAAACGTGCGCGAATACGTCAGGAAAGATATCTTATGGAAAATACGCAGACAATACGAGATATATTTGTCCATGCCCGTAAAAAAATCCACGAAGTTGGAAATGTTGGAGTTCGATAAGGAGTTGTACGAACTCGACGAGGGCTTATATTTCGGCGTCAGCACCCGAAGGATCGACCTGTTCAGAAAATCCAAAGGCAAAGCGTATTTTATCGTAGCGAATAAGTTCTTAAAGAAAATTTTCAACTTTTTCAGAAAGAGAAACGCGCCCGACCCCACCAAAAAGCCTTGGACTATTGCCGCCGACAAAGCCATGCACAGGAAAATAAGGCGCAGGAAGATATTGAAATTTTTGCACTTGACTTGGCTCAGTAAGGATATGCGGCGCATTCACAGGTTCAAAAACATTCACAAGGGCGAGAGGTGTTTTATTACTTGCACCGGCCCGTCGCTTACCATCAAAGATTTGGAGCTTTTGAAAAACGAATATACCTTCGGCGTGAACAGCATTACCAAGGCGTATGACAGAACCGATTGGCGACCGACTTATTATGCATTGATTGACTTATTTGCTTTCGGACAATATCTGAAAGACAACGAGGTAATAGGCGGCTCGTTCTGCAACAGAGAAAGCTTTTTCCATTACAGGGCGGACCCCAAAACCAGAACGGGCAGAGAGAATTTTCTCTTGGTGTCTTACGCCAATCACAAAGAAAGGTGGATGAAGAAGAACAAGATCAAATATTCGCTCGACCCTGCCGTTTGCGTATACGACGGATTTACCGTTACGAACATGGCGATTCAGATCGCCATGTATATGGGTTTCAAGAAGATATACATATTGGGGGCGGATTGCGATTATACCAAAGGCGCGATACACTTTATCGAGATGCCCGACGACCAAAAGAAAATTGCCGCGAAAAGATTGGATGTAGGCACCGCGTTGAGCATAAACGGATATTTTGCGGTTAAAAAGTTTGCCGAAAAGCATAAGTGCGAAATATACAACGTAACGCGCGGCGGCAAGTTGGAAGTATTTTACAGGGATAACTTGGAAAGAGTATTACAGGAGAAAAAATGAAAACGGCATTATTCATACCTATCAAATTGAACAATCAAAGGTTGCCCGGCAAAAACACCAAACTTTTGAACGGCAAGCCCCTTTGCAATTATTTGTTCGAAACCGTTTCCGGGATCGAGGGAATAGACGAAAAATACGTATATTGCAGCGACGAAGCGATAACGCCGTATCTGACGGGCGACTTGCGGTTTTTGAAAAGGTCGAAGGAGTTGGACGGCTTTACGGTAAAGGGATTGGATATCATCGACAGATTTATCCGAGACGTAGACGCGGACATTTACGTCTTAACTCACGTGACCCAGCCGTTTACCAAGGCGGAGTCCATACAAAACGCGTTGGAAAAGGTGAAGTCGGGAGAATACGACTCCGCGTTCAGCGCCTTTGCAATGCAGGACTATATGTGGTACAAAGGACGGCCGTTCAATTACGACATGACCGACATAGTCCTTACGCAAGACCTCGAACCGGTCTACGTCGAAACGGGCGCGTTTTTCATTTTCAGAAAAGAGGTTTTCACAAAGTACCACAGAAGAATAGGCATAAATCCTTATATATATGAAATCGACCGATTTGAGGCGATCGACATCGACACGGCGGAAGATTTTCTGTTTGCGGAAATTGCGGGAAAATATTTGAACGGTAAAAAATAACTTATGACGAAAAACGTAGAAGTGCTTGATTGCACGTTGAGAGACGGCGGAAGAATTATAGATTGTAAATTTTCCGACTACGAAATTACGAATATAATCGACAGATTGACCTCCGCGAATATCAACTACGTCGAGGTGGGATTTTTGCGTGACGCCGCCAAAGTGCACTACAACGGAGGAAGCACTTTCTTCACCTCGGTAAAACAAATCGAGCCCTTTCTCGTATCCAAAGGCGAACACACCCGTTACTCGGCTTTCATAGACTACGGAATGTTCGACTTCGACGCATTGGACGAATGCGACGGAAAGTCCGTCGACGTCATAAGGGTGGGCTTTACCAAAAAAGACTATCTGAATCGGTGGGACGACGTAAAAAAATGTTTTCATGCGGTCAAAGAAAAGGGATACAGCCTTTTTGTTCAGGGCGTAAATTCCTTGGGCTATACCGCCGAACAGCTCAACGCGATTTTAAGAGATATAAACGAAATCAAACCCGAGGCATTCGGCATAGTGGACACTTACGGCGCAATGTATCTCGACGACGTGGACGGCATATACGAAATAATAAATTCCGCCTTGTTGCCTGACATAAAGATCGATTTCCATAGCCACAACAACAAACAAATGGCGTTTGCGTTGGCGCAAAAGGTCATTGATTTAAGTCAAAACTGCCGCAAAATAATAATAGACGCCACGCTCGAAGGAATGGGAAAGAGCGCGGGAAATTTGAATTTGGAATTGATCGTCGAGTATCTCACGCAAAAAAAATGTTACAATTACGATTTCGACGGAATTTTGGATACCATCGACGAATTTATCTATCCCTTCAAGAGAGAAAAACATTGGGGATATTCCGTACCCGCGTTTTTGGGCGGAATTTACAAGACCCACCCCAACAACGTTATATATCTGACCGAAAAATTTCGATTGAGCAACCGCGATATCAAAAATATTTTGTCGATGCTCGACGAGGAAACCGCCCAAACCTACGATTACGATTTGATAGAAGAAAAATATTTGCAATACGGAGATACCGACGCGGACGATCTCGCGACGATCGGTAACCTTAAAGCAAAGATCGGCAATCGCGAAATATTGGTTCTTGCGCCCGGGCATACGCTCAACAAATATGCGACGAGAATAAGGAATTACGTTGAAAAGAACGATCCCGTGGTAATTTCCGTCAATTTCGAGACGAATTATAAAGGCGCATATTCGTTTTTCGGCAATAAGAAAAGATACGACTCTGCGGAAATCAAAAATCCGCACCGTTTGATTGCGGTATCGAACACCAAACCCCGCGGCGAAAACATAATCGTATCTTACAGCCGACTTATCGACAGAAGGTACAAGCTGTTCGACAACTCCACCGTTATGCTTTTGAACCTTCTCAAAAGAATGCACGTCGACTCGATAACGCTCGCGGGCTTTGACGGTTACAGCAAGAGGGTCAAAAACAATTATTTCAACGAAGAATTTTTCAACGAACGGCACGTCTACGAATACGGCGAAATAAATCGCGAGATCATCACGATATTAAAGCAATATACGGAGTCCGTAAAAGAAACGTGCAGTATAAAATTTCTCACCCCGTCTATCTATCAAAAGGGGTTAAACGAAAATTGAAATTCGGATTACCGACGTTGACCGAGGGGATTTGCAAAAAATATTCGCGGAAATCAAGCCGCGAAAAGGCATAAGAGGAAATGTCATGGAAAATATCAAACTATTGATTTGGGACTTGGACGAAACGTTTTGGAAGGGCACTCTTTCCGACGGAGAAATCACCCCCGTTCCCGAAAATATCGACCTTATCAAGCGCCTTACCGATAGGGGAATAATGAATTCAATTTGTTCCAAAAACGATTTTGAAAAGACCAAGACCAAGTTGCAAGAGCTCGGCGTGTGGGATTATTTCGTTTTCCCCTCCATAGATTGGACGCCGAAAGGCGAACGCGTAAAAAATATAGTCGCGGATATGAACCTGCGGTGCGTAAACTGCCTTTTCATAGACGACAACTTAAACAACTTGCAAGAAGCAAAATTCGCGACGCAAGATGCCGTGGGGGGGGGGAATTAACGTTGCCACCCCCGATGAACTTTCTGCTTTGATAAGCGGTCCCGCTTTCGCGGGAAAAGACGACAGCGACCATTCTCGGTTGAAGCAATACAAAGTATTGGAGAAAAAGACCGCCGCCAAAGCGCAAAGCGGCTCTAACGAAGAATTTTTGCTTCAATCGGAGATTCGCGTGGAACTCATCGAAGATTGCCGCGACAAACTGACGCGCATTTACGAGATGATACACCGCAACAACCAGCTGAATTTCACCAAGGACAGAATTTCGCAGGAAGAAGTCGACAGGATTTTTACCGACCCCGACATAAGGAGCGGGGTCGTGCACGTTTCGGATAAATACGGCGACCACGGCATTATCGGGTGTTACGCCGTAAAGGACGGCAGGGCGCTGCAACTCGTGTTCTCCTGCCGAATTTTGGGCATGGGCGTGGAACAGTGGGTCTATGCCGAATTGGGCTATCCGAATATTACCGTCGTGGGCGACGTTGCGGCGGAACTCAATAAGACCGACAAGCCGACTTGGATCAATCGCGGGGGATCTGCGGCGGCGGAGGATAAACAAGAACTTCCGAAGTTCATAGCGTACGGCGCGTGTACTCTCCGCCCCATTTCGGCGTATCTCGATACTCGGCTGAAAAACTTCAAATTTGCCGAGATAGACCCGACGCCCTGCGTGTTGAATTTGGCGGTAACGTTGCGCGCGTCCGACAAACAAAAGAAAGAATGGATGTCCGAGGCAGGCCCGATAGATAACGAATTTACCTTCGACAAAGAAATTTACGACCCTCAAACGGGTTATATTTTAATTACGCTCCTCGGCACCGACGACATGTACAAATACAAGTCGAAAAACGGCGGAGCGTATTTTTTTTCGTACCCGTTGGATAAATCAAACGCGCGTCCATCGATTTTCGACGATTATGAAATAACCGAGATTACCGACGGCGATATCTCCGAGGAATTGTCCTACGTTTGCGAGCATTTGTCAAACGGCACGAAGTTGTTGATTTTAACGGCTCCCGAGATCGAGTTTCCGAGCAGAAGCAAACAAGACCGTGATCGCAGACTGCAATTCAATAAAATTGCCGAGCGTTTGGCGGAAAAATACCCCTGCGTTCATCTGATAGACATAAGAAAATACGCCAAACTGCCCACCGATTTCATAGACCCCATACCCGAGCACTATAACCGAAACATCGCCTTTCTGCTCGGAAACGAAATATTGGAATACGTCGGCGTAAAAAGCGCGGATAATAAGTGCGCAAAATTGAAAGATTGGGACGATATACCGGATAACGCCGTAATTCAGCAATTCGGGTTGCCCGATTCCGATAAAAAATGCAAAGTGACTACCTTTATTCGCAACGGAATGTTTTCGGTAAATTCCGAGTTTCCGAACTCGGACGACTATACGGTGGAATATACGATAATTTGCAACAGATACAATGTCTATACTTCCGAGCGGTTAAAAGAAAAGAAGCAAAGGTTTAACGTCGCCGAAGCCGGCTTATGGAAAGCCAAAGTCGTCGTTTTCAACGCCGCCGGCAAAGTGTGCGAATTTGTAACCGCGCCCATAAACTATTCCAACTATAGTTACGCAAAATATTTCGACCCCCAAGCGGTAAATTACGACGTCGCGATTTCCGGCGTGGACGATTTTATCAATCGTGCGATCACCCTAAACGGTGTTTATACGTTTATTGCCAATCAAATCGCGGAATCGGCTTCCGTGGGCGCGAGCATAGCCGATTATTTCTTGTCGCAGGGCATAGACGAAATCAGCGTCGTGCTCGATTCCCGAGTGGGCAGTTTGATCATGCCGTTCATAGACAACTCCAACCTGAAAATCAAATATTTGTTCACCGTGGATCAGTTGGGATTGATAAAAACGGAACGGAAAATTCATAACAAAATATTGGATTTCAACGGCAAACTTCCGCTGTCTCCCGGAGATCCCGTCTTACTCGCCTTCGATACTTACAGATATAGACTGATAAAATTCGCCATGACGAAAACCCGCGCGAAAATTTTTTCCTTGACGGGCGTGCTGTCTTGTTTGATGACGAAGCATTTTTTCGTCAACAGATTCAAAAACAAAATTCCCAAACTGATAGCGGTAAGGACGGCAAATTTGGATCGCCGCGCGTCTTTCTTCGATTTCAGCAAGCTCACGGCTGACGAAAAATTGCTTGACGACAAAAAATTCATAAATGAAGACAGCGCCATAAAAGAAATAAAGGAAAATTATGACGGCTTGCCTCGGCAACTCAGAAGAATTCCCCAAGAAGAACTCTTGGAAACGATGAAACCGTATGCATGCGGATTTGAAAAAGATACGAACATAATAAAATATAACGACGTTGAAGGCAAATTCGTAAACATAATTCACGGAGAGAGAAGAACCGTCAATCAACCGCAAAGCTACGTCGGAACGGTTTATATCTTCGGCGGACCTCATGCGTTCGGTTACGGCGTAAAGGACGAAGAAACCATAGCGTCTTATTTGCAGAACATGATAAATTTGCCGTACAGGGTGGTGAACTGCGCCAACTGCGTGCGTTACGACTATACTTCCGCCTTGAATTATATGGACAAAATACAATTTAAGGACAACGACATAGCCGTGTTTATAATGGCAAATTGGCAGGCGGATTTCTTCTTGGGCGTACCTCGTCATTGGCTCAAATGGGAAGCCATAGACGACCCCATAATAAAAGTCGACGCCTTTCCGCTGTTCGAAAAGCAGGATCGTCCCGATTACTTTTTGCACAAACTCGGCTTCACGCCCGAGTGCAACAAAGAGCTTGCAACGCTGATCAGAGATGAGATCTATAAAAACATAAAGCTGTATTGATCGGCAAGCTGTTTTGATAGACATAAAGCCGTTTTGATAATCGGCGACGACCTTTGAGTCAAAAAAGAGGGGCTGCTTGCGGCCCCTTTGATCTACTCTCCGAAATAAGCGCCCCGTTTCTCGACTTCGCTCGACGTTTGACAAAACCTTGCTTTGCTCCGCGTTTGACAAAACCGCGGCGGCGCGGTATAATAAAAACGTGAAAGGGCAGAGCCGAAACTGCCAAATTTCCCAAACGAATATGACGAGAAAAAGTTATGTTTTATTGATAACCTTGACGACCTTCCTCTTCGCACTCTCCGCGATATTGTTCGCCTGCGGAGAGCATACTCACCGCGCGGAAAGTTACGCGTATGACGAGGCGGAGCATTGGAAGAAGTGCGAGGTGTGCGGCGAGGATTTCGACCGCGCCCCGCATAACTTCGACGGCGGATATTGCTCGGTGTGCGGTATGCCGCAGCCCGAGAGCGGCGACCCGCCCGAGGACCCGACCGAGGGGGAGTTGGAATACGCGCCGTTCGGTTCGGGCTATGCCGTGACCTCTCGGGGAAGCATGACGGATGGGGATATAGTTATTCCGTCTTTTCATGACGGTCTGCCCGTGGTTGCGGTTGCCGAGGGCGCATTCGACGGCGAGGATATTACCTCGATCGTCCTGCCCGCCGAGCTGACGGAAATAGGCGACGGCGCGTTTGCGTATTGCGATGCCCTCAAAGAGGTGAGTATCGCAGGGGGAACGGAAGCGCTGACGGTAGGCGTCGGGGCTTTCCGCGGTTGCGCGGGTCTGACCGAGATCGTCCTGCCCGCTCGGACGGCGGCGCTCGGGAAAGAGGCGTTCGCCTCGTCGGGTCTTAAACAAATCGCTTTCGGCGATAACTCCGCGCTTACCGCCCTGCCCGCGCGGCTTTTTTACGGGTGCGACGGCTTCGACGTAACTTTCGGCGATAACTCGGCGCTTGAAAGCCTGACCGCCGAAGTGTTCGAGGGCGGGCGGGTGCGTAATCTCACTTTCGGCAATAACTCCGCGCTGTCCTCGCTTAACCTTGCGGGTTGCAAGACTTTGCGAAGTCTCACGATAGGCGGCTCGGCGCTCACCGAGATAGAAAGCGGCGCATTCGAGAACTGCTATAACCTGCATGCCGCCGACTTCGGCAGCAGCGAAATTCTT
>CANQCB010000028.1 GCA_947589145.1 uncultured Clostridia bacterium | reverse complement strand
GGGGGGGGGGTGAAGTGTATGCTATATTAGTTAGAATAAGAGATAGTGTTTGTTCGATAAGTGCACAATCTAATGTGAATAACGCGTACAATGGAAAATGTCGAAAACGTAAGAAAATGGTTAGAGCGGTTTATTTTGCAAGTCAAAAGTCTGACTGCTTCGGCAAAGGCGTTTTCAGCCGGAGCAGCGAAAGTTGCATTTGCGCAAGCGGCAAAGGAAGCCGTCGCGCAAGGAGGGTATAGCCGAACATGGTCGGTTGGTTTTCACGTGAAAGGCGCGCACAAACGAAATATCAAATGAGAAAGCGTCTGCTTATAGCGACGGTATCGATGTATTTGATCCTCTGTGTGTTATGCGGAGGGGCTCTTTTGCATTCGTTTTTCGCGCCGGTGACGGAAGCGTTTGCGGTGACGGCGGCGGAAACGGCGGTCGTCGGCGATGGCATCGGGAGCAAGAACGGCGAAGAGTACAAATACAACGGCGTAAACTCGATGGTGGGTACGCTTATCAGCTGGAACGGCACAAACGGCGGATACAATCAGCACCATATCGCGAACATGAGTTCTGTTTGGGTAGTCGACAACAAGGGCGAAATGGTCAACGGAGCGAACAGCAACCGCTGCCCGCCGATTAACTTCTATTCCAAAAAGAACGACAACCTCTCGGCAATCAAGCTTATCAAGGGAATAAACGCAACGCCCGACGACAATACAACGGTAGACAAGAAGCCCGACCTCTACGAGGGCGAGACTTTCGATAACATTACAAAAGGCACTTTCAACGGAGTAGAGGGCGTAAACTATTTTACCGTCGGCGGGACGGGCGCATCTGCGCAACAGATCTCTTTGGACTGGTCAAAGGCGATTTTTGCCGCTTCGCTGTACTCCAATTCGGGCATTCTCGACAATGAAGATTTCGGCGGCGCGAAAGACAGTAATGAATATGAGTTCGGGTGGGTCCCGGATTTTCAGTCGACAAGCGGCGGACAGTATGTCACCAAATTCGGCACGCCGTTCAACGATAATCTCATAGCGGACAATAAGGAGGGCGAGTACAACTATATTGCAATCAAACTCGAAAGCGACTGGACGGCGACGGACGTCAGCGGGATATCCGATGTAGAAAGCGACGCGGAGACCGAGCCAATCGGCGTAAAGACGCATATCGGCAGGTTGAGTAATTCAACCGCCGACAACGACACGAGCGGCGATACCCTCATCCCTCTTGGTACGACGTTCGACGCGAATTACGATCAGCATACCATATCGGACGTTGATACCGGAACGGTGTATCTCAATAGCGTACTTGCGACAGGCAACAACGGTGTGGATACGGCAAAGTCCCAAAATCCTCTTGCCCTTGCTACGCGTATCAAAAATTACGCCACGACTTACAACCGCGAAATCAGAACGCAACAATTTACATTCTGCCCTGCCGGGGAAGGATATTCCTTCGGTAGGCTTGCCATTCCCGATAACGCCTACGTCATTCTCGACTTAAACGGGCACAAGATTGACAGGGCGCTCAACGACAACGCCGCAAACGTCGATACGATCGTGCAGTCCGTATTTATTCTCGGACAGTATGCCCGCCTCGAAGTGTTCGATAGTTCGGTGAGCGAAATAAACCCCTACGGCACGGGCGAAATTAAGGGCGGCGTGACGAAGAACGGCACGGGCAAGGTATTCGACAATCAAAAATGGGATAACTACGGCAGCGACAGCAACTACGCCAACGGCGTAAAGGGCGGCGGCTTCACTCTTCGCAACCGCGCCGAACTCACGGTGCACAGCGGCAGCGTCACTGACAACCAAGGCCTTTTCGGCGGCGCGTTCTACGGCGTCGGCGCAAGCACGGTCAATGTGTTCGATGCGCGGGTCGAGGGCAACAGCGCGCTCCGCGGCGGCATGTGTTATCTCTCGCAAGGCTCGTTTATGACGCTGAATATGTTCGGCGGGCTTGTGCAGGGCAACTCCGCCCGCATGGACGGGTTTGCGGAAACGAACAGCCACGGCTATACCAGACGGCCTGCAGTCACCGATCCGGAGGCGATGACCGACCCGGATATTTATGACGAGCAGTTCCGAAAAAATCCCGACGGCTACGGGCACGAGGGCGGCGGCGTTTGCGTATATCAGGAGTCTTATTGCAACATCTACGGCGGCACGATTACGCACAATTACAGCGCGACGTTCGGCGGCGGCATTTCCGTAAGCTACAACAGCTTTCTGAAACTCTTCGGCGGTGAGATAACGGGCAACGTCGCAAAGGGCATGATACGAAACATCAACGGCGCGCAGATTGTCAGCGAGAGCAATCCCAAAGAGCACGAAACCCCCAAGGCGAACGTGGGCGGCGCCGGTATCAATATGTACCAGGACAGCGCGGGTATTTACCTCAACGGTCCCGCAAAGGTCACGGGCAACTACTGCTCGCAGGTCGACCCCGACGAGAGTTATTCGGCAGAGGCGATTGCCGCGCTTATCGATGGAGATACGAGAAAAGAGGATTCCAACCTCTATCTTTCCCTTACGACTTCCATGGCGCGCTATTCCTGGAACACCAATCACTATGACGACAGCAAAGATCGTTATGGACTCACGGGCGATTGGGACGAAGAGTACGGCCCCGCGTTTAAGACCGATGGAACAGCTGACAAAGAAGGTCAAGCCGTTTCCCGCAAGGGTCAGATGATGTTCAACGCCAAACAGCACCTTTACCCCGAAATCAAGGTACAGGGTCCGCTTTATCATGACGCGACCCACGTTGCGCAGGTCTCCATTACGCCGGCGGCGGGCATCGAAGCGGGCGGCTATATTATGCGCCAATTCTATCCGCAAGGCTGGGAGGACGGCACGGACGGGAACAAACAAACCTCCTCTTTCAACGGCACAAACGGTCCGCGCCCGTTAAAGAGCGGCGAGGGCAACACGATAGACGAATCTTCGCATGCCAAAAATCAGCTCAACTCTGACGGCAACACCACGTTCAACCTGCGCGACTACCTCAAAACGGGCGCGACGACGGGCTATGTGGACGGCTTTTTGTTCACCGACGGCGGCACGTCCATTGTCGCGGGCACGGGGGACGACGACGGCTGGTATCTCGCCCTCGGCACGAGGCAGGAAGGCAATCTTCCCGTTCAGTGGCAATATTACGACCGCACGGTAGATACCGCCACCGACAAACCCAAGGGCTGGACGGAAGCCAAAACGACCGCCGAAACGGGCACGGGCTTCTCTCTCGTCTACAACGGCGAGGACAGAAAGTACGATATCCGCGTGTTTGTCGACCGCACCAAGCTTACGTCCGATACGAGCGGCGTCATGAGCGACTATTTCTACCTCTATTACGATTATTATACTCTCGCGAACGAGGCAGGACAAGAAACCGAACTCGACGGCGACACGCCGAAAAAGCATCGTTTGTTTGTCGACGACAGCAAAGTTGCCACCGGAGATTATACCAACATTCTCCATATTACCTCGGGTTACGATACGGACTATCGCGAACTCACACAGACGGATGTAAAATACGTTTCCGAACGTTACGACCGCCTTGGCTACCGCTTTACCATAAGGAGTGATATCAAGGGTCTGAAAGGCGAACTTGGTGTGGCAGCGCCGTTTAACTCCGAGGACAAATTTGTCGCCAACCCGAACTACGCGACGATGAAGATCGAGCGCGCGACGCTTACGATCTCGCGGCTCTCGCTTGCCAACATCAACCGCTATTACGACGGCACGACGGATTTTTATGTTCCGACCGACGAAATTCAGGTGGGCGAACTCACGGGTTATGCCGCGAGCGATCAATCCAACCTCAAAATACAATTTACAAACGAGCAAAACAACTACGTCAAGGGCACATTACAGAGTCCGAACGTGGGCTCGACCACCGTTTCCCTTGGCGTCATGATCGAGGAAATCGGGTTCGGAGAGGAAGGAAGCCACAAAAACCACGATGCGAACACCTTCCCCGACGAGTGCCTGCTCGCCAACTATATGTTGTATGACCTTAACACCGACACGACCTATCCCGCCGAGGACAGGAAGGAAATGTCCGTCACCCTCAACGTCACCGTCAAGCCCAAGCCCATTACCGTAATTCTCGACAAGCAGACGTACGAGTACGGCAGTATTCCCGCGTTTGACGACAAGTGGGGCACCCACGCGGGCACCGCGAATTGGGCGGAGACCTACGAAAAGGCGAACGGCGGCAACGCCCTTAAAGAGTTGTTCAACCCCTCGACTCCGCTCAACCCGGGCGAAGTCGGATTCAGCCCCGATTCTCTCGGGCTGGACGGCAGACTCGCGCAGATTGACATCGACAACGAGGGCATAGACGATGAGCACGGCGGCACGGTAGACAGAGATAATCTCGCGCTCCGTCTCGACCAGATTCTCAAAATAATGTTCACCAGCAATTATGCGCTCCGCTCCTCGGTAAACATGTACGGCGGCTCGTTCTCGTACACTAACGGCAATTACGACGTTACCTGGAAGTTCGGCGAAAACGAGGTGCGCGGCATGACCGATGCGGGTGCCATTATGCCCGCGCAAATCGATAATCTTATCGAGATTACCAAGCGCAAGATAACGGCGAACATTCCCGACGCGGAGAGCATTTACGGCGAATCGCAGGCCGCGCTTTCCCTGCCCGATGAGAATATCAAGCATGTGAGCGGCGTGGGCGACGGGCTTGTGTTCGGCGACCGGCTCGACGCCGTGCTTACGCTTACCGATCCGCGGTATGTCGCTACGGCAAGCAATATGCTGCGCGCAACGGTGGACGCGGACGGCAACAATATCAACGATACCGGCTACTATAATATAGCCATTGCCGATCTTGACGCAATCAACGCCAACTACGAACTCACGGCAGAAAACGTTACCAACGGAAAGTATGTCGTATATCCCCGCAAGATCGTGCTTACGGCGCGGAATTACGATTCCGTGTACGGCGACCCCGTGGACAGCAAGAACATGGGCGGCTACGATTATACGCTGGCGGAGTCGCAGAAAAACGATCTGGAAGTCACTTCCACCGCCGTTTTCCCAACCGACCTTGCCGCATTCGGAAATGGCATTTCTTACGCTTACGACGATGCGGGCGCGCACACAAACGCCGGCAGTTATCTCTTCAACGTAAAATTCAATCACGCTTTGGCTACGGAAAGGGGCGAGGACATAGGCATTAACTATGACGTATCTTTCGGCCCCTCCGCAACGCACACAATTGCCAAGCGCCGGGTCGTCGTGCTTATCGCTTCCCCCGGCGATCAGTCCAGCGAGTACGGCGAAAAGCCGCAAGTTACGCAGGGCACCGGCAGCGGCACGTATTGGTTCCCGCAACACACTACCAACGGCAAGAGCAATGACGTTGTTCTTCTTGCGGATATGGATAAATTCAGAACGGGGATCACGCTCTATATCGCCGAAGCGGTGAACGAAAAAGCGCCGGTAGGGCAATATCCCCTCATGTGCAAATACGACCCCACCGTGAACGACAACAACTACGAGGTCGATTTTACCGGCATATGGGAGGGTGAGGTCGACGAGCAATACAAAGACCCCGAGTTTGGCGATCTTACCAAGCGCGCGGGCGTATATAAGATTAACCGCCGCAGTATTACGCTCAACGTTTCCACCACGCTCGCTTCTGAGTACGGCGACGACCTCGAAGAGTTCTGGGGGAGCGGGGCATATACGTTCTCGCGCGAGGACGGAAAGGACGCCATCGTAAACGATGACGCGCTTACGTTTGCCCCGTCGCTCTTCTATATTCAGGTTTCCGCGTCGGAGAAAGTCATCGGCGACGAGGAGAACAAGGCGTTTGCGAAAAACGGGCTTCACGCAAAGGCATACACCGTAATTTTCGACAGCGCGGCGTATAAGCTGTCGGACAAATACAATAGCGGCGACAACGCCAACTACGAGATAACCGCAATCATAGGGCGGTACACCGTCGAGAGCCGCAAAATAAAGGTCGAAATCGGCGCAACCGTGAACGATGGATTCCAAAAGGACGCCGCAATCGAATACGGAAACGCCGTACCCGAGCGCACGGCGCAAGTCACCCGCCTTTCCGGCAAACCCGGTGGTTTTGTCGGCACCGACGGCGAAAGGCTTTTTGCAGCGCTTGCGGAAAATACTTCCATCAGCCAATACAACGCGGGACTTACGCCCGGCGAACACCTTCGCGCGAGCAAGTACGACTTCTATGTCAGCCCGGGTGTAATTTCGAGCGACTATGATGTGACATTCGAGTTTGGCACGCTTACGGTCAATCAGCGCACCGTAAAAGTGCGGATACTGAAACAGACGACTTCGTACACCGGCGTAGAACCCAACGTCGATAACAGCAAGTGGGAGGTTGTAGAAGGGTATTCGCTCGCTTCGGGCGATGAAAAGTCTATCGTTGTGCTCGACAAGACGGACGGAGTAAACGCGGGCAAGTACGACATTACTCTGTCCTGCACCGACAACAACTACAACTTTGTCATCGATGAAAATTCGGGCGAGAATGCATTTGTCATTACGCCGGCGGAGGTGGACTTTGACATCGTGGGCGGCACGGCGATATACGACGCTATCGCTCACCGCGCCGATATCATCTTCCTTGGAAAAATTATGCCCGACAGGTTCGCAATCGATGGCAAGTCGAGCACAACAAACGACGACGGCAGTATCACCTTTTCCGAGGGCGGCTACGTCTACACCGTGACCTATAAATATAGCGGCGAGTGGGGCACGACTATCAAGGACAGCAAAGATTTCGTAAACGCGGGGCACTATACGGTTACGGTTACGCTGATAAGCAGCGGTACGTTCGGCGTATACTCGGCGTACAGCGGCAACTACTGCTTCAGCTTTGACGGTTCGAGCGAAACCGCAGTGTACACTAAGGATGTGGAGTATGATATAAGCAAGGCGACTATTCGCATTGCCGACATACCAAGTGCGCCCTACAACCGCGATGAACAAGAGGCGGGATGGGCGTTTGCAAACGACGTTAATCCCGGCGTGGTGCCCGAAAAGAGCGACTATACGTTAAGTAGCGGCCGCGTACGGTATGCAAAAAAGGAAATAGCGGGTAACGAAAACGCTCGTTTGGGCGGCAACGGACTTCCCTATTACAGCGGAAAGTACGAGTTTACTCTTACCCTCACCGATGACGACGCCAAGAACTTTATGTTTGACGGAGAAGGCGACTCCGAAACGAAAGATTTCGTGATTACCGCGCTCGAAATTATGCCCGCGCTTGCGCAATCCACGGCGGAGTACGACGACAAGTCCCGCTTCCACGGCGATTTGGATGGCGGACGGCAGGGCGCCTGGTCGTTTAACTTCTCGTCCACGACCGAAACTTCCGTTGATGGCATAAGCTATAATATAGAATTTGAGTATAACGGCCTCGGCGCGACCGGCTCGGAGAAAGGCAAGCACACCCTTACCGTAAAGGTGGGCGGCTACGAGCACTCCGGCTCGTACGACCGCGCGGAGACAACATACTTTGTGGACGGCAGCCCGATACCGAAAGAACGCATGGACGAAATTCTGAACGATAGCCATGCCTTTATCGACGCGGGAACGTACACCTATACACTCACGTTCGAGTACAAAAACTTCTTGCTCCTCGGCGGCTCGGGCGCAACGGAATCGCTCGAATACACCTACACCATTACGCCGGTACTGCTTTCCGTGGGCACGTTTGCCGACAAGGAATTCAACAACGGCGAGCAGGACGCGGACGTAACGGAGCACACCTTTACCCCCACCTCTGCCATGACGGCGGAAGAGGCGTACAGGCTTCTTACCAACGACCGCAACGGCTATACGCTGGCATATTCGCCCGACATAGAAGCCAACCCCAACAGCCTTTTGGGAGCAAACTACAAGCCTCTCAACGCGGGCACTTATATCGTGGAGATTACTCTTACCGGCGGCAACTTCGCGTTCAGCCTGAATGCGGACGGAAGTTATCTTTACGAAGATAAAACACAGCGTTTTATCATTACGCCTTTCGATATCGGTACGATTTTTTCCCCGGGCGATCTGCTTGCCGTGCACGCCTTTGACGGTGAACTCGACAGCAAGAAGACGGACCATGATGAAGACGGTATTCTCGTGTACACCTATACCTACACGGGCTTGGAGATAATGCCCAAACTGGTAAAGGCGACCATTCACCTCACGGCGGACGGCGAGCCTATTGTGTACGAAAGAGAGGAAGATCTTGCCGCCTATTTCAGTCTGGGCGACTTTCAGGATAACGTTCTTACGGACATTGTAAGCGGGCACTACGCGCAACTCGTCGTAACGGGCAAGGGCAACTACACCGGCACGACGACGATGGCGTTCAGCATAATCCCCATGGAGCTTACCGCGAAGATAGGGGACGCGACTTCCGCTTACGGCGAAACGCTGAAACTCAACTCCGACCTCATTTCCTACGAGGACGGAAAGGTTCCGCACCCCGGCGATGACCTGCAATACACCTTTACCCTCGTGGGCGAGGAAAAGCGCGGCAGCAACGTAATTGCCGGTAAGTATGCCATCAAGGCGGAATGCGGCAACCTCAACTACAAAATCACCTTTAAGGGCGACTGGGCGAACGATGACGAAAACGACGGCGTTTGCGGCGTTTACGAAGTCGAAAAGCGGCACATTTTGGTAAATATCGGCAACCAGTCCGCGGATTACAGCGGCAAAAAGCCCACCGTAAACACCGACAGGGTAAGCGGCTGGAATGCGGTCTCGTCTTACAACGGCACGGGCAACGCTATCGTCGGCGGCGATGAAAACCTGAAAATCACTCTCGATATCAAGGACGAAACCGACGCTTGGGGCGTAAAAACGTACGTCATCACGGGTACTCTTGTCGAGGACGAAATCGGCAGGAATTACACCGTAACTTGGGAGACGGGCACATTTACCATAAACGCGGTAAAGATTACCGTCGAACTTAAAGACCAGACGAGCGTGTACAACGGCTTAGAGCCCTCGCCCAAGCAGGGGCATGAGTGGTACAACGTTACGAGCGGCGCAGCGGTCAACGGCGAAAACCTCGACGATTTTATAGAAATCTATATCGTAAACGCCGGCACGCGTGCAATGGAATACCAGCTTTCCGGCAGTTCCGCAAACGTCAACTACTCAATCGACTTTAAGCCCGGCAAGTACACCATTACTCCGCGCGAGATAACCGTAACCATAGAGGACGCGGAAAGTTACTACGGCGAGGCGGAAGTCGAACTCGGCAAGGAGTATTGGAGCGCGGCACTCGACGACAAGTCGGTCGGCGGCGACGCAATAATAGCAAGCGACGACCTGCACATTCAACTCCGCAAGAACACGGGGCGTTCCGCGGGCAAATACGACATTAACCCGACTTGGAACAACGACTCGAACTATTCCGTCACGTTCAAAAGCGCGAGCGACCCCGCCAAGCAAGCGGGCACCTACACGATTAAGAAGCGCCCGATAGTTGTTCATATCAACGATCAGACGGGCGTGTACGGCAGCATAAGCACCGACACTCTCTCGCAAAACCAGGGCGAAGGAGAGGCCTGGTACGTAGCCGGTTTCTCCGCGGCGGAAGACGTGGAAAACGGGCTTCTTACGAACGATCCCGTGTACGAAGGCGACCGCCTCGAAATCACGCTCCGCCGCGACCCCATCGTTCGGCCCGGCAAATACGCGATTACGGGTAATTGCGCCAACGAAAACTATGCCGTCACCTTCGAGGGCGAATGGAATGTGCCCGAGGGCGATGCGAACAACGGCAAGGCGGGCACCTACACCATCGAAAAGCGTAAAGTCGTAATTACCGTTCTTACCCAAAAAGGCACCTATGGTCAGGAAAAGACGGTCAGCCAAAACCAAGGCACCGCATACACGGTGGAGTGCGAAAACGCCACGGACGGTATTGCGTTCGTTCTCTCGGACGGCGTGTCTTTGAAGTTCGCCATTGACGGCGATGTGAGCGCCGTCGACAAATATTCTATCTATCTTACGATCACATTCGGCGTCACCGAGCATGCGGAGTGGTACGAAATAACCGTAAAAGAGAACGGAATATCGATGGGAGACGGCAAGTACGAGGTGAAAGAGGCTTACGAAGTGGAGCGCAGAAGACTTACCGTAACCATTTCCGACCTCAATTCCGTTTACGGAGACCCCGTGCAGACTCTGAGTCATGGCGCAATTATCTCCGACAACGTAAGCGGCACCCCCATACTTGAAAGCGATCGGAACATAATCGAAGCGGAAATTCTTGCCAAACTGAAACTCATGGTAAAGGGCGCGCCATACGTCTCGGGCATTATCGACGCGGGCACGTACGACATCGAGGGCGAAACCTTTATTTCCGCCAACGGCAACTACTACATTATGTTTACGGGCAGCAACGGCGAAAAGGGCGTTTACACCGTGGATAAGCGCGCGATAACCGTATCTATTCAGAACAAGCAAAGCGTCTACGGCGAAATCGGCGACTATGTGGGCGATGACGCGGAAAAGGCAAGGGTGGACGAAAGTCTCGAAATGATCGTCGCCACTTCCAACGGTTCCCCCGCTAACGTCGCGGCAGTCGGAGAAGACAACCTCGGCATAACGCTCTATATCTCCGATCCGCAGTTAAGCACGTCTAAGCACCTCAAACAGGGTAAGTACTACATCTATGCTTCGTATAGCACCGACGAGCATATAACGGAAAACTATACGTTCAACATCGTCTGGGGCGAATATACCGTCAACGCGCGCGAGATTACCATTACTCTTGGCACGGAAAATCCGCAGAGCGAATACGGCGACGAAATCACCGATCAGAGATTTTGGGGCTGGACGGCCGCGCTCACATTCGACGAGGGAACCGCGGTGTTCGAGGAAGACAAAATCGAACTTGTCATGACGACCACGCTCGAAAAGGGCGATGACGTCGGCAACGGGCAGATTACGGCAACGCTCACGGACGGCGACAACGACAACGGCAACTACGGCATTTCCTGGAGGTACGGCAATTACAGCATTGTCCAGCGCGAGATTGTCGTTACGGTCGACGATATCGCTCCCGTCACTTACGGCACCGAGTGGAGTCAGCCGACATACACGTCGAGTCGCGCGGGCGGCAAAGAGGGCCCTGCCATTCTTAACAACGAAGTCAACATTGTAATCAGCGTGCAGACCACGCAAAGAAGCGAGACGGGGTATTTGCGCTGGGTGGAAGGCGGGCACTATCTGAACGCCGCCGTCACGGGCGAAAAACGCGCCAATTACAAAGTGGAAATCAAAAACCTCGACGCCGTGAAGTATGTCGTCCAAAAGAAAAATATCACCATTACGATCGAGGACGCGACCAGCGTTTACGGCGAGGATTTTGCGGACCTGAAATGGACGGATACCTACAACGGAATCGTTCAAAAGGACGGCAAAACGGACGACCTTGCCATTACGCTCCGCAGGGTGAACGAGAGCCGTAATGTCAACGACTATCCCATTGCGGGCACGTGCGGCAATACCGACTATAACGTGACCTTTGTCGGCTCGTGGAACAAGGATGACGCATACAAAGGTAATTGCGGCACTTACACGGTTACCCGCCGCGTAGTGTGGATAGACATAATCGACCAAAAGCATGCCGTTTACGGCGAGACTTTCTCCGTGACCGGTCCGCAAGAGGGAATCACTTTCAACTATTCGGATGGCAATGCATACGAAATTGTCGGCGGCGACAACGCGGCGACAATCATTCGCTTTATCGTAAAGTTTGCCGATGGTAACGCGTGGGACGGGCGGCAACGCCTCGACGCCGACCAATACACGCTTACCGCCGAGGGCATGAACGGCAACTACGAAATAGTCGTGAGAAAAGATGGATGGTTCGTCGTCAACGAACGTCGTATTCGCGTTAGCATCGATGACCAACACGGCATTTACGGCGAGGCGAACAACGTGGATCAGACAAAATACAGCCCGCAGGTCGTCAACGGTACCGGTAAGCCCATAGTAGAGGGCGATGACATTGTCTTTACGTTCACTTCGAACGCGACCAAAGAGAAAGCGAACGTCGGCACCTATCCCATCGACGGTTTCGCCGAGGCACAGGACGGTACAAAACTCGGCAACTATATCATAGAGTACGCAGGCTCGTTTACGGGCGGCGGGAGCGGCACGTACACCATAAGCAAGCGCAGCATAGTTGTGACGATTACCGACCAGAACGCCATCTACGGCGGCGACGACGGCAGCACCAATCTTATTCCAAAGCTCGACAACACGCTGTACACCGCCTCATATGACGGCGAGACCGCAAACGCCATTCTTCCCGGAGACAGCGACGGCCTTGCCATCAGGTTCGATCTGAAATACGACGAAAGCAAGGACCTCTCCGGTGCCGGCGCGCTGAAAGTGGGCACGTACGCTATAGTGGCCACCTACGGCGTTGGCGGCTTGCACCGCAATTACGATGTGGTTTTTGTCGGCAGCTGGATGGGCGAGGAGAACAACAAGACGGCGGGCACCTTTACGGTCACCACCCGCAACGTTACCGTTACCATAGGTCTGGACGGTTCGCTTTCCACGAGCAGTTACGGCGACGAGCCCCAAGGCCCTTGGACGCAGGACGTCACGTCGATGTATACCTACGCCCTTACTTCCGGCTTGACCGGCTTGCCCATAGTACATGGCGACAATATTCAATTTACCATGCGCACGCTCGCGGAAAAGACATCGCCCGTGGGCACCTACCCGATTGTCGGCGAGCTCGTAGGGGGCGACAACGATAACGACAACTACGGCTTTACCTTTACGGGCGGCTTTACGGCGGGCGGAGGATATGACGAATACGTCGGACGCGCGGGTATCTACACCGTAACGCCGCGCGGAATTGTTGTGCAAATCGGATCCTACACCCGCGAATACGGCGAGGAAGTCAACAACCAAGAGGTGCTCAGCGCGCTTAACGACGATAAAACCAACGGCGTGTATTTCACTCTTCCCGAGGGTTGGAGCAAGAACGGCGACACGGTGGAAAGCCTGGGCATTCTGCTCGACTGCACCGCCGATGCCCATTCGCCCGCGCAGGCGTACACCATTACGGGCAGCGCAAGCGGCGGAAACTACGAAGTGACCTTTACGGGTGGCGAAAACCGGTATATCATTACGCAACGCGTCATCTATGTCGTAATTCTTCCGCAGGCGAGCGTTTACGGAAGCCCCATTGAAGTGGATCAGAAAGCCTGGTACGCCTACCGCAACGGCAAAAAGGCGACCTGGAACGGCGGTTACACGGTGGACAGCGGCGTTCTTGCCGAGGGCGACAATCTCGATTCGCTTTACGTTCGCCTTACCAAGCGCGTTGCCATCGACGAATACGATTACAACGAGGGCAGCGGCACCTACGGCGGGCAGTACTCCATTGAGGGCGATTACAGCAACTCCAACTACAATGTGATATTCGTCGGCGCGTACACCAAGTCGTTCTTCCCCGATATCAATGCATTCAAAGACACGAACAATGACGGCTATCGTTATCTGTACTTTACGACCTACGACAACTACGATTACGATGAAGACTCCGCGGGAATACGCGAGCAAGAGCACGGCGACAGTGGAATATATACCATTGCACCGAAATCGATTGCCATTACGCTTAAAGGCATTTCGGGCACCTATGGCGGAAACGAGTACACTCTCGACCACAGCATGCGGCTTAAAAAGGGCGTACAACTCGATTCGACCAGGGGAGTCGTGTGGGACTACGAACGCGGTTCCGGTGAGATTGACGCGGGGCATGTCGGATATCTTTCCTTCTATCTCGGCGGCAAGTTTACCGAGGCAAGCGAAGCTTGCCTTACGCCCGGAGAGTACCCCATTGTCGCCTATTGGGGGACGGAGTTGGGCGAAAAATCCCGCGTGCGCGACTGGAACTACGCCATTACTTTCTATGGCGAGTGGAGCGGTTCGCTTATCGGGTCCTGGACGGACTTCGAGGGGAACACTCCCCGGACAGGGAATGCGGGCGAGTTTACCATTAAAAACGCCACCATCGAGAAGTACGGCGATTGGTACGAGTCGCTCGAATACATTCTCGAACAAGATGCGGAACCCTATGTCATGTCCGTAAACAACAGCATGACCGATTGTGACGAGGCTTCGCGCACCGGCAAGAGATACCTCACCTTTAAGGGCGACATTACCGAGGGCACGATTTCCTACGGCGATCTCTACTTCAACGCAAACCGCAATTCCACGGACGGCGCGGAGTTCTTTGGTACGAGTTATAAGGATACCGATCGCGAGACGGGCGCGCCCCGAGTAAACGAGGTCGGCTATTGGATTCTGAAAGTTACCGTCAGTGCGGATTACCACAACGAAGAAACGTTCGAGTTGGTTTACCGCATTACGCCGGACTTGATCGTTATTACGCTTAAAGGGAACGCGTCTTTCGAGTTTACCTACGGCGATTATCAGTACGATGAAAGAGCCTCCGAGGGCCAGCCGTTTGCCGCGCTCGAACGCGCGCTTAAAGATTGGCTTCTCGGCGAGGACGGACTATCCGTTGTCTCGGGAATGCGTATGAACGGGAAAGACGTGAGCGAGACAGCGCTGGGTAACGAACTTAACGAACTCTTCACGAACGATGACGTTGTTGTTTCCGTTTATAAGATGACCGGCAATCGCAGTACGGGCGGTTATCTCAACGCAGGCAGGTATCTCATAACGATTTCGGGCGGGGTCAACCTCGAAATAACCTTTGCGCGGGAATACGAGGCTGTTACCTGCACCCCTAAGACAGTTACGGCGACCTGGACGATGGACGGCGCGCCCGCGAGAGGCAAGCACCCCGATGACGAAGCGGCGGACCTCTTTACCGTCACCTACGACGGAAGGCAGCACCCCCTCGCAACGACAG
>CANQCB010000027.1 GCA_947589145.1 uncultured Clostridia bacterium | reverse complement strand
ACGTAAAAATAATCGCGGGAAGTCCCACCATGATAGGCGCGTCGCTCCTTGCTCACGAGTCGGCGCAAGCGGCGCTCCGCAGCGGTACGGGTTATGCCGTGCTTTGCGTGCCGAATAGCCTCATCGGCGTATATCAAGCGCGAATTAAGGAAGAATTGTTGAGTATTATGCCTGACGAGGCAGGTAAAATCACCTTTGACAAAGCCGTTCTCGACGGCGTGATACATAAGGCTTCGTCCATAGTGATCGGCATGGGTTTGGGCGATAATCCCGAGATAATAAAAATCATCGACTGTCTTGCACATAATTTCCGCGGCACGCTCGTTATCGACGGCGACGGGCTGAACGCGCTTGCAAAGGATCTTTCCGCCGTGAGCGGGCACACATGCAAGCTGATCCTGACCCCTCACGTCGTAGAGTTTATGCGCCTGTCGAAGGATGACGGAACGTTGCCCGACAGCGAACGCACGGCGGCTCTTGCGAAAAAGCTCAACGCCGTGATAGCCATGAAAAGCGCGACGACGGTAATTTCCGACGGTCGGCGCACAATGCTGAACACGACGGGCACGCCGGCAATGGCGAAGGCGGGCAGCGGCGACGTACTCGGCGGCATGGTCGGCGCGTTTGCCGCGACTTCGGACGACCCGTTTCTCGCGACCGTCCGAGCCTGTTACGAGTTCGGAAAAGCAGGGGAACGCGCCGCAAAAGCGCGCGGAGAAACGAGCGTGCTTGCAAGCGACATAATTGTCGAATTATAAAAAGCCGCAATAAAAAGCGGCTGTTGTGGATAAAACGTTGTTTTGAAATAAAATCGACGTTTGAAAGAAGTATTTTCGTCTTAAATCAAACGGTTGCCATGAGCGGGCTTTACCCGCCTGCGGCAACCGTTTTCGATCCTTAAACGATATGCTCTCACGCAAAACCGAGCGAGATAAGCAACGCTCTGTTGACCGCGTTCATGGTTCTGTCGTCCAGACTTCCTATTTTGCTTTTGAGCCGTCTTTTGTCCAACGTGCGTATTTGTTCGAGTAAGATAACGCTGTCGCGCGGAAGTCCGAATTTACCGCTTTGGATCTCGATATGCGTGGGGAGTTTGGCTTTGGTGAGTTGACTTGTGATCGCGCTTGCGATAATGGTGGGGGAAAATTTATTTCCGATATCGTTTTGCACAATGAGAATGGGGCGGATACCGCCTTGTTCGCTGCCGACCACCGGACTCAGATCCGCATAAAAAATATCACCCCTTTTTATTATCTCCATTGGCAATCGAGAGGTTGATTTCTCCCATCTCCTTATATCCCTGCGCCATAGCGTCTACATCTATCCTATGCGAATCGGGAAAGTATTTGTTAATTATTTCACTCACAAGCATATCGACGCTTATTCCTTTGTACTCGGCGATTTTTCGAAGCAAAGTATCGATTTCGCTTACTTCAAGTTTGATTATTACCATAACCGTTTCCTCTATTCTGTATTATTTCCTCAAATTTTGTCGGTATGCCGAATACAATCGATTGACAATATTTACAATGCGGCTTTATAATTCAGTTGAGGGAAAGGGAGTATACTCGGAGGTTGCCATGAAACCAATAATCGGAGTCATGCCCTTGTTCGATGAACAAAAAAACAGCATATGGATGATACCCGGCTATATGCAAGGCATTGAGAACGCGGGCGGAGTGCCCGTGATTTTGCCGCTTACGGCAAACGGCGAGGAACTGAACGGAGTTATCGGACTCTGCGACGGATTTTTATTTACGGGCGGACAGGACGTCGACCCGACCGTTTACGGGGAACAGCGCCTGCCGACTTGCGGCGAGCCGTGCGAACTTCGCGACCGAATGGAAGAATACGTTCTCGGCATTGCATTAAAACGCGACGTTCCCGTGCTCGGAATATGTCGCGGCATACAGATAATAAACGCCGTGCTCGGCGGCACGCTTTATCAGGATCTTACGGGCTTCGGCGCGATAAATCATCATATGTCGCCGCCGTATGACCGCGCGGTTCACGGGGTAACGCTCTCCTCTCCGTTAAAAGAAATAATCGGAGCGTCGCGCATGGGCGTAAACAGTTATCATCATCAGGGGATAAAAACGCTCGCGTCGGACCTCGAAGCGGCAGCGATAAGCGAGGACGGCTTGGCGGAAGCAGTCACCATGCGCGGTAAAAAATTCTTTATCGCCGTCCAGTGGCACCCCGAACTGTGGGATTGTGCGGCGTCTCGCGCATTGTTCGGAGCTTTTGTCTCCGCTTGCCAATAAAAAAACGCACGCCAAGCCGCATGCATTTTATCTTGCGTTTTAATTTGCACTTTTGTTTGTTACCGAACGCCGAGCGGCGCGAAACGGATTATCTTTTGAACGGCAAAAAGTCGCCGACGTCTTTGTCGGTAAAAATATCCTGCACCGCATGACAGGCGCGAACGACGGCGGTTTTGCCGTATTTCAGCCGTATTTTCGCTATCGCCTCGTCGAGTTTCTCGTTTTTTGCCGAAATCAGACTGTCGTCGAAAAAAGATAGTTGGTGGGGTGCGGAAGCGGGCGAGAGCATAAACGCGCTTACGTCTATGGAACGCAAAGGCAGTTCTCCGCGCACTTCGGCGATAAGCCGTAGCGCCGCGGCGGCAATATCCGACGACGAACAAACGGGGAAGGGCAGAGTAGTCTGTTTTGCGGAGTGCGTGAGAGCGTTGGTTCGAACGTGAACGGCAATGCCCTTTGCTTTAACGCCATATCTGACCATACGCGCGGAAACGAGCTCGGAAAGATAATATACGAGCGTGCTTATATCTTCGTCGGTGACCAAATCTCTGAGCGCGGTGAGCCCGTGTCCCACGCTTTTTGCGTCGCGCCCGACGACGGCCTCGCGCACGTCGTAACCGTCGCGCCCGTTGGCTGTAAGCCGAAGATCGGCGCCGTTTTTGCCCAAAGTGCGAACGAGAACGCGCTCGTCGGCATTGGCGAGGTCTCCGATGGTGCAAACGTTCATTTTACGCAATTTTTCCGAAGTCTTTCTGCCCACGCCGCAGAGATTTTCGGCAGCCAGAGGCCATACTTTATCCCGAAAATTCTCCTCGGTTATAACCGTGGTTGCGTCGGGTTTTTTCATGTCGCTGCCGAGTTTTGCGAACATTTTCGTAAAACTCACGCCCACGCTTGCCGTTATGCCGAGTTCGCGTTTGACGCTTTCACGCAGACTATCCGCGATTTTTTTACCGTTGCCGAAAAGTCGCACCGTTTGCGTGCAGTCCAACCAACATTCGTCAGGACCGAACGGCTCGACAAAACAGGTGTAGCGGTTGCAAATGCCGAACATGCGCTTGGATATTTTGTCGTATTTGTCGAAATGCGGCGGCAAAAATACAATATTCGGCGCTTTTGATTGCGCTTCCGCGACCGTATCTCCCGTTTTAACTCCGAAACTTTTCGCTACCTGATTTTTCGCAAGCACCACGCCGTGCCGCTTCTTGGGGTCTCCCGCGACGGCAACGGGACGACCCGAGAGGTCGGGTCTTTCCGCGCACTCCACGCTCGCATAAAAATTATTCATGTCTATGTGCAGAAAAACTCCGCTCATGTCGCGCTCCCAAACATTTGTTCTATATTTATTTTATACGCACCCGACCGCAATGTCAAGTATTAGAACAAAATTTCTATAAATTTCCTATGCTTTGCAAAACGGCGCGTCGATTGCTTGACAATGCACCCGACAGGAAATAAAATAATATTATATAGTAAACGAAATCGGCTGAATCGTACGGAAGCATAAAAAATTGAAAACCAAATATCAGGGAATAATATTCATAATAATATCCGCGTTCTTTTTCTCGCTCATGTTCCTTTTCGTGGCATTGGCGGACGAGAACATTCCGACGGCGCAAAAAGCATTTTTCCGCAACATAGTTGCCGCGGCGATATCTTTCGTTATGCTTATGCGCAAGCCCTCCGATTTCAAGACGATAAAAGGGAATTGGGTCTCGGTACTCATAAGGTCGGTTGCCGGTACGGCAGGCATATTTCTGAACTTTTATGCCATTGATAATATGAATATTTCCGATGCGTCCATGCTGAATAAGCTCTCTCCTTTTTTCGGAATAGTTTTTTCGCTGTTCATTCTGAGAGAGAAACCGAGTTGGGTAGAATGGGTAGCGGTAATAGCGGCATTCGGCGGCGCGGTGTTCATAGCTCTTCCCGGATTCGGCGCGGGGAAAGCGTGGGAATTCTTGCCCGTGCTTGCGGGAGTAGGCGGCGGCATGATGGCGGGGCTTGCTTACACCTTTATGCGAAAGGCGTCCTTAAACGGCGCGGCGAGAAATATGATAGTTTTCATGTTCTCCTTCATTTCGAGTTTGATTTTCCTGCCTCCCATGATAATAACGTTCAGACCCATGTCCTGGTTGGACACTCTCTACTTATTCCTCGCGGGCACGGCGGCGGCAGGCGGTCAGATATTCATAACCATGGCATACGCAAAAGCGCCGGCAAAATCAATATCGGTGTTCGACTATACGATAATAATATTTTCCGCGATATGGGGTGCGATATTTCTCGGACAATACCCCGTATGGCAGAGTTACGTCGGCTATGTGATAATTATTGCGGCGGCAATCTCCGTTTGGTTGTATCATCTCTATCGAGACAAACACCCGAAGGTAAAAAAGACAAAAGAACCGATCGACTTAAATAATGAAAAGCCGCCCGAGATGTCGTCGGACGCAGGGGAAAAGACGGAGAAAAGGGAATAAATGGATAAATTCGAAGTAATATCTCCATATCAGCCCATGGGGGATCAGCCGCAAGCGATCGACAGCATAGCCGAGGGCATAGAGAACGGACTGCGGCATCAGGTGCTCCTCGGCGTGACGGGAAGCGGCAAAACGTACACCATGGCGAAGATAATAGAGCGGATAAATCGACCCACTCTCGTTTTGGCGCACAATAAAACGCTCGTCGGACAACTTTGCAACGAGTTCCGCGAACTGTTCCCGAAGAACCGAGTGGAATATTTCGTGTCATACTACGATTATTTTCAGCCCGAGGCATATATCGTCCCGACGGATACTTATATAGAAAAGGACCTTGCGATAAACGACGAGTTGGACAAGCTCCGTCACTCCGCGACGTGCAGTCTTGCCGAGCGCCGCGACACGATAGTGGTAGCGAGCGTATCGTGCATATACGGGTTGGGCGCGCCTTTGGAATATTACAGAATGTCCGTTTCTCTTCGCCCGGGACAGGAGATATCGAGAGACGCGCTCGTGCGCCGACTTATCGAAATCAATTACACTCGTTCGGACGCCGACTTTCAGCGTACCAACTTTCGCGTAAAAGGAGATACCGTTGACATTTTCCCGGCGTCGAGCTCCGAGCGCGCGATCAGAGTGGAATTTTTCGGCGACGAGATAGATCGCCTTTCGGAGATAGAAGCGATAAGCGGCAGGGTACTTTCGGGGTTGAAACACGCCGCGATTTTTCCCGCGTCGCACTACGCTGTGGAACAAGCGACGATGAAAAGCGCTCTTGCCGCCATATCCCGCGATCTTCAAGACAGGATAAAGTATTTTGAGGATCGGGGTAAAATGATAGAGGCGTACAGGATAAAACAGCGCACCGAATACGACATGGAAATGATGCGCGAAATAGGATATTGCTCGGGAATCGAGAATTATTCGCGTTATTTTGACGGTCGCGCTCCCGGAACGCCGCCTTATACTCTCCTCGACTATTTCCCCGACGACTTTATAATGTTCATAGATGAAAGTCACATGAGCATACCGCAACTCCGCGCCATGTACAACGGCGACAGAGCGCGGAAAACCAATCTCGTGGAATACGGATTCCGCCTGCCGTCCGCGTTTGACAATCGTCCGCTTAATTTCGACGAGTTCAACGCCCGTATGCCGCAGGTGGTGTACGTTTCCGCAACGCCGGGTCCCTATGAACTCAAAGTCTCGGATAACGTGGCGGAGCAGGTAATTCGTCCCACGGGGCTTGTCGATCCGCCCATCGAAGTGCGCCCGGTAACGGGACAGATAGACGACCTTTTGGGCGAAATAGACTTGTGTATCGAAAGCGGCGGCAGAGTGCTCGTCACCACGCTTACCAAGAAAATGAGCGAAAATCTCACGTCCTTCCTCGCCGAACGGGGGCGTAAAGTGCGTTATCTTCATTCGGATATCGATACCATGGAGCGAATGGAGATCGTCATGGGCTTGCGCCGCGGCGACTTCGACATACTCGTAGGCATAAACCTTCTCCGCGAGGGCTTGGATATGCCCGAGGTGAAACTCGTCGCCATTCTCGACGCGGATAAAGAGGGCTTCCTTCGCAGCGAGACCTCTCTGATACAGACCGTGGGCAGGGCGGCGCGTAACGCCGAGAGCAAGGTAATAATGTATGCCGACGTCGTGACGGGTTCGATGCGCCGCGCAATAGACGAAACGAACCGCAGACGCGAAAAACAAATGGCGTATAACAAAGAGCACGGTATCACGCCGAAAACGATCGTGAAAAAAATATCCAACAGTTTGGAAATTACCACGAAAACGACGGACGTAAGAGAGGGGGATATAAGCAAACAGATCGAGTCTCTGCAATCGTTGATGAAAGCCGCTTCTGCTTCTCTCGATTTCGAAACGGCGATCAAACTCCGCGACCGTATCGGCGAACTCAAACGTATCGAAAGAGAAACAAAAAAATCGGGAAGATAACGAATAAATCGGCGATAAAAAACAACAAAAAAGGTCTTACTTTGCGGTAAGACCTTTTGACTGTAACAATCATTTTTGCTATATCGAAATAACTTTTACGCTTTGCCTGCGCAGCCGAGTACGCTGACGAGTTTGTGACGAACGATTTCCTTAATGTTCGCTCTTGCGGGTTTAAGATACTCTCTGGGGTCGAACTTCTCGGGGTGCTCTGCGAAGAACTTTCTGATCGTGCCCGTCATGGCGAGACGAAGGTCGGAGTCGATATTGATCTTGCAGACGGCGAGTTTTGCGGCTTCGCGAAGTTGTTCCTCGGGAACGCCGACGGCGTCGGGCATCTTTCCGCCGAAATCATTGACCATCTTGACGTATTCCTGAGGAACGGAAGACGAGCCGTGGAGAACGATGGGGAAGCCGGGGAGTTTCTTGCTGACCTCTTTGAGGATATCGAAGCGGAGCGGAGGGGGAACGAGAATACCCTTCTCGTTTCTCGTGCACTGTTCGGGTTTGAATTTATATGCGCCGTGGGAAGTGCCGATAGCGATAGCGAGGGAGTCAACGCCGGTCTTGGAAACGAATTCCTCGACTTCTTCGGGTCTGGTATAAGAACCTACCGCGTGAGAAACCTCGTCCTCGATACCTGCGAGAGTTCCGAGTTCGCCCTCGACGACAACGCCGTGATCGTGAGCGTATTCGACGACTTTCTTGGTAAGTGCGATATTGTCCTCGAAAGAGTGAGACGAACCGTCGATCATAACCGAAGTAAAGCCGCCGTCTATGCAGGCTTTGCAGGTTTCGAAATCGGGACCGTGGTCAAGGTGAAGGACAACGGGGATATCGGGGCACTCGATAACGGCAGCCTCGACGAGTTTGACGAGATAGGTATGGTTAGCATAAGCGCGAGCGCCTTTGGAAACCTGAAGTATAACGGGTGCTTTTTCTTCTTGGCAAGCCTCGGTGATACCCTGAACGATTTCCATGTTGTTGACGTTGAATGCGCCGACGGCATAGCCGCCCTTATACGCTTTCTCGAACATTTCCTTGCTTGTTACTAAAGGCATAATAATTCCTCCATAAAAGATTGTTTGACTTCTGTCGAATAGATTATACTATATTAACGAATAAATTTCAATAAAATGATAGGAAATTTCAAATTTTTTTCTTACGGTTTATGGAATTTTTTATTGGACTTAGCGCGTAACTTTTGATATAATAACGATTACCCACAAAATAACGACAATATGGAGATGATGAAATGTTAGACCCGAGAATAACCCGACTTGCGAAAAATCTGGTAAATTATTCCATCGCCGCAAAAAAAGGCGACAAGGTACTTATCGAAGCCACGGACGTGGATACCGCCATGGTGACCGAACTGATAAAGGCTGTCTACGAGGCGGGCGCATATCCGTTTGTCGAGACGTACAAGGGCAAAGTCAACGCCGCTCTCATAAGCGGAACGAGCGCGGAGCACAGCAAATTGCTTGCCGAATATGCCAAATACCGCATGGAGCGCATGGACTGCTATATAGGCGTACGGGGCAACGAGAATACTTACGATCTTTCCGGCGTTCCGACCGAAAGAATGGAGACATATCAAAAACTGTACTCCTATCCCGTACATCACGAGATCCGCGTGAACAAAACGCGCTGGGTGGTGCTTCGCTATCCCAACGACTCCATGGCGCAACTTTCGGGTGTGCCGACGGACGAGTTCGAGAAGTTTTATTTCGATGTTTGTTGCATGGACTATGCCAAGATGGACAGGGCAATGGACGCGCTCAAAACTCTTATGGATAAGACGGACAAAGTGCGGCTTGTCGCAAAAGACACCGATCTCGAATTTTCCATAAAGGGCATACCCGCAATAAAATGCTCGGGGCACATGAATATTCCCGACGGCGAAGTATACACCGCACCGGTTAAGGACAGCGTAAACGGCAGAATAACGTATAACGTACCGTCGATCGAGAACGGGATCAAATTCGAGAACGTCAGCCTTATCTTCAAAAACGGCAAAATCGTGGAAGCGACGGGCAATTTCCCCGACAAAATAAACGCCATATTCGATACCGACGAAGGTTCGCGCTATGTCGGCGAGTTCGCGCTCGGCGTCAATCCGTTCATCACAAAGCCCATGGGCGACATACTTTTCGACGAAAAAATATCAGGCTCGATACACTTTACCCCCGGTTGTTGCTACGAGGACGCATATAACGGCAATCAAAGCGCCGTACACTGGGATCTCGTGCTTGTGATGACGCCCGAGTACGGCGGCGGCGAGATTTATTTCGACGGAAAACTTATCCGTAAAGACGGTTTGTTTGTCCTCCCCGAATTGCAATGTCTCAACCCCGAAAACCTCAAATAAGCCCGAATTTACTTGACAAAGGTCGAGCATAAAGGTATCATAAAAACGAAAGCGAAAGAAAGGAGAATGCCTGTGAAAAAGACAAAAAGCTTGCTTATCATACTTCTGATTTTGTGCGTTGCGGCGGTCGTAACCGTGACGTTCACCGCTTGCGACGGCAAGGTGGTGGATAACGACGGCAACGTGGAGTATGAAATTTATCACGACCTCAACTATAAATTGATAGAGGGTACGGACGAATACGAGTGCATAGGTACGGATAAAAACAATCTGTCGCACATCGATATCGCGTCCGAATATAACGGCAAAAAGGTAACGTCGATTGCGAGCGGCGCGTTCGAAAAAAGATCCGAAATCACGAGAGTGACGATACCCGAAAGTATAACGAAAATCGGCGCGGACGCTTTCGATTGGTGCAGCGGCATAACCGAAATTTTCCTCGGCAACGTGCAGGTCGGCGACGGCGCGTTCGGTAATTGTACTCGTTTGAAGGACATAGTTATCACCGCCGATACGAAGGTCGGCGCGGACGCATTTTTCAATACCGCGTACTACAACGATTCGGATAATTGGACGGGCGAAGCGCTTTATCTCGAATACGCCGTGGAAGAAGATACTTTTAGGGTGCTTCTCAATGTCGATACGGCTGTAAAGGGGGACTTCGAAATTGCGGAAAACACCACGTCGATTGCGGGCGAAGCGTTCGACGGGTGCTATAAACTCACGAGCGTATCCATTCCGACGAGCGTCAAATACGTCGGAGATTACGCCTTCGTCGGCTCGACGAATATTGCCGAAATAAAGTTCGGCGGCTCCGAAACCGAATGGGAGAGCGTTGCAAAAGGCGAGAATTGGAATCTCGGCGTCGATGCGGAAGTAACGTTTGCCGCATAATACGGCAGCGCGACGGTAACGAATAGTATAAACGAAAAACGAACGATATAAAAAAAAGCCGCGTCCGAAAGGACGCGGCTTTTTGAGTTGCAAAAATTCGATACCTCTGCGTTTAATTCTTGAAAATATCGAAGAAGAGGAAGAATACCGCTCCGCAATATGCCGCCGAGCCGAGAACATACTTGAACCAGGTATCGATCCAGCCCCAACCGTTATAAGCGCCGATTGCATAGAGGAAGATGAGTATGCCCACAACCATAAATATGATTCCGAGCAATATTTGCAGCGCCTTACCCTTGGCTTTCACCAGAACATAAACGCCGTATGCCGCAATGATAACGGCGGCGACAGTGAATATGATCACTCCGAAGAAAGAGGTAAGCAGAATGAGCGCAAGACCCGCCGCAATTTCGAGAATGCCTACGACGAGATTTTTGACCGCGCCCCTGTTTTTGAGGTAACCGACGACAGCCACCGCACCCAAACACACCGCGACGATACCTACGACGATCAGAGCGACACGGGAAATATCGTTGCCATAGAACATAATAAATGTTCCGAATACCGCAAGCACGATTCCGAACAATACGTTTACGGACATATTGAGGGAAAAATCGACCTTGCTTTTTCCGTTTTTTTCAGCCATTTTTCAAAAGCCTCCTTTAATAAAATTTTTATGTTATCGGCATTTATAGCCGTTAAACACCTTCCGTGGGCGGCGTAGGTTTAACAAATATTGTTTTTGCGCCGAAATAGTCCACTTTCCCGGGAGCCGCGCCTTTTTTCTTATGCACGTTTTTCGCCTTCGTGTAATCTACGGGCACGTTTTCCGACTGCCGCGCTTTGGAGAAGAACGCCGCAATTTCCGCGGCTTTGACTATGACGGGATAGGGGACTTCTTCGCGCGCCTTAACCACGACGTGACTGCCGTGAAAACCCTGCGTATGAAGCCATAGATCCTCGCCTCGCGCCTCTTTGGTGATCTTGTCGTTTTGTATGTTGCTTTTGCCGACAAGCACTTCGAATCCGTCGATTACGTACTTTCTCGGTTCGCTCACGGCAGCTTTTTTCCGCGAGTTTTGTCTGCCTATAATTCCCGATTCTTCGAGTTCCGCCCGAATTTCCGCGACGTCCGCGGCCGTAACGGTGAGAGAAAGGGAAGTCTCCACGCTTTCGAGATAATCGATCGCCGCCTTGCATTCCTCGATTTGCTCGGTAACGACGGCAATCGTGCGCTTTTTCTTCTGATAGCGTTTGAAGTGTTTTTGCGCGTCCTCTTGCGGCGAGTTTTCCGTGAGTTTTATGACCATTTGTTCGCCGGAATACCAATTATCCGCAACGACTGCGGTGTCCCCGGGCTTTATGCGATATATATTTGCGGTAATGAGTTCGCCGACGATTTTCTCTTTTTCGTAATCCCGCGCGGCTTCCTCCTCACCGATAAACATAGCCAACTTCTTTTTCTGCCTGTCAAGCGCGGCGTTCAGCGCTCGGCGCAGACTGTTTTCCGCAATATTTTTTTCGTCGGTAACGGCAACCGCGCCGTAATAAACGTCCATGGCGGCCGAAAGGGAATCGAAGCCTTTGCGTTCTCCGGGAATGACGGAATAGTCGCAAAAGGAAAAATCCGTGGGCTTTCCGCCGTCATAATACACAACGGGAGAAAGGGGACGATCGAGTAAGATTTTCGTGGCGGCAGCGAGCCCGACGTTCTCTTTGTCCGAAACGGCGATGATCTCCATCGCGGTTTTTGCGGCAATGCCGCGAAGCCGCTTGACCATAACGGAGGGAAGATCCGCCGGGGAGACGTTTTCGCATATATTTCTCGTAGCCGTCTCGTTTGTGGGATCGAACCTCGTTATATCGTCGGGTACGGCATACTTTATCCCGGGCAATATGGGACGTTGTTCGCCGATATCGACGTGTTTAAGCGCTTCGGAAATTTTGAGATCGCCGTCCGTGAGCACCACGTTGGAATATTTGCCCATGATTTCCACGATCATCACGCGTTTTAATACCTCTCCGAGTTCGTCGCGCGCGGTAATGCGGAAGAACAGTATTCGCTCGAAGGGCAGGGCTTCGACGGAATCGATAACGCCGCCGAGAATGTGACGGCGGAGATGCGTGCAGAAAGAGAGCGGTACGTCCGTCGCGGTGATTTTGTTCGAAGACAGAAAGCACCGAGGGGAAGTCGCCGCGGTAATAATGAGATTGCGGTTTTCCCCGCGAGAACGCACGACAAGCATAAGCGTACTCTTGTCGCTCATGACGATCTTATCTATTCTGCCGCAGGAGAGCACATCGTTAAGTTCTTTTGCGAGCATATTGTAGTTAACAGCGTCCGCAGGCATATCGATCTCCGAGAGTCATTATAATACATCGGGAAAAAAAAGTAAAATCAATTAAGTTATATTTGACTTAAATTTCATATTGTGGTAACATAGTCACGCAAGAAAATTTCAAGGAGTTTTTATGAATTATACCAAATCAAGAGAAAAAAGCGAAGTGATATTGAAGTTTGAGACGACGGAAGAAGAATGGTCGTCCGCCGAGACTCGCGCATATCAGGAGACAAAAGGAAAATATAACGTCCCCGGTTTCCGCAGAGGAAAAGCGCCCAAGCACGTGATACAAAGAATGTACGGCGCGGGCGTGTTTGCCGACGACGCCATGGACATTCTCATTCGCGACGGTTGGCAAAAATTCCTCGACGAGAACGAGGAAGAGGAAGATAAGCCCATCGACCGTCCCGACGCGTCTATCGATTCGTTCGACGGCAAAAAATTGAACTTTACTCTCAAATTCCCCGCCATGCCCGCAGTCGCTCTCGGCGATTACAAGGGCGTTAAAATAACCAAAGCCGAATATCCCGTGACCGACGAGCAGGTAGAAACCGAGATCAAGGGTATGCTCGAACGAAACGCGAGAGAAGAGGAGACCGAGGACGCGGCAAAGAACGGAGACACGGTCAACCTCGATTACAGCGGCAGCGTGGACGGCGTAAAATTCGACGGCGGCACAGCGGAAAAATACAACCTCACTCTCGGTTCGGGTACTTTCATACCCGGATTCGAGGAACAACTCATCGGAGTGAAAAAAGGCGACGAGAAAGAGGTGAAGGTGACTTTCCCCGAGGACTATCACGCCGACGAACTCAAAGGCAAAGAAGCGGTATTCGCTTGCAAAATCAATAGCGTAACCGTCAGAACGGTGCCCGAAGCAACCGACGAATGGGCAAAGGACGTCTCGGAGTTCGAAACTCTGGCGGAGTATAAGGCAAGCATAAAGGACAGATTGATAAAATCCGCCGAGAGAAGAGCGAAAACCGATAACGAGAACGCGGTGATAAATGCGATCGTGGATAATTCGTCCGCAGATATTCCCGAGGTGCTCGTCGAATCGTATCTTGACGATATGTTTCGCGATTTCAGCTTGCGCCTTCAATATCAGGGCATGAAAATCGAGGACTATTTCAAATATATGGGCATATCCGAAGCGGATTGGAGAAAGGACAATCACGACCGTGCCCTCCGCGGCGCGCTTACCAGACTTTGCCTCGAAGAGATAATCAAACGCGAGGGCATTACCGCTACGGACGAAGAAGCGGAAGCCAAATACGCGGAGAGTATGCCCGAGCCGAAAGAGGGTGAGAAACGCAAGCCCGACGAAAGAGAGATCTCATATCTCAAAGACAGTATCGTAATGGATAAGTTGCTCGACTTCCTTTTGGACAACGCAGTTATCGAAGAAGCAAAAGAAGCTCCGAAAGAGAAAAAGTCGAAAGAACAAAAGCCCAAAGAGCAAAAATCGAAAGAATAAAAATTCGATATAGGGACATAAACTTTGATTGTAGTTTTATTAAAGGTCTATAAAACGACAAAAAGGAGAGGAAGATGAATATAATAAACGATTTGGTTCCCATGGTTGTGGAACAGACGAACAGAGGCGAACGCTCATACGACTTATATTCGCGTTTACTCGAAGACCGCATAGTATTTCTCAACGGCGAAGTAAACGACGTAAGCGCCAATATCGTAATCGCACAGCTTATTTACCTCGAAGCCAAAGACCCCGACAAGGATATAAGTCTTTATATCAACTCCCCGGGCGGTTCCGTTTCGGCGGGTATGGGAATTTACGACACCATGAATTACATCAGACCCGACGTATCCACGATATGCGTAGGCATGGCGGCGTCGATGGGCGCGTTCCTGCTCAGCTCGGGCGCGAAGGGCAAGCGTATAAGTCTCCCCAACAGCGAGATAATGATACACCAACCCCTCGGCGGCGCGCAGGGTCAGGCGACCGACATTATGATACAGGCGGAGCACATAAATAAAATCAAACAGAAAATGAACGCCATTCTTGCGGCAAACTGCGGTAAGTCGGTGGAAGAAGTGGCAAAGGACGTCGAGCGCGACAACTATATGAGCGCGCAGGAAGCGCTCAAATACGGATTGATCGACAAAGTTTTCGATAAGAGAGGGTAATTTTGGACATATTCGACGGTACAAGGCATTGTGATTTTTGCGGTAAACCGGAGACCGAGGTCGGCCGCCTTATAAGCTCGTCAAACGGCGCGTGCATTTGCAGCGCTTGCGTGAATATATGCACGGATATTTTTTACGGCAACGAAAACGAGAACCCGGAGAGTGACAATCAACCGGTCGCTTTACCCACGCCGATGGAAATAAAGAGACAGCTTGACGAATATATCGTCGGGCAAGACGACGCCAAAAGAGCGCTTTCCGTTGCGGTATACAACCACTATAAGCGCATAAACTACAACGCGTCGAAAAAGACCGAAAAGTCGGGGATAGAACTCAAAAAGAGCAATATCCTCATGTTGGGGCCGACGGGATCGGGAAAGACTTTGCTTGCGCAAACGCTTTCGCGCATTCTCAACGTGCCTTTCGCGGTCGCCGACGCCACCACTCTGACCGAAGCGGGATATGTCGGCGAGGACGTCGAGAACATTCTCCTCAAACTCATTCAGAACGCCGACTACGATATCGCAAAAGCGCAAATAGGGATAGTGTATATCGACGAAATCGACAAAATCGCGCGTAAGAGCGAAAACACGTCCATAACGCGTGACGTTTCGGGCGAGGGCGTACAGCAGGCGCTTCTCAAAATAATAGAAAGCACGGTTGCAAACGTACCCCCTCAGGGCGGAAGAAAGCACCCTCAGCAGGAATGCAAACAGATCGACA
>CANQCB010000026.1 GCA_947589145.1 uncultured Clostridia bacterium | reverse complement strand
CGCATGATCCCGCGCCGCGCTGCGGCGCGCTTGTCATGGATAAGCTCACGCCGAAATGCCAAATTGACTTTCTGCCCGCTTGATTTTGTCCCGTGTTTATGATAAATTGATTCAATAGGAAATTCGCGAAAAAATGGAACAGAAATATTGTGCAATCTATTTGAGCGGCACGGGCAATACAAAGTTTTGCGTTGAAAAATTCGTAAAATTGTTGGACGAAAATGCGCCTGTCATTGCGATCGAGGATGAAGCCGCCCTTCTTGCCTTGAAAAATTATGAGTACATTGTCCTCGGCTATCCCGTGCAGTATTCCAACGCCCCCAAAATGGTACGGGATCATATTGTCCGCAACGCCGCGCTATGGAAAGGGAAAAAGGTCTTTTGCCTTGCAACAATGGGCGCGTTCAGCGGCGACGGTGCGGGTTGTTCGGTACGCCTTTTGAAAAAGTGCGGCGCTTTTGTGTTGGGCGGGCTGCACCTCAAAATGCCCGACAGCGTTTGCGACAGTAAACTTTTGAAGAAAAGCAAGGAAGAGAAAATTGAAATCATTCGCCGTGCGGAAGAAAAGATCGAGCGTGCGGTTTTACAAATCAGAAGCGGAAAATATCCGCAAAACGGCTTGGGATTGTTTCCTCATCTTGCAGGCTTGTTTGGTCAAAGGCTCTGGTTTTGCGGCAAGACGAAAAGCTATTCTGACAAATTAAAGATAGACAAGGCGCTTTGCGTCGGGTGCGGCGCCTGTGTGCGCCTTTGTCCGATGAAAAATCTAACGGTCGAAAATCAAGTTGCCGCGCCCCACGGGAAGTGTACCATGTGTTACCGCTGTATCAGTAGGTGTCCGCAAAAGGCAATCACTTTGGTCGGAAAAGAAGTCGTAGAGCAATACAGGCTTGAAAACTTCATATCATAAATTACAATTTAGCCGCACGGACAACGGGCATCTATACCATAGGTATAGCACACTATACCTTGCAAGCAAGGTGTGTGTTTGCAGTGCTGTTTAATCCACGCAAGGAGTCCAACCTTGTTTTCAGACGGTGTACCAAATAAAATGACGGACACATAGTGCCCGTCATTTTATTTTTTTACATGCAAATATGTCTTTTAAAACTTTTCTCCTAATCCGACTGTACCATTTGCTACTTGATTTAATTGCACTTTTATAGTATAATCATTCGTAAAGGAGATAAAAGAGATGCTGAGATTACTTGATGTTTTGAAAATACCCGAAAGTGAATTGAAAAATTATAAAGTTCATTTTGCTATCGGTAGTGATGATAAATCGATTCCATACAAGAAATTTCTTATAGACGAATTTAAGCAATGGCAAGAGCAGCAAACAAATAAGAATTTTTCCAGACCGTATGTTTTGTCTTTGATTTATTATCGCAAAGATATCTGGATTTTCGGCGGGGTATATAGGGTAACAAAAGACCCCGTTCCTTTTGTGTGTCCCGAGGATAATTGGAAAGGTTGGAGATATGGCACGGAACTCGTTGATTGTCAGACGGACTTGATTGGCAGGATATTTGTGGAATACAAAAAGGAATTCCGTGCTTCCTACCCGAGGCTTGAAATGTGCCCCGAGAATGGCGTGCCGCCGCGCGATATGTTCATATCTTCCATTATCGGCAAACGAGTATCCATTAACGATTTCACGGGCTTTGACGCAGTGAATATCGATTATGAAACGTTGCGGACGATTATTCGCGACGATATTCCTTCTTGGCGTTCCGCGCTCTCGAACGTGAAAGGGATATATCTCATTGCGGATAAAAAAACGGGCAAACAATACGTAGGCAGTGCGTACGGCGACGAGTGTATCTGGCACAGGTGGTCGGCATATGCCAAGGACGGACACGGCGGTAATCGTGAGTTGAAGGCATTGACCGAGCGCGACGAAAACTATAAATACAACTTCAAATACTCCATTCTCGAAGTGTGTAATATGAACCTCGGCAACGAATATATCATAGGTCGCGAGAATTATTGGAAAGAAATATTGCAGACAAGGGAATTCGGGCTTAACGGAAATTGATACTATGTAATTTATCAAGAAATTGCCATTATTGATATTCTGTATTTCAGTTCGATAGGGAATCGCCTATGAAACGCCCTAAGCATTCGGAAGAAATCGGCGGTCAGATTCGTTATATTTCAACATATTACGGTGACGGGGAGGGGTTTGAGAAAATCGTGGTTACATAAACGGAAAAAGGATAGCAATTCTGCTATCCTTTTTGAATGAATTATCCGTTTTTATCCTCAAACGCTCAATCTTCTTTCAACTCTTTGTCGGCCTTCTTCGTTTCGATGAATTTGTAAACGAACGCGGCAAGCACTGCGCCGGCAAGCGGTCCTATAATGAATATCCAGATTTGCGAAATAGCTTCGAATTTACCGCCGAACATTTGCAACAAGGCAGGCCCCAAGGAACGTGCGGGGTTGACCGAAGTGCCGGTAAGGTTTATTCCGAGCAGGTGCACGAGCGTGAGGCTGAGGCCGATGACAATACCGGTAACGGCTTTGTTCTCGGTCTTACTCGTAACGCCCATAATGGCAAGAACGAAAATAAACGTAAGAACGATCTCAACGGCAAGTCCGACAAACAACGAACCAACGTTTCCGAAATTATCCGTAAGAAGCGACTGAACCTCATTTCCGCCCAAATTTTGGAAGCTGCCGCAGAAGAGCGCTACAATCGCCGCGCCGACTATTGCGCCGATGATCTGGCTCAATACATAGAAGGCAAACTCTTTGAGCTTCATTTTGCCGCTGACAAACATCGCTATCGAAACGGCAGGGTTAACGTGACAACCCGAAACGTTTCCGATAGAGTATGCCATTGCGACTATTACAAAGCCGAAAGCCAATGCCGTAGCGACAAGATTACCATTTGTCGCTACCGCAACTCCGCAACCGCACACAACGAGAACCATTGTGCCGATGCATTCCGCAATACATTTTTTTAACATACTTTTCATCTCCTTGACTTGAATTTTAGCACCATTGATATATTATGTCAACAATACGAAGACTAATTCGCGAGTATATCGAAATTTATATTTTCAATGCTTGTGAAAGTCGCAATTATTTGCTATAATTTGCTTATGATAGATTCACATTGCCATTTAACGGACGACAGATACAACGCCGAAGAGGTAATTGCAGACTTCGAACGCGACGGATTGGAGGCGGTAGTTACCGTCGGATATGATACCGCAAGTTCCAAGCGCGCTTCGGAACTCGCCGAAAAACATGATCGCGTATTTGCCGCGGTGGGAGTTCATCCCTCCGAGATATCTCATGAGAGCGGTTACGACGAAATAATATCGCTTGCGAGTATGCCGAAAACCGTAGCGTACGGGGAGATAGGGTTGGATTATCATTGGGACGATCCTCCGCGCGACGAGCAAAAAAAGGCGTTTGAAGAGCAACTTGAAATCGCGACTTTCACCGACTTGCCGATCATTATTCACTCTCGTGATTGCGACGGAGATATGCTGCCCATTCTGAAACAATGGGCCCATAAAATTCACAACGGGCTCGTAATGCATTGCTTTTCTTCTTCCGCGGAAATTGCGAGGGAATATGTCAAACTCGGCTTTTATATCTCATTTGCCGGGCCGATAACATACAAGAACGCCAATCGCGGCGAAGCGATTCGAGCCGTGCCGAACGAACTTTTGCTGGCGGAAACCGACTGTCCGTATCTTACGCCGACGCCTCATCGCGGCACGCTCAACTATCCGTCATACGTGCGGTACGTAATAGAAAAACTTGCGGCGGAGAGAAAATCGACGATAGCGGAAATCGAGCGGATAACGACGGAAAACGCTCGGAGACTTTTTCGTAAAATGGGGGGATTATGAGAGTTGTTATTCAACGCGTAGACAGCGCCCGACTGACTGTCGGCGGCGAAGTCATAAGCGAAATTAAAAAAGGTCTTGTCGTATATTTCGGCGTGGGGAAAGGCGACGTGGAAGCGGACTGCGATTCGGCGGTCAAAAAAATCGCAAATCTCCGCGTATTCGAGGACGAAAGCGGTAAGATGAACTATTCCGCGCTTTCGGAAAAAGCCGAGGTGCTTTTCGTCTCCCAATTCACTTTGTACGGCGATATATCCAAAGGCAATCGCCCGAGTTTTTCATCCGCCGAAACCCCGGACAGAGCGCAATATCTTTACGAATATGCGGCGGCAAAACTGCGCGAATCGGGGCTTACCGTCAAAATGGGAATTTTCGGCGCGGATATGAAGATTTATCAGCTTTGCGACGGACCCGTAACGATCATATATGATACAAAAATTTAATAAATTGGCACCAAACTTGCAATATTTTAACAATACGCATTGACAACTTGCGCCACTGTATGATATACTCTATCCGTGGCAAGATTGAAATTGGATCAAAGCGGCGAAGGTTCTAACATTCGAACCGAGCGTGAATATGCAAAGCAGATCGGAGTAAAGTCTCCTACAATGCTTAATAAGGCGCAGCTCGACGAGGCGGTTCGCCGTCGCGAATTGGAACTCGGGCTTATTAAGGGCAAGGACAGCATATACGATTTTCGGTTCGAGGAGCGTAAAGCACTCGATCCGAAGACGGCTTCGAAAAGTCGCACGCAAATGGCAATAGGTTACTTTCGATCGTTCCCGGAAGGGGACGGCGTTTTGCGGCGCGATCCTTTTTGCGTTATTCCGGAAGCCGACGTATATGTAACTCTCGACATGGTGCAATCGTGCGGACTTTCCGACGGCGATAGGGTTATCGGAAATTTCGGTTTTTTGCCTCAAAACAATATCCGTATTTTGAAAGATATCAAGTATATCAACGATTTGACGCCTCTTGCGTCAAAAAAACGTACGGATTTTTCCAAAATAGGCGCGGTAACTCCTTCGCAAAAGATCCGTATTTCGGGCAATAATGCGATAATAGGCATAATCCGCAACATTCTTTGCTTGGGAGAAGGGCAATCGCTCTCTGTCGGCGGACTTTCCATGAGCAACTTTTCGCAAATCGAAAAAGCGGCGGCGGATTTGCTTAAAGGACTTTATATGAGTTTTGAAGGAAACGTTTTCGGCATTTTCGAAGGCGTGTCCGACGAATGCAAAAGCGCGCTTGCGCCCGTGATAAATCCGGAGTCTATGATAGTGGACGGCGACCGTGGCGAATACGACTTTCTTTTGTCCATAATGAAAAGAACCGTCGAATGCAAAATCCCAGCGGCTTTGGTGATTTTCTCCGCCGATTACGACCCCTCCGCGTTCCTTAGATCGGTAAAGGCAACGGCTGACGCCTCATTGACCGTCATATCTTTTACGAAAGTCAATCGCGGCGCGCAGGCAAAAATCGTTTTCAACGGTAATAATATTGTCGTAAGCGAACTCGTCAATACGGAGTCGGCGCGTATGTGCGGATTGATTCGACACAAGAAAATATTCAGAGCGCTTTCGGGAATGACCGACGCCGACCCCGATAACGTATTAACGGATTTTACGGAGCGTATAAATGAGTAAAATCGCATATCTCGGAGATAAATATACGCATACCTATGCCGCGGCTTGCAAGTTCGGCAAAAACGGCGAGCTTATAGGTTATCCGACGATCTATTCCTCGATTGAGGCGGTGGCGAACGGTAATTGCGACTACGTCGTTTGTCCGATAGAAAACTCATGCGGCGGAAGCGTTGCGGACACTCTGGACGCGCTTTGGTCCTTTCATCTGTATATAAAGGCGGAAACCGTACTTTCCGTACCGCAAAATCTGATTGGCGCGGAAGGGGCGGAGATCGGCGATATAAAAACGGTATACTCGCACGCGCAGGCGATAACACAATGTGCCGAGTTCTTACGCAAAGAATTACCGCAAGCGAAAATTATATCCGTCGACAGTACGGCCGCCGCTCTCATGCTCATAAAGGACAACAGCGTTGCGGCGATAGCGCGGACGCCTGCGGCGGGTCAGACCGTACTGAAAAGCGATATAGAGGATAATCGGAACAATTCAACTCGTTTTGTGCTTCTCGGAAACGAAGCGTCTCTCGACGGCAACAAATGCAGTATCGTTTTCGAAACGCGCAACATACCGGGCGCGCTCGTCGCTCCGCTGAATAAGATAAACGACTTCGGCTTGAACATGACAAAAATAGAGTCGCGTCCGCATAAGTCGAAACTCGGCAGATATGTATTTTTCGTGGACTTCGATTCCAATCTCGACCGTAAAAAATTAGCGGAGGTCGTCGACGAATTGACTTCGCTCACGCTTTCGCTCAAATTTCTCGGACAATATCCGACATTATAAAGAAACACCTGTGATCGGCGATACAAGGAGACATAAATGGGACTTATTAAATGGATTCTCGGCGGTGACAACAGACGTCACATTAAGAGACTGAGAAAAACCGTTGCAAAAATCAACGAACTCGAACCTAAGTTCGAGGCAATGACCGACGACGAATTGAAGGCTATGACGCCCGAATTCAAAAGCCGCCTCGCAAAAGGGGAAACGCTCGACAGCTTGCTTCCCGAAGCGTATGCCGTCGTGCGCGAGGCTTCGAAGCGCGTAATCGGTTTAAGACATTACGACGTACAGCTTATGGGCGGTATCGTACTTCACCAAGGCCGCATAGCCGAGATGAAGACGGGCGAAGGTAAAACCCTGACCGAAACGCTTCCGGCATATCTGAACGCATTGACGGGAAAGGGCGTTCATATCGTCACGGTAAACGACTATCTTGCTCGCCGTGACGCAGAGTGGATGGGAAAGATCCCCAAGTTCCTCGGTATGACGGTCGGCGTAATATATCCCGATCAGCCGAGGGAATCCAAGAAGAACGCATATTCTTGCGATATAACTTACGGAACGAATAACGAATTCGGCTTCGACTATTTGCGCGATAATATGGTTGTGTACGAAGAGCAGAAGATGCAGAGAGAACACGCCTTTTGTATCGTGGACGAGGTGGACTCCATTCTTATCGATGAAGCAAGAACGCCTTTGATCATAAGCGGAAAGGGCAAGGATTCGAGTTCTCTTTATCAATCCGCACAGCGTTTCGTGCGCAGACTTCGCGCGTCTACCAACGTCGATGACGAAGGCAAACCGTTGAACCCCAACGAAGAACCCGACGGCGACTATGAGGTGGACAAGAAAAAGCGCGCCGTTTCTCTCACGACGAACGGTATCATAAGAGCGGAGCGCGAGTTCGGCATAGAAAACCTTGCGGACGCGGAAAACAGTGAGCTTAACCACTTCATAAACAACGCTTTGCGCGCAAATTACGTTATGAAGCGCGACGTCGACTATATAGTCAAAGACGGAGAAATCGTCATTGTCGACGAATTTACGGGTCGTCTTATGCCCGGCCGCCGTTACAGCGACGGACTTCACCAGTCGATCGAAGCAAAAGAAAACGTAAAGATACAAGGCGAAAATATGACACTTGCGACGATTACGTTCCAGAATTTCTTCCGTTTGTATAACAAATTGTCGGGCATGACGGGTACGGCAAAGACGGAGGAAACGGAATTCAAAGGAATTTACGGTCTTGACGTCGTCGTTATACCGCCCAACATTCCCAATCACCGTGTGGACGAAACGGATAAAGTATTCGCGAACGAGGACGCCAAACTCCGCGCCGTCGTTGCGGATATAAAAGAGTGCTCGGATCGCGGTCAACCTGTGCTCGTGGGTACTACGAACGTGGAAAAGAGCGAACATTTGTCAAAAATGCTTCGTAAGGAAAGAATTGCGCATAACGTGCTCAACGCAAAGAACCATGAACGCGAAGCGGATATCGTCGCGCAGGCCGGTCGTTTCGGCGCGGTGACGATTGCGACGAACATGGCAGGTCGTGGTACGGATATACTGCTCGGCGGTAATGCGGAATACCTTGCGCGCGGACAAATGAAAAAAGACGGAATACCCGAGGAAGTCATAGAACTTGCGGTGTCGCACATGACGATTTCGCCCGAGGACGAATTCCGTGTTCGCGAAGAGGACAGAATGGCGAGCGGAACGGAAGTTCTCGAAGCGCGCGAAAAATACAACGAGCTCTTTGCTCAATATAAAGAGCAGACAGATAGGGAAAAAGAAGAAGTCAAAGCGGTGGGCGGTTTGCGCATAATCGGTACGGAAAGACACGAGTCGCGCCGTATAGATAACCAGCTCCGCGGCCGTTCCGGTCGTCAAGGCGATATCGGTTCGTCGGTATTCTATCTTTCGGTAGACGACGAGATGATAAGGCTGTTCGGTGGAGAGAGGATAAAACGCCTTGCCGAATATATTTCGGGCGAAGATGAAGATCCCATTGAGTCGCGCCTGCTTTCAAGCGCAATCGAAATGGCGCAGAAGCGACTCGAAGGCATCAATTACAGCCGTCGTTTGAACGTCCTCGAATATGATAACGTTATGAACACTCAGCGTAAGATTATTTACGACGAGAGGAATAAAGTCCTTCGCGGCGAGAGCGTACACGAACAGATCCTCAAAATGATCAAGGATCAGGTAAAGAAAGTAATTTCCGATCATTGCAACGCAAAACAGGATTGGAACGATTGGGATATCGTAGGACTCAATCAGGACATAAGCAAAAAACTTGCCATTGTCCCGAAAGGCGAGGTATATTTCTCCGATACCGTTCTTTCCTCGCTGTCGTTTGAGGAACTCTGCGACAAGCTCACGGAAAACGTACTCGCTCGATACGACGAAGTTTGCAAACAGGCGGAAGAGGCCGAATTCAATATTGCCGAATACGAACGTAACCTGTTCCTTCGCGTAATAGACGGACAGTGGACGGGGCACATAGACGAGATGGACGACCTTCGCCGAAATGTCGGATTGTACGCGTACGGTCAGCAGGATCCCATTCTTATTTACAAGAAAGAAGGCTATGAAATGTTCGAAAATATGGTTGCGCGTATACAGGAGAATATTGTGGCAACACTTACTCATATATCCGGTATTCAGCGTAACGAAAAAGTAGAACGCCGCAAGCAGGTAGCGGAGGAGACCTCCGCAGGCGCGGCTACGGACGGAAAGAAGTTCACTCCGTCGAAGGAGACCATAGTAAAGAGCAAACTTCCGTCCAGAAACGATCCTTGCCCCTGCGGCGCGTGCTACGAGGACGGAACACCCAAAAAATATAAGGATTGCTGCGGAAAAAATGCTCAGTGACGATCTTAAAATCAAACTCAAAGAAATGATCGCCAAACTCGACGGCATAGAGTCCGCCGCCGATTTGCCCGTGCTTCAAGCAAAATATGACGAGCTCCGAAAGGAACAGGAAAATCCCGACCTTTATTCGGACTTGAAACGCGCGGAGCAAATAAATCGCGAAGCAAAGAATATCGGGGATAAACTCGACGGCATTCTCAAAATGAAGTCGGATCTTGCGGATCTCGAAGCGTTGCTCGACATTACGGCAGAGGAGAATGACGAAAAGGGACTCGGTGAGGTCGCTTCGGAAATCGAAAAGCTGACCGAGCCTTTGGAAAAGTTGCACATTCAGTCCCTTCTTAAAGGCGAATACGACTCTTGCAATGCGATTTTGATGCTCCACGCCGGCGCAGGCGGCACGGAAGCGCAAGATTGGACGAGTATGCTGTACCGCATGTACCAAATGTTCTGCGATAAAATGGGTTACGGATATGAGGAGTTGGACTTTCTTCCCGGCGACGAAGCGGGGATAAAGACCGTTACTTTCAAAGTTACCGGCGACAACGCATACGGCTATCTGAAAGCCGAAAAGGGCGTACATCGTCTCGTGCGTATATCTCCATTCGATTCCAACGCACGCCGTCACACGTCGTTTGCGAGTTTGGAAGTAATGCCGGAAATAGAAAACGATACCGAAATAAAAATCGAAGACAAAGATTTACGCGTCGATACGTACAGGAGCAGCGGCGCCGGCGGTCAGCATATCAATAAAACCGATTCGGCGGTTCGTATAACACATTTGCCTACGGGTATAGTTACGAGTTGTCAGACCCAGCGCAGTCAGACGCAAAATAAAGAATACGCCATGAGAATGCTTATAAGCAAGCTCGTTGAACTCCGCATTCAGGAACAGCTTGCCAAGGCGCAGGACATAAAAGGCGAACTGAAAAAAATAGAGTGGGGCAGTCAGATAAGGTCATACGTTTTCTGTCCTTACACGCTTGTTAAAGATCACCGCACGGGATACGAGGACAGTAACGTTCAGGCGGTAATGGACGGCAATATATTCGAATTTATTTGCGATTATCTTCGCAAATCATAAACGCGGAATGAAAGTACGTTTTAACAATGACGCCGAAGTCGTTCGGCGCATACAGGAAGGGCTGAAAGCAAAAGGCGGTTATTGCCCGTGCAAACTTCCTCGCACTCCCGAGAACAAATGTATGTGCGAAGAGTTTCGTATGCAAATAGCCGACCCCGATTTCGAGGGTTATTGCCACTGTATGCTGTATTATAAGGAAAAATAACGCATTTTGATGAGTATTACGTCTGTCATAGCGTCAATTTCGATGCGTACGTGGGGTGAATGATGAAAAATAATTTAATTGCACAGATAGTTTATCGCTCGATATATATCGCGTTGGCTATCTTCGGATTGCTCGTCTCCATCGGCTTTTGGTCGATCGGCGGAAGCGGAGTAAACGGGAAACCCAATTTCTTCTTTTTTACCGACTTTTTCGATTGGACGATCGTAATGTCGCTTATCGTGACGATCCCTGCGCTTTGCGAAAATATTGCCGCGCTTCGACAGGGAAAGACTCACGAGTTTTCCAAAAAATTACCGCTCATGAAGTTTTGCACGATGAGCAGCATGCTCTTCGGCTTCGTACTCGGCGCGTTCTTCGTTAACCGCATTGGGGAGTATTGGTTAGTCCCGCAAACACCCGCTCCCGGAATTGCCACTAACTACGATTCCATTTTCCCGGGGATTGCCACGGCGGGTTATTGGCTCGACCTTGCCGCATTTCTTCCTCGCTTCGTACTGCCTCTGGGCTACATGGTCATGTGGCTGCTCTTCGAGGAACGAATGAAATCGCGCTCCATATACGGCACTATCGGCATATTGCCTCCGACTATATTCTATTTCTTCGACTTGTTCTTCGGCATGATAGCGAGCGCGATATACGGCGGCGAAACGGGCTTGAGAGAAATGGGAATTTACGGCGTTGCATATCCCTTCTTCTTCCAGGATTCGGGGCTTTCGAGCACCTATCATGGTTGGTGGTGGATACTCATTTGGCCGACGATATTCGGCATATCCCTTATGATATTGAATAATATAGTATTCCGTTTGTCGCGAATAAACAGAGGCGAGGACGGAAAACTGCACATTGATACCAAAGCAAAACCGTCCGAAGACGAGCTGTGCGATATCATTCATAAAATAAAGATGCACTTTGCGGCTAAAAAGGCAAAGAAGCAGACCGCGGATGATAACGAAGATAAAAAGTAAGGATCACTTAATCAGAGGCGGATAGCAAAATGATAAAATTACTGATCATGGACGTTGACGGTACGCTCACCGACGGAACGATAAATATAGGAGATAACGGAGAATTGTTCAAGTCTTTTAATGCAAAAGACGGTTACGGTATCAATGTTATTTTGCCTCAAAACGGAATAAAAACGGCCGTTATAACGGGTCGCAAGTCGGCAATCGTCGAAAGAAGAGCAAAGGAATTGAATATAGACTTCGTTTATCAGGGCGTCGACAACAAGCCGGCGATTTTAAGCAAAATTTTACATGAACTGAAAATAGATTATTCAAATTGCGCATATATCGGCGACGATTTGAACGACTTCGATTGCATGTCGTTATGCGCGGAACGCGGTTGCCCTGCGGACGCCGATAACGGTATAAAAGCGATATGCACGTATGTTTGCAAAAATAACGGCGGAAAAGGCGCAGTAAGGGAATTTATAGAATACCTCTGCAATATGTCCGATGGCTGATTTCTCGTCATGACCTGCTCGTTTGCATAGAAAAACCGCTTTGCATTTTGATTTTTCCCAAACATCCGTTTTGTTTTATTTTTTGGTTGAGTGACGAGCGGGATAATACGCGAAACATAAAAAAGGGCATATGGGGTAACAAAAGTCAATGTTTGAAATTACTCGGCATTGACGTTTTACAACAAGCGAAAAAATTTTTCGGAATAAAAACAAGCCGACCGCTATGTTTTTTACGTTTATATGCTTGCTTTTGGAAATTGAATATGTTATTATAATCAAGCTGCGGATTTAAGTACGAGAGCACTCACATGGAGAGGTGGTTGAGTGGTCGAAGGCACACGCTTGGAAAGCGTGCGATGCGGTAACGTATCCGCGGGTTCGAATCCCGCCCTCTCCGCCAACAAGCGCCCAATTTGAACCCAATCGGTTCAAGTCGGGCGCTTTTTCTATGTTCGGAGCTTTTTAACTCGTCAATTTCCTCCTTGTCGAGTTTTTCTTAGTCGGCTCATCGAGCGAAATATTGTAAAATATATAAACGCAGTCGTCAAAGAGAATTGTACTCTGTGCTAACTCATACGTACGACAATGAACCAAAAGAAACTTGATATTAATTTGTCATAGAAAATTTATAGAAGAAATTTTTATAGGTGTCGTCATAGCTTATTTGTCGTAAATTTTGCAGAGAAACGGATGCCCACATGGGATAATGGAGAGTAGACTACAAGTGCAACCACTTCGCCCCTCAACAAGCGGGAAACCCGCTTTCGGGTATAAACATCGGAAAATTTTGCCAAAATGGCATAAATGCCCTTTGAAAGTTGGCGAGAATGTGCTATAATAAATTAAAAGCGCAGAGTGACTACAAGAGGTAAATATGTTTTACAAAATGATAACGAAAAAACGTGATGAGTGGTTGCGGGGTGAAAACTCCGTGAAGGATCTCATTGCTTATATTGAAAGAACAGGGCAAATGCGGGATGCGCAAATCGACGCGATCAAGACCTATCTTTTTTTGAAGATAGCCTGCGAAAATCAACCGCTTGTCAAGTTGTTCTCTGCGGGAAAATTCAATAGTCTCGATCTTGATGATCTGGAAATCTCCACTTCGACGCGCGAAGCGCTGAAAAATTCGCCCGCGCTTGCTGCGTTGTATGAGTTCGCAAGTCAGAAAGACGATGACGGAAATCAACTATCCGTGAGTATTTGCGAAGCAATCAAGAAAGAGCCGACGAGCGTAGATGCCGTGGAATTTTTTAAGGCGGCGTTTTATCACGTTACATATACGGACTATCTTTTCAGTCTGCCTATGGGTGCGGGCAAGACGTATCTCATGGCGGTATTTATCTATTTAGATCTCTATTTTGCCTGCAACGAACCCGATAATCAGGTGTTCTCGCATAACTGCATTATTATTGCGCCCTCTGGCTTGAAATCATCCGTCGTTCCGAGTTTAAGGACGATACAGAACTTTGACCCTTCTTGGATCATCCCCGAGCCTGCGGCATCGAACTTGAAGCAGATGCTGATTTTTGAGGTCTTGGACGAGAGCAAAACGGCAAAGAAATCCAATAAAACGAGGAACCCTAACGTACAAAAAATTGCCATTCACCAACCACTCGAAAAACTGTTTGGGCTTGTCGCCGTCACAAACGCCGAAAAGGTTATCTTGAACGGCATCGTCGAATCGAAAGGTCAAATCAGCATGTTTGAAGAAAGCGAGGACGAAAAAGACAGGCAGGCGAACGAACTCCGAAATCTGATCGGAAAACTGCCCAATCTTTCCATTTTCATAGATGAAGTACATCATGCCGCGACGGACGAAAAAAAGTTGCGTTCGGTCGTCAGTAAATGGGCGCGGCATGGAAGTGTCAACAGTGTGATCGGCTTCTCGGGCACACCCTACTTACAAGGGACAGAAAAAGTCAAAGCGACAGGCAAGATTGCGATTGCGATGAAAGAAATCGCAAATATCGTATATTACTATCCTCTTGTGAATGGTATCGGAAATTTTTTGAAAAAACCCGTAGTATATATTTCCGACAGCAACAAGCGTCTTGAAATTATAGAAAACGGCGTGCGGGAATTTTTGCAGCAATATAAAGATACGACCTACCCCGACGGGACGTGTGCAAAGCTCGGAATCTATTGTGGTTCGATTAGAACGCTTGAAGAACAGGTCTATCCTCTTGTGGAAAAAACCGTTTCGGAGTACGGTCTCGACCCCGTTTCGGTCGTTTTGAAGTATCATGGAGGCAATAAAGAGTATTCCATTCCAGTGGACAGCGAACTTGAATTTCAAGCGCTTGATAAACCCTTCTCTACAAAGAAGATCATCTTACTTGTGCAGATCGGCAAAGAGGGCTGGGACTGCAAGAGTCTTACAGGAATTATTTTATCGCAGGAAGGCGATTGCGCCACTAATATGGTTTTGCAGACATCATGTAGGTGTCTGCGCCAAGTGCAAAAAAATGAAATTGAAACGGCTTTGATCTATCTCAATAAAAGCAATGCCGAAACGCTGAATCTTCAACTCGAACAGCAACATAAAATCTCGCTGAAAGAATTTCAGAGCGGGGCGGACGCTCACGCAACCACCTTAAAACGCTATGAGCGGATGCGCCATTTGCGGTTACCCAAAGTGGATTTTTACCAACTGAAAGTGGTGTATCATGCTGTGAACGTGGAACCGCCGTCGGACATTGCCGCAAAGATTTTGGCTGTTCCCGATGCGGTAAGACAGGATGCGCTTATTCAGCAAGCGGAGATGTCGACATCACTTTCTATTACCGACAGCGGAAGCCTCGACAAAGTGGAGCGCGGCAATATCGTTGCGAATTTTGACCTATGGGTAAATGAAATTGCCAAAGAGAGCTTGGGTTTTCTTTCCCGCGCAGAACTTTTAGAATATCGGGATGCACTTGAAAAGGCGTTTTCTGCAATGACTTATGAGCGCAACGGAGTGCGGTATTTCAGCTCGCATTACGATTTGCCCGAGGCAAATGCCATGATCCGCAAGGCGTTTTATGAGCGTCGTTCTTTTGAAACGACCGAAGAACTTGTTCCCGAGGAGGCGAGCCTTCTGCATATCGAAAACTTTAATTCCGAAGTGCAGACAATGAAACCAGACGATTACTATCCGGATCAGGAAACGGTGGAGAAAATCATCAAGGACGACAATGGGAAGCTGAAATTGACGAAAAAGCAGGCAGATGATATAAAAATGCTTGAAGCAAGAGGATATCACGATTTTGCAGATTCCATACGAAAACAGCTAATTTCCCACCCGATGAAGGACGCTTCTTTCCACTATCTGCCCTATCATACCGACAGCGAGTTTGAGCAAGTCTATTTGGAAGA
>CANQCB010000025.1 GCA_947589145.1 uncultured Clostridia bacterium | reverse complement strand
AGATAGAGTTCGGCGACCTCTGCAATATCCTCGCGTACGTGTCGATAGGCGACAGGTTGCAGGACATCGAGCGGCTCGTCGGCGCGTTATCGGATATTCGCCGCCTTTATTCGGGCAAGTCGAGCAAAATGCTGGGCATGGAATATATCGCGCCGCGCGTACTCGTTTCGCCGCAAGCCGCCTTTTACGCGGAAAAAAAGAGCGTACCGCTCAAAAAAGCCGTCGGCAAGATCTGCGGCGAGTTCGTAATGTGCTATCCTCCGGGAATACCGATTCTCGCGCCCGGCGAAATGATCACGCGCGAGATAGTGGAATGCATAGTCTACATGAAAGAAAAGGGGTGTTCCATGCAGGGTCCCGAGGACATAAACGTGGACTACCTCAACGTCATAAGCGACGACAGACAGGTCTGGAAATAAACGGAGGAGAAGGGATAAATGGAACTTTGGTTTTCCGATTACTATACGGATAAGGTAAAATTGTCGGTCAAAATAGACCGCCAACTTTACGGCGCGCAGACGGAGTTTCAGCGCATAGAGGTGTATGATTCGCAGGAGTTCGGCAGATTTATCGTTTGCAACGACAGTATCGTATTTTCGGAAAAGGACGAATTTATTTACGACGAAATGATAGTTCACGTTCCCATGGCGGTACACCCGAACGTTAAAAACGTGCTCATCATAGGCGGCGGCGACGGCGGAGTGGCGCGCGAACTTTCCTATTACGACGAGATCGAACGTATCGACGTGGTAGAACCCGACGGCACTTTCGTGGAAATATGCAAGCAGTTCTTTCCGGATAACGCGAGAGGCTTGGAAGACCCGCGCGTCAAAGTATACTTCCTCGACGGATTGAGGTTTCTCCGCGCAAAATCGAACGAATACGACCTCATAATAAACGACGCGATCGACCCTTTGGGACACACCGCAGGGCTGTTCACGAAAGAGTTTTACGGAAGTTGCTACCGCGCCCTTCGCGACGACGGCATAATGGTATATCAGCACGGCAGCCCTTTCTATGACGAGGACGAACAATCCTGCCGTCAAATGCACAGAAAGGCAAGCCATTCCTTTCGCATAAGCAGAGTATATCAGGCGCACATTCCGACCTGTCCGTCGGGATATTGGCTGTTTGGATTCACCTCGAAAAAATACCACCCTCTGCTCGACCTCGACGCCGACAGGTGGAACGGGCGCGGCATAAAGACCTGGTACTATACCACCAACCTGCATAAAGGCGCGTTTATGCTTCCGAAATACGTCGAGGACATTCTTCTCGAAGAGGAAAATAACTGAAAAGGCGGGAAATATGGCAAGATTACTCATAATAGGTTGCGGCGGCGTGGCGGGCGTCGCAATAGCAAAATGCTGTCAAAACAGCGAGACGTTCGGCGAAATCGAAATTGCCAGCCGAACTCTTTCCAAATGCGACGCGGTAAAGGAAAAATTACAACCGACGACGAAAACCAAAATAACGACGGCACGGGTGGACGCCGACAACGTCGAGGAACTCACCGCGCTCATAAAAAAATACAAGCCCGACGCAGTGCTCAACCTTGCTCTTCCTTATCAGGATCTTGCGATAATGGAAGCCTGTCTCAGGTGCAAAGTCGACTATATCGACACGGCGAACTACGAGCCCGAGAACACCGACGACCCGACTTGGCGCGCGGCATACGAAAAGAGGTGCGCCGAGCGGGGCTTTACGGCATATTTCGACTATTCCTATCAATGGGAGTATAAAAAACGTTTCGAGCGGGCGGGGATAACCGCGCTTCTCGGCAGCGGCTTCGACCCCGGCGTCACGGGCGTATTCTCGGCTTACGCGCTCAAACACTACTTCGACGAGATAGAAACGATAGACATACTCGACTGCAACGGCGGCGACCACGGCTATCCGTTCGCCACTAACTTCAACCCCGAAATAAACCTTCGCGAAGTCTCGGCGAACGGGTCTTATTGGGAAAACGGACATTGGGTAGAGACAAAGCCCATGGAGATAAAGCGGGTGTACGACTTTCCGCAGGTGGGCAAAAAGGATATGTATCTTCTTCATCACGAAGAGATCGAGTCGCTTGCGAAGAACATACCCGGCGTAAAGCGCATTCGCTTTTTCATGACTTTCGGGCAAAGCTATCTCACGCACATGAAGTGTCTGGAAAACGTCGGCATGCTTTCCACTTCCCCCGTAATGTTCGAGGGCAGGGAAATAGTCCCCATTCAATTCCTGAAAACGCTGCTGCCCGACCCCGCGTCTCTCGGACCGAGGACGGTGGGAAAGACGAACATAGGTTGCATTTTCAAGGGCAAGAAGGACGGGAAGCGCAAAACTATCTATATCTATAACGTGTGCGACCACCAAGAGTGCTATAAAGAAGTCGGCTCGCAGGCGATCGCGTACACTACGGGCGTTCCGGCAATGATCGGCGCGGCGCTCGTCGCAAGCAAACGTTGGAAAAAAGCGGGCGTGTGGAATATCGAGGAGTTCGACCCCGATCCTTTTATGGATATGCTGAATAAATTCGGATTGCCTTGGATCGTGGACGAAGATCCCGAAACCGTGGAATAATATACCGAAAAATGGACGAGAGGACGATAGACATATTGAAGAGCCTGCCCACGCCCTGTTATGTCGTGGACGAGGGCAAGATAGAGGAAAATTGCCGCGTGTTGAAATCCGTGCAGGACTCGGGTTGCCGCGTTTTGCTTGCGCAAAAGGCTTTTTCCTGTTTTTCGTTATATCCTCTCATCAGCAAATACCTGTCGGGTACGACGGCGAGCGGACTTTACGAAGCGCGGCTGGGCAAAGAGGAAATGGGCAAGGAAAATCACGTATACGCCCCTGCGTATAAAGAGGACGAAATGCTCGAACTCGCGGAAATTTGCGATCATATAGTGTTCAATTCCGCGGCGCAATACCGCAAATACCGCTCGATAATAGCCGACCGCAACGCCGCGTCGGGCAAAAAAGCGAGTATCGGTTTGCGCATAAACCCGATGTACTCCACGCAGAAAACCGCGATATACGACCCCTGCGCCGAAGGGTCTCGGTTGGGGATAACCGCAAAGCAAATGCGTCTCGAATTCGGCGAGAGCCTTCCGAGCGACGTGGAGGGATTGCACTTCCATACCCTTTGCGAGCAGGACTGCCCCGACCTTATGAGGACGTTTGCGTCGGTAGAGGAGCAATTCGCGCCCTACTTGAAACGGATAAAGTGGCTGAATATGGGCGGCGGACACCATATAACGCGGCGGGGGTATAAACTCGATATGCTCCGCACCTTTATCGCCGAAGTGATCGATAAATACGGCTTTACCGTATATCTCGAACCGGGCGAAGCGGTTGCGCTCGACGCGGGCTATCTTGTGACGAGCGTGGAGGACGTCGTGAGCAACGGAATGGAAATCGCCATTCTCGACGCTTCCGCCGAATGCCACATGCCCGACGTGTTGGAAATGCCGTACCGCCCGCCCGTAGTCGGCGGCTGTAAGCCGGGCGAAAAGCCGCACACGTACAGGCTTTCCTCGCGCACCTGCCTTGCCGGCGACGTAATCGGAGATTATTCTTTCGAGTCCCGTTTGAAAGCGGGCGACAAACTCATATTCGAGGACATGGCTATCTACACGATGGTGAAGAACAATACCTTCAACGGTATGCCGCTCCCCTCGATATATTTGCTTAAAAGAAGCGGCGCCGAACTCATAAAGCAATTCGGCTATGCGGACTTCAAGGGTAGACTGTCATGAGAACGCCGAGAAAAGACGGATTTTATATGCCCGGCGAATTTGAGCCGCATTCGGGCTGCATAATAATATGGCCGCACCGAACGGGCAGTTGGCACTACGGCGCGCGCCCTGCCGAAAAGGCGTTTACCGAAGTGATAAAAGCGATAGCCGAAAGCGAACGCGTTTACGTCTTTTGCGGGATCGGCAAAGCGGAGCATGTGCGCGGCGCGCTCGGCGGGGATATCGCGATAATCGAAGCGGACACGGACGACTCGTGGGCGCGCGACATAGCCCCCACGTTCGTCAAAAACGCGGCAGGCGAGATACGCGCGGTGAATTGGGAGTTTAACGCTTGGGGAGGAGAGACGGACGGACTTTACGCGCATTGGGAAAAGGACAATGCCTTCGCGCGCACGGTAGCCGAGCGTCTGGGCGTGCCTTTATACGACGCCGCGCCCTTCGTTCTCGAAGGCGGAAGCATACATTCGGACGGGGAGGGTACGCTTCTCGTAACCGAGAGTTGTCTGCTTTCCGCAGGCAGAAACCCGACGCTCGGCAAGGCGGAGATAGAAGAAAAACTCAAAGAATATCTCGGCGCGGAAAAGGTATTGTGGCTGCCGCGCGGAATATATAACGACGAGACGAACGAGCACGTGGATAACGTTTGCGCATTCGTGCGCCCGGGCGAGGTCGTACTTGCTTGGACGGACGACGAAAACGATCCGCAATACGCGCTTTCCCGCGCCGACTACGACTATCTTGCGGGCGAGACGGACGCGAAGGGCAGACAAATCAAGGTGCACAAACTCCCCATACCCGACCGTCCCGTAACGATAACCAAACGCGATCTCGACGGCTACGTTTTCGAAGAGGGCGAGGACGTGCGCGAAGCGGGAGAACGTCTTGCCGCGTCCTATTGCAACTTTTACTTTTCCAACGGCGCGGTGATCATACCGGCATTCGGCGGAGAGAACGCCGAGAGCGACGAGCGGGCGGCGGAGATATTGCGCAAAGTCACGGGGCGAAAGGTAATACAGATAGCGGCGCGGGAGATATTGCTCGGCGGCGGGAATATACATTGTATAACACAGCAGATCGTATAAAGGAGATAAGTATGACAAAGGTTGCGGCAGTGCAAATGAAATGTTCGGCGGAGAGGTCGGAGAACCTGAAAAAAGCCGAGGCGGCTATTCGCGAGGCGGCGAGCAAGGGCGCGAAGATAATACTTTTGCCCGAACTTTTCGAGCGCGAATATTTCTGCCAACAGCGGCGTTACGATTTCTATGCGCTTGCCGAGCCTACGGCGGAAAACGCGGCCGTAAAAATGGGTATGCGGCTTGCAAAAGAACTCGGCGTCGTCCTGCCGATAAGTTTCTATGAAAAAGACGGCAACCTGCTTTTCAATTCCGTTGCGGTGATAAACGCCGACGGTGCGCCGATGGGCGTATACCGCAAAACGCACATACCAGACGACCATTACTATCAGGAGAAGTTTTACTTTTCCGCAGGTAACAGCGGCTTCAAAGTATTCGATACCGCTTGCGGCAAATTAGGCATAGGTATATGCTGGGATCAATGGTTTCCCGAAACGGCGCGGTGTCTGGCGATCGGCGGCGCGGAAATACTTTTATATCCCACCGCGATAGGAAGCGAACCCATTCTGGGTTGCGACAGCATGCCGCATTGGAGACGTTGCATGCAAGGTCACGCCGCCGCGAACCTGCTTCCCGTCGTTGCCGCAAACAGAATAGGCGAGGAAAAAGTAACCGCGGATAAGGAGAACGGCGGACAAAACTCCTCTCTCTCGTTCTACGGCTCGTCCTTCATGACCGACGAGACGGGCGAGATCGTCTCCTCCGCGTCTCGCGACAAAGAGGAAATAATATACGCCGATTACGACTTTGCCGCCGTTTCGCAAAAGAGGTTGGAGTGGGGAGTGTTCCGTGACCGCCGCCCCGAGTGCTATAAAACCATTTGCAAAGGGTAAGCGTATAGCGTCGGGACAGCCGGGGGGGGGTCTCATTTCGGGTAATTCCGAGCGCGGCGTGAAGCAGACCGAAATTTCCCCGAATACAAATAAAAACAAACCGCGGAGCAAGATTGAATTGCCACGGCGCAACGAAAGCGGTTTTCCAAAATTTATGTATAACTCCGTCCCAAGCGGCGCAACCTAAAAATGTGAACGCGGACGGAATATTGAATCAAATGTCAACCAAGTCGCTCTTTGCGAAGAACGACTTTTTTTGCTGCGGCGTTCACGGCGAAGTATTGGCGGCAACGGATCTGACGGATTCCGAAGGGCTTCGCGACATGATCGACGCGATAAAACGCGCCGACGGCGAAGAAATGAATTACGACATATTGATGCGGACGGTTCTCGTGCCCTTGGAGTTTCAAAAGATCGACGACGAGGTGGAGGCGATAAAGAACCTGCTTTCGGGCGACGCGTTGGTTTTTCTCGACGGCGAAGAGGGTTGCGTAAGCGTCAATATGCGCAAATACGAGATACGCACGATCACCGAGCCTCCGACTTCGGGCGTAACGCAAGGACCGCGCGAGGGCTTTATCGAAAACATAAAGACGAACATGTCGTTGATCGAGCGCAAACTCCGCACTCCCAAACTCAAAATAGAGCGAATGAAGATAGGCAGGCACACTTCCACCGAAGTAGCCGTAGTCAGTATCGAGGGCATAGCGGACGAAAAAATAGTCGAAAGCGTCATCCGAAAATTGAAAAAAATCGACATCGACGGCGTGTTGGACTCGCATTACCTGCAAAATTACGTCGAGCCCCGTCCTTACTCCATTTTCAATCAGGTCGGAACTTGCGAAAAGCCGGATATATGCGCGGCAAAACTGCTCGAAGGCAGGGTGGCGATACTGTGCGACGGCTCGCCGATAGTCCTCACTTTGCCGTTTATGTTTTTGGAAGAGGTGCAGTCGGCGGAGGACTATTATCAGCGCGCGCCCTTTGCTTCGTTTTTGCGCATAGTGCGGATAATAGCGACGCTTTTCGGTATATTTTTGCCGGGATTTTACGTCGCTTTGGAAATATTCCATTTCTCGATAATGCCCGAACAACTGTTGCAAACGATAATAAACGCGACAAAAGGCGTGCCTTTGCCGCCGCTTGCGGAAGTGCTTTTTGTAATATTGCTGTTCGAGATCATAAGGGAAGCGGGGATAAGAATGCCGCAATCCATGGGGCTTGCAATGAGCGTAGTCGGCGCTCTCGTCCTCGGAGAGACGGCGGTAAACGCGGGAATGATAGGCTCGCCCGCGGTAATGATAGTCGCGCTTTCGTCCATATCGACTTACACCGTACCCGACGCGGCGGACAGTTCCGCGATAATGCGCCTTGTGTTCACGTTGATCGGCGGATTTCTCGGACTTTACGGACTGCTTATCGGCGCGGTGTTCCTGCTCATATATCTTGTGGCGCTTAACGGTTACAGAACGCCTTTCCTTGCTCCTTATGCCCCGAACATAGCGAGCGACAAAAAGGACGGGCTTATCAAAGAACCTCTTTTGGATTTGGATATGCGTCCCGAGAGTATTCCGCAAATAAACAAGCGACGCCGAAAAAAATAGGGGGGGGGACAATGGAAAAAGATAAGGTCAAATTCAGACAATTTTTATGCATAACTTTTCTTATCGCCATAGCGATGAAAATGTTTATGCTCCCCGTATTGCTTATGCGCGTGAGCGGCAGAGACAGTTTTATCGTCATGCTTCTGGTACTGTTTACCGAACTCGTCCTGCTTGCCGTCGTGGCGACGGTGATTTTTCTTTCGGGTAAGAAAAACTTATACGAACTGTTAAAGTCGGCATTCGGCAGCGTAGGCTCGAAGATAATAATAACGACGGTCTCGGTTTTCTATTTGATCAAACTGTTTATGTCTCTCGTGGACGTGCGCATATTCTTTTCGACGTCGGTATTCGGGCAGCCCCTCAACGTATGGCACGTTCTGCCCATGATACTCCTCGTGCTGTACTTTGCGATCAAACCGCTTGCCGCTATGGGACGGCTTAGCGAGATTTGCACCCCCATAGTGATAATAAGCATGATACTTCTCGGGTGTCTTACTTTGCCCGAGGTGGAATTCGGCGGCTTGAATCCGTTGCTTGCAGAAGGCTGGTCGAAGATAGGCGGCGGTTACACGACGTTTTCGATGTGGTACGGCGATTTCACATTGCTGCTCATGCTTACCGGGAAAGTGACGTTCGGCAAAAAACAGGCGACGGGAAGCGGAAAAATTTATTTCTCCCTCATTTCCGCGCTGGTCGCATTCGTGTTCCTGATGGTTTTCTCCACCGTACTTTTCGCGGCGTACGGCGACATGACCGAAGTCCTGACCTACGGACATAACATAAGCAACATGACGCAATACGCGGTGGGCAGTTACAAATTCGGGCGTTTCGACCTCATAATATTCTGTCTGTGGCTTACGGCGGTGCTTCTGTCCGCGGGAATGATGATGAATTTTTTCGCGCACGGAATGGACTTCGCGTTCGGACGAAAGGCGGGCAAAGGCGTGACGGTGGCGGCGGGGATCGTAATTTTGATAGCGACGGCGCTGTTCACCGACCTGAACCGCGTAACGGAATTCGTAACGACGTATATGTGGATACCGTCCATGATCGTTCAATACGGGTTTCCGCTCGTGTGTCTGGCGGCGGCGATAATCGCGAAAATAAAAGATAAAAACATAAGGAGAGTACAAGGTGAAGCCGTTAAGTCGCAAAACTAAAACAAGATTGATGATCATAGCGTTTGCGTTGTTGCTTTTCTCGGTATCGCTCACGCCGCTTGCGCCCGAAGCGGAGATAATGACGCGGCTTATGGCGGACGCGATCGGCATCGACGTGACGGACGAAGGCGTGGTCGTGACGGCGAAAACGATAAACTCCGGCACGGCGGAAGTGGTATCGGGTAAGGGCGAAATACTCAGAGAAGCCCTGCAAAACATAGACGAACGTTACGGCAGGAAACTTGAACTCGGGCATTGCGGGCTTGTGGTGCTCGGCTCCGATCTGGATCGTGACGACATGGTGAGCATATTTATGAGCATTCTGTCCGACGCGTCGGTAAACGCGGGTTGTTCGGTCGTCGCGGCAAAGGAAAAGGCGCAAAAAATCATCGAGGACACTCAAAACCTGCCCGAATCCACAAACGACGGACTTACGGGCTACGTCACGTTTTCCGACGAACGCCTCGCGGTAACCGTGCCGTCCGTGCTCGAATTTGCACAGGCGCTCAGATCCAAGTCCGCGACGGGCATACTCCCCATTATCGACTTACAGAAGAAAGAGAGCGAGAGCGGCGGAAAGGGAGGCAATCAGGGCGGCGGCGAATCGCAGAGCGGCAGCAGCGGTCAGACTCAATCCGATGAGCAGAGTAACGGCGACGAAGCGACCGAAATAGTTCCGCCCAAGACGCACAGAGTGATAGGCGAAACCGTGTACGACATAAGCGAGGCCGATTCGTACGGACTTATGTGGCTGCAAGAGCGCACCAAAGAAGGGCTCGTCGCCACGGAGCTTGAAATCAAAGGCGAAAAATTCACCGTTCGCGCCATAATCGAAAAGAAAAAATCGAGCATAGACGCCGCTTTCGATCACGGCCCGTCAATAACGCTCAGCGTCGAAGCGCGGCTCCGCCTCGTTGACAGATACGCCGTGCTGTACGTCGTGGAACAGGGCATGTCTTTGGACGACGTCATGTCGGAAATAGAAGGATCCTACAAAAAAACCGTATCGGACGAAATAAAAGTCACCGCCGAAATGTCGCGCACCGACGACTTCCTCGGCTATAAAACGTATCTCTACCGCGCCGACGCCAAAATGTACAACGCTTGGTCGGGCGACTTAAACGAGGTGTCGATAAAATACGACACCGTCATCTCGGTCGTATAAATAACGGTCGGATAACAGCCGCACCCTCGTAAATAAATCGACCCCTGCCCGGTCGTTCCGAAAAGCGGCGGGCGAGGAGAACGCGGACGCTTCGTCCTTTTCGTAAACGACGATTTTTGTTGACGGGAAACGCAAAGAGTGCTAAAATAAGCACGGAAAAAAGGGCGCGAGGATGATATTTTGAGAACGAAAAACAAACGTATTTTTATTGTCTGTCTGATATTGATCGTCACGTTTTGTTTCGCTTTTGCGGCGACGGCATGCTTCGACGACAACAACGACGACGGGGGGCGGAGGTAACGGCGGCAACGGAGATAACAAGGAATATACCGTAACCTACGCGCGCGGAGCGGAGGACGCAAACGGCGAGTTGCCGAGCGCGGAAAGCTACCGAGAGGGAGATAAGGTGACCTTGAAGCCCTCTTCGACGTTCGTTCGCGAAAATTACACGTTCACTTCTTGGAGCGACGGCGCCGCGACATACCAAGCGGGCGCGACGTTCACGATGCCGGCGCATAACGTCACTTTCACGGCGCAATGGGAAGAACTTCCGCCCGTTGATAACAGTACCGACGTAACCGCGAGCGAAGTAAAGTTCGACGGAGCTAACCTTGTGTTCAAAGGCAAGGCGGGCGGCGGAGTAAAAACGCTGACGGCGTATCTTTACGACGCAAACGAAAAAACGGATACGTATAAAGCGACGGCAACTATCGGCGCAGACCGCAGCTTTACCGTCAATATCGGTCTTGCGCAGCTCACGTCGGCGCCGGGGAATTGGTATTATCTGATGATATCGGTAAACGGCGGCGCAATGGAAAAAGTCGAATACAAGGGCTATAACGCCGCCGAAAAGTATACCTACGGCAATCGCGAATACAAATGGGAATATTACGAGGGAATAGCGGTCAGTTACTCGAACGTGCAAACGAAGTCGCTCGATATCGATATGTCCGGCACGTCGGTGAGAGCGGGAAAAGACGGGCGCGTCTATCTCACCGTATCAGGCACTTTTTCGGGCTACGCGGCAGACGCTTTCGATCTGGACGTGCAGCTGCAAGCCGGCGAGTATACGAAATATAAAAACCCCGTTACGACCGCGTTGGACGGTAACACGTACAGGGTAAAAACGGACATAAGCGATTTACCGGCAAACAAGGACGGAGAATATTATTCCATACACCTGTTTGTAGACGGCAATTCTCATGACGTGGCGTCAAACAATAATCCTTATATCATAGAGACTTCGGCAACCGACGACGATAAGATTTACAGATTGAAGTCGGACAAGGCGTGGTGGAGTAACTCTACTTACATAATGCAAATCTCGGTAGAGAGCGCGCCGAGCCGCTTCTCTCAAAGCGATTATTTGAAAGTGGACGGCGCTTCCGTGAAGAAAAATTACGGGAGCGGCGAAGAGGTCATGCTTCGCGGTACGAACGCGGGCGGCTACCTCGTTACCGAGGAATGGATGACGGTTATCGGATATAAAGACTATAAGACCGCGTCGGACATATTGACCGCACGTTTCGGAAAGGAAACCATGCGCGATCTTTGGGCATACTATCAAAGTTATTTTTGGAGCGATCGGGATTTTGCGAATTGCGCGGATATGGGTATGACCGCGATAAGATTGCCTTTCACTTATATGAACGTGGACATTGACGGGGAATACGACTTCTCCGTGTTGGATGACTTCGTAAGAGGCGCGGCAAAATACGGCATATACACCATTATCGATCTTCACGGCGCATACGGTTCTCAAAACGGGCAGGACCACAGCGGCGAAGTTATAGACGACGAAGGCGACGTGGACTTCTATCAAAACCAAGAAAACAAGGCAAAAACCGTAAAACTCTGGAAAGCGCTGTCCGAGCATTATAGAGACAATCCTGCGGTCGCGGCGTTCGATATTCTGAACGAACCGGGCATAAAGGGCGGATGGACGAACAAAACGCAATGGGATTTCTACGACGAACTCTACGACGCGATACGCGAGGGCGACGGCAACCGTATCGTCATATTCGAGTCCTGTTGGACGGGCGACAGCCTTCCGCGCCCTTCCGAGTACGGCTGGGAAAATTGTATGTATTCCTTCCACCACTACGTCGGCGATGAAGGGGATTTCGAAACGCTCAAATCCAAAATGAATGAACGCATAGACGATTTGAAAAACAAGAATTTCGGCGTGCCTCTTTATATGGGCGAGTTTACTTGCTACGGGAACGAGGATTTTTGGAAATATACTTTGCAACTGTTTGCCGACAACGGCTGGCATTGGACGTCTTGGACGTATAAAGTAAATTACAAAATGGGCGGCTGGGGAATTTACTACACCTCGGCGAGAAAGGGTGAGCTTAATCTCAATAAGACTTCCGTTTACGATATCAAAGATATTTTCAGAGGCGTCAGTACGAGTTGGGCGCAGAAAACCGACTTTAACTCCGGAACGCTACTCTATGATATCATCAAGAACGCGTTGAAATAACCCGAAAAGCGGCGGCGACGCCGCTTTTTCATTGCGAAAAGAGTCCGTGAATTTACAATCTCCCCGAAATCTCGGCAAATAATAGCATAAAATCTCCGTTCGTGTTTGCTAAAATAAAAAGCCATGAACAGAAGAACGGTAAAAATCATAATAGTGCACGGACTGACCGTGGCGTTTTTGATAGTGTCCTGCAACGCGGAATTTATGGGCATGACGCCCTTCGGCTTTGCCACGCATTTGGGGATATTGCTTTCGGGCGGCTTGCCGCTTGCGTCGGTATACTTCATAGCGGCGACGGCTCTGGTGGGACTGTCTCTGCCCGCGTTCGCGATGGGCGCGGCGATGGGTGCGGTCGGAATAATAATCAATCTCGGCATTCGTTACATTCCGACGGTAAAGCGCAAAAAATTATGGAGATACATAATAAACTTATGCGTGCAACCCTCTCTGTACGGCGTTATGCTTTGGCTGTTCGGCGTTGCGTGGCTGTACGCCTTGCTCTCCGCCGTCATAGGCACGGTGTGCGGCGTTCTCGTTATGTTCGCCGCGCCACTGCTTGCGAGCGGTAATTTCGTCCGCCCGACTGTTTACGGCTACGCCGGGCTGGGCACGTTTTGCATAATATTTTTCGACGGCTTATCGACCGTATACATAGCCTCGTTTCCGATAGTGCAACTTTGCTTTGCGCTGTTCGTTCTCTTTGCGGGGAAGTGCAGGGGCGGCGCGAGCGCGCTTATTTGCGGCATTCTCGTCGGGATCGGCAGCTTTTTGCCCGTCGTCGATTTTGCGTTGTTTTCCGCTTTTTGCATATCCGCGTTTTGCGCGAGCCTGCTCTCTGTCGGCATGCGACCGCTGCCGAGCATGGCGCTCGTGATAGGGTGGGCGACGACGTGCTTTTTCGGAAACGTAACCGAGGCGCAGCTCTGGCAAATAATATCCGTCTCCTCGGGCGCGTTGATTTTCGCGGTTCTGCCCAAGCGCGTGATCAACGGCGTGCGCGCGTTCTTCAAACCCACCGAGCGGCTGACTTACGCTGTCGCCGCGGCGGGAATGGGAAGAAAACTCCCCGAAAGGCTGGTGCGCACGGGAGAAGCGCTCGGGGAAATGAGTTCGTTGCTTTTGTCGGATTACGGGAACAAAAAAGGCGCGGCGGAATGCCTGTCGTCGAGCATACTTGCCACTTGTTCCGAGTGTCCGCGCCATGAGTCTTGCGCGGTGGAAAAGGATATGCGATATCTTGCCGAGAATTTTTGCACGGGCGGAAATCTCCTCGGCTCGCGCATACTCGACCTGCCCTGTCCGAACGGCGGAAATATTCTTCGGCAGGCGAACGAAGTGCGCGGACGTCTGAACGCCATGCTCGGAAGAGGGGAAAAGGAAACGCAATCGGCACGGAGTTACGCGAGCAGGCTGGATTCGCTTCGACGGCTGATTTCTCAAATAGCGAAAAGCGTAACGGCGGAGTATCGTTACGACCCCGAACTTTCCGAAAAACTCGCGCGCGACCTGCCCGAATACGGCGTAGCTTGCGGCGGAGCGCTCGTAACGGGAAGCAAGAGCGGCGTCGCGCTTATTCCGAGCGACGTCACGGCGGAAAAAGCGGAAAAGGCGTTGAGCAGCGCGGTGGGCGGCGTCAGGTTGGACAGAATAGACAGCCTTGCGCCGGGTTGGACGGCGGCTTCGTTTTCGCCCGCGCCGCTTTTCGATATAATTTACGCCGTGTCGCAATCTCCGAAAAGCGGTACGGCGTGCGGCGACTCATATTCCGTCACCATATCGGGCAATCGCGCCATGCTTTCCCTTTGCGACGGAAGCGGTACGGGCATGGGCGCGGCGCAACTCTCCCAAACGACGTTGTCGCTGTTGGAAAGTCATTACAGAGCGGGCTTTGACGCAAGGGACGGCGTGTCGTCCGTCAACGCATTTCTCTCGTCGAGAGTGGGCGAAGAGTTTTCCGCCATGGATATAATCTCGATAGACCTGCAAACGGGCGACGCCGACATAATAAAGGCAGGTTCGCCGTCGACTTTCATTTTGCGCGACGACAGTATCATAAAAATAGACGGTTCGTCGCTCCCCGTCGGAGCGCTTGAAACCGCGTCGTACGCGCTTGCCGAAAAGAAACTCGGAGTGGGGGATATCGTTATCATCATCACGGACGGGGTGTCGGACGCGCTCCCCAATCTTCCCGAAGTGATTGCGTCGCAGCCCACCGCCAACGTACAAAAACTCGCCGACGGCGTGCTTGCCGCGGCGGCGCGACAGGGGAAAAAGGACGATATGTCCGTACTTGCGTTCAGAATAATTGCAAAATGACGGGGAAAGTGATATAATGTTTGCATGACCGAATTTATATTTGTCAGACATGCAAAGACCGATTGGAATAATGCGGGCAGAATACAGGGCAGGAGCGACATTCCTCTCTCCGCCGATAGCATACCCGAAGTGCGAAAAGCGGCGGAGAATATGCAAGACATGAGAATAGACGAAGTCTTTTCGTCGCCGCTGATCCGCGCCGTGCAAACCGCCCGACTTCTCACCGAGGGCAGAAACTTGGAAATACATACCGACGGCCGCCTCATCGAACGCGACTTCGGCGAATACGACGGAAAGACTTACGCCGAAATCGGACTTGCCGATCACAACAAACTTTTTTATGAAATGAGGGACGTAAAAAACGCCGAGCCGATTGCCGACGTTTTTTCGCGCGCCCGCTCCTTCATCGAAGATATATCCGAGCGTTACGACGGCAAAACCGTACTCGTCGTATCTCACGGCGTGTGCATTTCGCTGCTGACTTACGCGCTCACGCACTCCGCTTTCAGCACAAGCGACTACGACCTCGAATACATAAAGAACCTGACCTTCGCGCGGCATAGAGTGGGAGGCGAGCCATGATATCCATAGTGCTTGTCGAGCCCGAAATTCCCGCGAATACGGGCAACATTTCGCGCACTTGCGCATGCACGGGAATGCCGCTTTATCTTGTCGGCAAACTCGGCTTTGAAATCACCGAATCCCGCGTAAAACGCGCAGGACTCGACTATTGGGACAAAGTCCGTATCGAGAGGGTAGAAACCCTTGAAAAACTTGTCGCGCGCGAGGGCAAGGAAAAATTTTACTATTTTACCACGAAAGCGGAAAAGAATTATCACGAAGTGCAATATCCGAGCGACGCTTTTCTCGTTTTCGGCAAAGAGACCAAAGGTCTTCCCGAGCCGCTCATATACGCCAATTTCGACCGCGCCGTCCGTATCCCCATGCGCGACGAACTCCGCTGTCTCAACCTGTCAAATAGCGTGGCGGTGGCGGCGTATGAGGTCCTACGCCAGCATTCTTTCTTTAATCTAAGGTAGGGGGGA
>CANQCB010000024.1 GCA_947589145.1 uncultured Clostridia bacterium | reverse complement strand
CGTTGCCTTGGAAAATATGAGTGTCTATTATCGACGAGAGCAGGTTGTTCGCCGTCGTGATCGCGTGAAAATCGCCCGTAAAATGAAGATTGATATCTTCCATAGGCGCAACCTGCGCATATCCGCCGCCCGTCGCGCCGCCCTTTATCCCGAAAACGGGGCCGAGAGAGGGTTCGCGAAGGGCAAGACAGACGTTCTTCCCGAGTTTTGCCATTCCGTCGGCAAGCCCTATCGACACCGTCGTCTTTCCCTCGCCCGCGGGGGTGGGGTTGATCGCGGTTACAAGAACCACCTTTCCGTGTTTTTTGCCTTTGCCCGAGACTTTCGCCTTGTACTTTCCGTAACATTCGAGCAGGTCATCGGTTATGCCGAGTTTCGCCGCAATCTCGCCTATCGGTTTTAATTTCGCGGAATTCGCAATTTCTATATCCGTCATGCTTTGCCTCCTTTCGCTCTCATAATTAGATTATATAACATTGTCTCGAAAACCTCAAACGTTTTAATCGTCATTTTCGTCGTTTTGCGCGTAGAGAACGGACATTTTGCGCTCGTTCTCGATCAAAAAATCTTTGAGCTTGGAAAAACGCTTTTGAACGAAATTGTTGCGCACCATTCTGCGCACGGATTCTTCCGTCCCCACGATCACGGCAAGGTTTTTCGCGCGCGTTATCGCCGTATACAAAAGATTGCGCGTCATGATCAGCGGCATATTTCCGCTTATGGGAATGACTACGCCCTCGTATTCGCTGCCCTGACTTTTGTGTACGGTGATGGCGTATGCCGGCATGAGTTGCGCCTTATCCTCGCCCGAGTACGTCGCGTTCCTGCCGTCCTCGAACTCGACGAGGATCTCGCCCGAGGATCTTCTCACTTCCGTGACCGTACCCATGTCGCCGTTGAACACGCCCCGCCCCTCGCGGAAATCCTTTGTCCAGACGAGGTTGTAGTTGTTCACGACGTGCATGACTTTGTCGCCTGCGGCAAACGCGTAGTCGCCCACCGTGATTTCGTTTTCGGTTGAGGAGAGAAGTTCGGCGCGAAGGAGTTTGTTTATATTTACGCAACCCGCGTCCCCGCCCTTCATCGGACAAAGCACCTGAATTTTTTGCGGTTTGCAGTCGAGATATTTCGGAAGCCTTTTCGTTACGAGATCCACCGTCGTCCTCGCCATGTCCGCCGCGTTGTCGCTCCTTATGAAGAAGAAGTCTCCGCCGTGACGGTCGGGATATTCGCCGTTGTTTATTTTGTGCGCGTTCACGACTATGTTACTTCTTTCGTCCTGACGGTATATGTGCGTAAGGCGGGACACCGGAACGACGCCGCTGTTTATTATGTCCGCAAGCACGTTGCCCGCGCCCACGCTGGGAAGTTGGTCGGAGTCGCCCACGATGATAAGTTTCGCCTCGTCGCGAAGCCGTTCCGACAATGCGGAAAACAACACGGCGTCCACCATGGAGAACTCGTCCACTATCACGGCGTCGGCATTGAGCCCCACGGCGTCATCGTCGTCGGCAAGAAGCGCGCGGTGAACGGTGGAGGCGTCCTGACCCGTGCTTTCGCTCAGCCGTTTTGCCGCCCTTCCCGTCGGCGCCATGAGTTTTACGGTCAGACCGTGATTGGTCAAAAGCCGCAATATGCAGCGCACTATCGTCGTCTTTCCCGTTCCCGGACCGCCCGTTATGACGGAAACGCCGCTTTGTATCGCGCTCGTTATCGCGTTACGCTGTTCGGAATGAAAGGTCACGTTTTCTATTCTTTCGAACTCGGCTATTTCGTCCGCGCAATCGGGCAGCGACCTGTCGGTACTTTCTATCATACGGCAGATCTTTACCGCGGCGCGATTCTCGCATCTGTAAAGACTTGCCGTCATCACGCCCCGTTCGCCGTCGTAGTCCACTTCCCGAAGTTTTCTCTGCAATATAAGTTCGTCGAGATTGTCCGAAATGAGTTCCGCTCCGTCTATTTTGAGAAGCCGCGCCGTCTCTTCTTCGAGTTCGGGACGAAGAAGAAGGGTGTTGCCCGTGCGCTCCGCCGCTTCTCCCAAAGCGTATATGAGCGCGGCGCGTATGCGGAAGTTGCTCGTCGGGCTTATACCGAGGTTCTTTGCCACCCTGTCGGCGGTGAGAAAGCCAACGCCGCTTATGTCCTCTATTATTTGATACGGGTTGAAGGAAACGGTGGCGATCGTCGCTTTGCCGTATTCGTTGAATATTTTAAGCGCAAGTCCCGACGTTATGCCGTGCCCCATCAGAAAGGTCATTGCCTCGGAAGCCGCCTTGACCTCGCCGTATGCGTCCGCTATATCCTTTGCCATGGAACGCGATATGCCCCTGATTTCCGTCAGGCGTTCGGGAGCGCTTTCTATCACCGCAAACGTATCTTTCCCGAATTTTTCCACGATCGCGGCGGCTCGCTTTTCCCCTATTCCTTTTATCATGCCGCTGCCGAGGAAACGCACCATTCCGTATACGGTGTTCGGCTGTTCGAGACAAACCGACTCCGCTTTCAGCTGACGGCCGAACCGAGAGTGATTGACGAATTGCCCCTCGCAACGCACGAAACTGCCCTCGGAAACGAGCGGAAAAATGCCCACAACCGTAAAAGGCTGCAAGTCGGTTTCCACCGTCGCTATCGTGTATCCGTTTTCCTCGTTGCGAAACCGTATTTCCACAACCGTTCCCGTTATTACCGCCATACCGCTATTATAACACCTCGCCCGCGGTTACGCAACTTTTTGCGCGCCTATCACCGTTCTTTCCTTGCCTCGCATTTTATGAGACGGCAGCAAGCCCAACGACAAAACAAACCGCTCCGTGCAATAAGCGCACTCTCATTCACTCGGTTCGAATTACATAAATTATTATAGCGTAAAGGCACGCCGTCATTTTGGCAGCGCGCCTTTACGTTTTACCTGTTTTTTCGAATTACGTTGATTTTTACGTTTTTTTATACTACGTTGATTTTCTATGTTTTTTCGGACTACTTCGATTCACTATGCTTTTTGCGGCGTTTGGTGAGGAATATTATCAGCCACGCTGTTCCCACAACCGCCGCGCCGACAAAGCCGAAGATGAGCCCTATCGCCCAACCCGGCAATCCGCCCGATTTTTGTTCGACTCGGAACAAAGTGCCGAGCGAGTATTCGAAGGCGAGATATTCGCCGCTGACCGTCGATTCTATTTCCCTTTCCTCGCCGTCCGTTACCGCCATTATTCTGTATTTATCCGCATTGCCGCCCACTCGGAATTTGAGCGTGAGCGGCTCGGTAACCTCTCCCGTCACCGTTACCGTATAATACTCGCCGACTTTGACGAGTTCCGCCGTCGCATTCGAGCCGAAGCGACCTTCGAGAAACGCTCCGTCGCAGGTCAGCGTGGTCTGCACCTCGTCGTAAGCCGCGTATATTATGACGTTCGACGTTATCTCTTCCGGCAAATCGTAATATGCGAAGTAGTCCGCTTTATCTCCGTGAGTTACCCACCTGCCGTCTTCTTCCTCCGCGTATACGAAGGACGGAGCGGCAAGCGTATCGCCGAAATAACGCACGGTCGAAACCGTTTCGAAATTATCATACCGGATATCGGGGTCGTAAAGGTCGCCGTTATCCGGATTCCATTCTTTGAACACCACGTTGTAACTTATGCGCGCGCCGCTCTCCGACATATCGGAAAGTTCGCCCGTATGCGCAACGAACAGTGCGTCGTAAGCCGTGTCGTCGCCGAATTCGTCGCAGACGACTTTTTCTTGGAAAGCCCTCGATACGGGATAACTCCGCTCTTTGCCGCCCAACCATTGCTCGCTGTCAAAGCCGTCTCCGAGGACGGGAGAAAGCGCACCGCAGGACGACAATTCTTCCGCAGTCACCCGACGAGCCGCGTCGTCGTATAAGTTGCCGTAAGTCTCTCCGTCGATACCGCCGATATCCTCGCCCACGAAGTAGTTATATTCGAAGTTTGTGAATATGTCGGAAGCCGCGTCGTACGCCGACGTATCTCCGCATATTCCGCCCGTATGCACGGCGTCCTCGCTTGCAACGAGAAGGACGTTGGAATACGACCCGACGAGAGTGCCGACGTGATTGCCGCAAATGCCTCCCACGTAATCGGTACCGTCGACGATTGCAGACGACATGGAATATGAGATATTCTCGCCGTAGCCGCACACGCCGCCGACGTACAGCCCGCCGTTGAGACCTTTCGCCGAAACGATCCCCATGCCGAGGCAATTCTGCACCCGAGCTGTTGCGTAGCCGCACACGCCGCCTGCGTATGAGCCTGCCGTGGCGCTTATTTCGCCGTCGGACGCGCAAGCCCTCACGAGTAAACCGTTGGTCTGCGTATAACCCACTATTCCGCCGACATTCCTTTCCGCTTCCACTCCGCCGAAATTGAGGTCATATAAGAGAATGAAATGTCTGCCGACGGGCAGTTGCGTTTCGCTCGATCCGCCGCCCGTGCCGACGCCCGTACCCGTGCCGCCGACGTTGCCCGCGCTGCCCGTACCCGAACCGTTATCCGAGTTAGTATAGCCGCTGTTGCCGTAATAGCCCGCGATTCCGCCGACGTTTCGGCTGCCGACAACGTTCGCCTTGTTTGCGGAAAAATATATCTCGCCCGTGCATATGCCGCTTATACCGCCGACGCCTCTGCCGACGCCGCCGACGACGCCGTTATTGGTGCAGTCCGTGATCTTTCCGTAAGAGAAGCCGCTTACACCGCCGACGCCGAGGACGTTATCCGACGATCGGAAAGCGTCTCCGTTTATTCTTCCGCGGTTTTCGCAGCCCTCGATTTCGCCGCCGTTATACCCGACTATGCCGCCCGCAAAACTTACGCCGCGAACAGCCGACTTGTTTACGCAATCCCGAACTTCGCCCACGACGTTATTATTGTCCGAATCAGTCACGACGTCGCCTGCGTTTGCCGCCGCATAGCCGTTGTGTGCGACGACGCCGCCGACGTAATTGCCGCCGGATATGCTTCCGCTTACCGTGACTTCACCGACAAGCCCGTAGTTTTCGCATATTACGCCGACATAATCGGAATTTTTCGCGTCTATCGTTATTTCCACGTTAAGCCGCAAAACCGAGCCGTATTGCGTGAGAAGTCCGATCAGTCCCGTCCTGTCCGCGTCCGAGGAGATTTTGATATTTTTCAAGGTGTGATAGCCGCCCTCGACCGTTCCGCCGAAGGTCTTTATTTGCGTTATCTCGCCGTCAAAGTCAATGTCGTTCTTTATGCGTACGATCGTGCCGCGCGAATAGTCCGCGTTGCGATTGCACTCCGCGGCAAAGGCGTTGTATTCTTCCGCGGTGGAGATCACGATTTCGCGTTCCTCTCTCCCCGTTTCGAGGGTAAAGCGATAATTCCTGCCTCTGCCGTAGTTGTGCTCTTCGGAAAAGAGGAATTTATATCTGCCCTCGGCGTTCAGTCTTATGTAAGAAAGTCCGTCGCGATATTTCGTCTTGCCGTCGGTGATATAGAGTTCCAAGCCGTCCTTCGCTTCTTCTTTCGTAACGTCTATGTAAAGGATATATTGCAAATAGTCCTCGGTGTAATCCGCGTCGCCGATCTCCACCTGTTTGAAAAGATAATCGCCGTCGAGGGAAAGTCCGCCGTTTTCGGTGTAGCAATAGTTATTGAACTCGCCTGCCGCGTAATAACCGCCGAAATCCCTTTCGTCATATTCCGCGGTCGTCAAAAAGTTCGCGCCGCCGTCCGTGAAGTTAAGCGTATACCAGCCCGCGTCGGCAATTTCCAGATCGGATATCTCCGTGTCGGGGTCGTTGTCGTCGTCGATCAAACGGTAACCGACAACCGATTCCTCGTATATGCGATATTTAAGCACGGCGTCGCGGTCGTTCACGAACAACGGTTCGCTCTTATACCGACTGCTCGACGTCGCGCTCTCGTCGCGCGTCAAAAGATACGACGGCTCTCCGTTTATCTCCGTTTCGCTGTCGGTGACCGCGCCGCCGACTATCGCCGCGTAATATCTCGGCGCGTCCTCAACGTACAGATTATACTCATAGCCGTCGCCGCTGCCGTATTCGCCGCGATCGTTATACTTATATGCGTTGCCGAGAACGGTCTCGCCCGGCGTGAAAAGTATGCGATAATACCCGTCCGTCGATACGGTATGACTTTCTTCGCCGTATGAAACCGTTTGTCCGCCCTCGATATGCACGCACGAGATGTGATACCTGTCATAATCGGTGAAATAAGGGTTGTATTCGAGGGGCGTAGACTCGCCCGCTATCGTCACTTCATAACTCGCGGGAATGTGAAAACGGTAGGATACGCGACAACCCGTTTCTTCCCAGCCCTCGGGCAACTCTCCGCTCGGCGCGAAGAAAATATCATAAGAATATGAGCCGTTTTCGTCGGTATGAAGATCGTCGTTATCCGACCCCATATACCTCGTTCCCGCGTTATCGGTGACGTAAAAGCCCGTTGACGGGGACAGAGTTACGTCTTCGAGGATATAACCGCCGTCGGTCTCCGTCATGCGGTTTGCGTTGCGAACGGCGTAGTTTTCCGAGCTGAAACAAACGTAAAACGACTCTTCCGAGGCGGCGACCGTCGATATGCCCGCGCATGCCGCAATAAGCGAAAACACAAGTATTATTATCGTTATTTTACTCTTGGCTTTCATTGCCGTCCTCCTTTTCGTCATTGGTTTTCAGTGTGCCGTCGCATAGCTCTGTCGATATTTGCTCCGTCGGTATTTGCTCCGTCCCGCCGTCGGGCGGTCGGGAAACGCTTATTTCCCCTGCCGCAATGCCGTCGAGCAATTTCTCCAACGCCTCTTCCCTCGCGCGTTTCTTTTCTTTTTTCCTCTTCCGCTCGCTGACCGTGCGTTCTTTTTTCGCGAATTGCGTTTTGCTTAACGGTTTATCGAATATGTACAAAAGCGCGGGCAAAGCGAACATTACGCATAGTATGGAGATGACCACGCCGCGCCCGAGGCACATTCCCATTGTGGAAATGAGAGGGTCGCTCACCACTCCGCCTATAAGGAAACTCGCCACCGCCATTATCGTGCCCGACGTTATTATCGTCGGGAGAGATTCGTTGACGGCTTCTACCACCGCGGTCTTTTTATCCAAACTCTGTTTCAATGCTTTGAAGCGGTTGGTCAGGACTATCGCGTAGTCTATCGTCGCGCCCATTTGTATGGAACTTACTATCATATAGATAAGGAAGAAGAGGTTTGTGCCGGATATGAAGTAGAACGCGAAGTTTATGAATATCGCGCTCTGTATGGTGAGCGTGAGAAGCAACGGCAATCCCCACGACCTGAACGTAAACATGAGAATGACGAACACGAAAGCCACCGTGATAAGGCTCACCATGAGATTATCTCGGGAGAACGATTCGTTGAGGTCGTACGCGCTCATGGAACTGCCCGCGAATATAGCGCCCGGGCAATACCCTTTTACTTCGGTGATAAGTTCTCTCAGCAACGCGAAAGTCTCTTCGCTTTCCGTGCTTCCGTCTATGTTAAAGAGCATGCGCGAATAATTCTCGCCGACGAGTTGCGCCTCGGCGTCGCGCACCGTATCGCGCAGATCGACGTAGGAATCGAGCGCGTCCTCGTCGTTTGCGCCGTGAAGATAGGCGTATACGAAATCGTCATGATCGAAAACGCAGTCGCACAGGTCGAGAAGAGATATTTTGTATATATCCCTGTCCGCTTCAAACACTCCGACTTCCGCCATGCTGTCCATTATGTCGTCCTTGGAAAATGCCGCGTACGCCGAGAAAATCGTACTCGAAGTGTTTTCGTCCGCGCCGATAAATCGCGCAAATTCTTTGTAATTCAGTCTGTCGGTGAGAGAGTACGTGACTCCGTTCGACGTTATCTCCACGTTGGCAATGCCGAGCGACGTCGTTATCATATCATGCGCGCCCACCATATCGAGTATGTGCCGCTGCTCGTCATAATCGCCCTGCGGCGCAAGTATGACGAATTGATTCTTATAACCGAAAACCCTGTTTATCTCCTCGTTCGCCAACATGGCTTCGGTGGGTTTCGACGTATCGATGGAGTCCTGATCGTATACGTAGTCGGTTTGGAACGATAGGTATGCGCAACCGCCCGCCAACGCAATAAACAGCGGCAGGATAAAATATCGCGCTTTGACCGCGAATTTTCCTATTACGGAAATCTTCGGTATCAAATTTCGGTGCGCGGTCTTGTTTATCGCCTTATTGAACAGCAATAGCAGCCCCGGCATAAGGAAGAATACCGTCACCATGCTGCACACTATGCTTTTCGCAAGCACAAGCCCGAGGTCGGCGCCCAACCGCAACGACATGGTCGTGAGCGCAAGCAACCCCGCTATTGTGGTGAGTGAAGAACTCGCTATTTCGGGTATCGCTTTGGAGAGAGCGTTTACGATCGCCTCACGCGCGTTTCCCCCGTTCTTCTCCTTTTCCTCGTCAAAACGGTGAGAAAGTATTATCGCATAATCGATCGCAAGCGCAAGTTGCAATATCACGCACACAGAGTTGGATATGAACGATATCGTGCCGAAGAAAAAGTTGGTGCCCATATTGAGAAGCGCGGACATTCCGAACACTATCAGGAATATGGGAACTTCGGCAAAACTCCGCGAAGTCAAGCAAAGTACGAGAATTATGACGGCAACCGCAAGTATCAGCACGAAGTTCACGTCCTTGCGCAGTCTCTCCGCATAGTCGTCCACGAGCGGACTTGCCACCAACGAATCGTATCCGTCGAGGGCTTCCATTACCGAATCGTTTGCGGCGACGGATCTTTCGTCCTCGTCGTCGCCCTCGAAAGTAATGTTAAAAAGCGCGCAGGACTCGTTGTAATAGTCTCGCGTGTTCTCGAAAGGCAGTTCTTTGACCCCGTCGATATCCCTTATTTCATCGGCAAGACGATATGCGTCGTCGAGAGATACGTTCCGCACGATGAGCAGCGTCGAGCCGTAGGTGGTAAACTCCTCGTCCATTATGTCGATCGCCTTTCGCGTGTCGGTATCCTGCGGCAGATATGCCGTGATCTCATATTCTATCTTGACCTGCGTCATGCCGATTGCGCAAAGTATGCCGATTATTATGAATATTATGTATACCATTCGCCGATATTTTACGACGAATTCCGCTATTTTGCGCATATCCGCTCCGTTATTTCGGTATAGATTTCGGTATAGTTATCTATACAACTGTACAAAAATATTGACTTTTGTATTATAATATGTTATTTTGTATTTGTTGTCAATGCCTTGGGATAGTATGAATTTCCGAAGGCGTCGGGATAATAATACGAACGCGCGAAAATGTGTGGTTTTTATGGAAAAAGAGGACGTAAGAGTATTGAAAAGCAAGAGGGATCTTCGCAACGGTTTGCTGTCGCTGCTCAACGAAAGACCGTTTGAGAAAATCACCGTCGGGGATATTTGCGAACGCGCCATGATCAACAAAATGACGTTTTATAAGCATTATTCGGACAAGTATGCGCTGATAGACGACTGCCTTCGCTCGATCGCGTTGGATATTTACCGAAAAAGCGTTGCCAAAATCTCGGAATCGAAGGGCGACGCCGTCTCCATGCTGACTACCTTTTTCAGCGACGTGCTGGACGAATGTATCGACAAGAAAAATATCATTCTCACACTCGCAAGCGGGAACAATTCGCTCGCAAGCGTGATCATAAAGTCAAGTATAGAAAAATTGGTAGAGGCTCTCGTCATACGCATTACCGAAGGACAAAAGCCGAAATATGACGTGCGCGTCATATCGACCTTTTTTACGGGCGGCTTTTCCGACCTCGTACTCGCCTGGCTCGAAGGCAATTCGCCTTATAATAAAGAGGATTTCGTCAATAACAGCCGCAAGTTGTTTACCGACCTGCTCTATTCGGGCGTACTTATCGAAAAATAAAGCAAATTGCGAACATGGAATAATATTTCATAATAAAATACCGCAAGCGTATTCGGCTTGCGGTATTTTTCACGGTCTCGTTATTTTCTCTTTTTTGCGGAGTTGTTACGTTTTCTTATAACTATGAATATCGTTGCAAATATCGTTGCCGTACCGACCGCCGCGGCGGCGATTACGGGGATCAGCCAGACCCATATATTCGTCTCGCCTTTTTGGGGATTATTCTCCGCCCCTTCCGCGTCGCTTCCCGTGTTCGAATCGGATGTATCGCCCTCGTCACCCTCGTCGCCCTCGTCGGGGTCGGGTTCGGGTTCCGGCTCGGGTTCGGGTTTCGGTTCCGGCTCGGGGCTCGGTTCCGGCTCGGGATCCGGGTCGGGCTTCGGTTCAACGTTGAGAGTAACGGTTATCGTCGTATTTTCGTAGTTGTCGCTGTCGGAGCCGCGGTAAACCGCCGTTGCGGTCATTGTTCCGCCCGTAAGTTTCCGAGAGGGTTCGGTCCACTCCCAACCGTTCGAAAGCGTTACGTCGGAAAGCGTTTCGGCGGCGGACGGCACGTCGATTTCCCTGTCCCCGAACGGGGGTTCGGGCGCTTTTTCAATGGTGAAATATAACGTTGTCTTACCGACGAAATCGTCTCCCGTCGCGGTTATCACGACGAACGCTCTGCCTGCGTTTACGTTGTCGAAGTATGCCACGGTATAATCGACGTCAGGGGTCAATGCCCGCCCGTCGTAAGTCACGGTTACGGACGGACGGAATTCGGCGCCGTCGTAAACGTGTTCGTCCCCGTCAATCAAAACGTCGCAAAGCGAAAAGTCCAAAGGCGCTCGTGCGTTCGTCGCCTCGAAAATCATATCGCCGACGACTTTTATTCCTCTGCCCGCAACGTATACGCGGCCGTCGAATATCCAATTTTCGCCGTCGGGAAGGTCGGGCGCGATTACGGTCTCGTTATGATCGCAATTCGTTTGAAAAACGACTTCGTCGTTATCTCTGAACTCCACGTAAAACTTGTCTCGATACACCGCCGAATACGACGAATCGGACTCTATGTTCAAGCGGCTGTTCGGCACGTAAAGGGTCGCGCCGTCGCGCCAGAATATTACTCCGTCCTCATACGGCAGATAGTATTCGCCCGGGACGATTTTCTCTTCGCGCTCTCCGTCAGAGAGTATCAGGGTCACGATGACTTTTTCCGCATATTCCGCGGTAAGAGTAAGGTCGCCGTCTACCGTTATCGGTTCGCCGCGCTCGTACGCGTTGCCGTTTCGGTCGGTAAAGCGCAATACGTACTTGTCGGCGGTATCGAACTTTTCCCAATCTATTTCGAGAACGCCCGCCGAGCAATGTACCGTTTCGCCGTCCGCGCCGAAGGTCACGTCGAACTCGCCCGTCTCGCCCGCATATATTTTGCCGTCGGTCAGCCTTACGCCGCCCGACACGCTTTTCCCGAGTTCTTTCGCCTGCTCGGGCGTAAACTCGAAATTCTCGCTTTCGAACAACGGCTCGGCTCCGACGTCGAATTGAAAAGTCGCGTCGGACGGGAAAATTCCGTCCGTCAGCGTCAACGTCTCCGACGACGCGATCTTTACGTTTATTCTGCAATCGGAACGTATGCTCGTGCTTCCCCCGTTCAGTGAAAGCGCTGCCTCGGTATCGGTCGAAACAATTTCGGTATTATTTATCGTCAATTTTCCCGACTTTTTATAAATCGCGCCGCCCTGTTTTGCCGTGTTATTCTTAAAAATACAGCCGTCTACCGTCGTTTGCGCGCCGCTCGTATATATCGCGCCGCCGTAACCGTTTTTGCCGCTGCGCTGTTCGGCTTTGTTCTTTTCGAAAACGCAATTCTCGAAAACGGAAACGGTATAGTCGGTCAATACCCATACCGCGCCGCCGTTGTAATTCAGACAATTTTCGAAGCGGCAATTACGGCATGTCAGTCGATTCGTTCCCATGCTGTATATTCCCGAACTTTTCACGTCCGATCCGCCGCTGAACGTGACGTATTCGGCGGTAAAATCGCCGCTCATGGCCTGAATTATCGCCGCCGCTTGGCTTCTCCCGCTTGCGTCGAAAACTATCCTCGCGTTCTCCCGCCCGATAAAACTTATATCGTTGCAAACGTAAGGCGAACTGCCGCCGAGCAGAAAACATATATCGTAATCGACGCTCGGGTCGGGAGTAACGGTCAGCCCCGTCGCGTGTATCCAACACCCGTCTTGGATTATGTCGTCGAGTAAATATACGGTGTCGCCGTTATTTGCCGCCGTCACGGCTTCGGCGAACGTGTCGTAATACCTGTCGTCTATCCTGCACGCTTTCCCGCTCGATTGCGCCGACGCCGCGGGGCTCTCCGCCGAGGTGCGGAAATATATGTCGTATGCGACGGCGCGATATATCGGGGACGTTGCGTAACTCGTTTCGTCGGTAAACAAATTGCCGAAAGTGAACCCGACGACTTTTCCCGTCGTGACTTCGGTGATCTCGTAGCCGAGAAATCTCTCGTCGTCCTCACCGCGAAGTTTTATCGTATGCACGCCCGTGTGACCGACCGATACTTTCAATATTTCGCAGGGCTCGGTTCCGTGATAAAGGCTGTCGACGTCATCGGTCAGGGATATACTTTTTCTCGCCAGACGTTCGTAAGTTTCGCCGTCCTCATACCAAAGTTTCGGTTTGTATTCGCCGTCTATGTCGCCGTTTTTTACGGCGGCTTGCATGAGGCTGCGGAATTCTTCCGTCGTGTTCGCGGCGTTGAACGCATTTTGCCGAACATACTTCTTATATCCCCAACGTTGGAAATAATAGGAAAGGTCTATGCCCGTCGAGAGTGAGGAAAAATATACCATTACCTCGTCGGTGGTCATCTGCGAAAAGCGATAATCGTATCTGTAATGATTTTGCAACCGTCCCCAAAACCCGGGGAACGCCGCTTCGAGATACCACCATATAAAATAGTTGTACCGTTCGGACTCGTCGTCGAAAAAGCATTCCGCCGCTCGGTCGTCGTTTGAAAGAGTGCCGAAAGTCTCGGCGAAATGGTCGTGCGTGGGCTGATTTTCCGCAACCGCGCCCGTTTTGAAAGTCATCTCGGCATATTTCGAGTACATGTTATTCGTCGTTTCGGCGATTTCGAGCAAACTCGTATCGAGCATGTGCCCTATTTCGTGCGCGAAACCCCAATCCCGCGCCATCGCCTGCGTTCCGTCGCCGACATATATGGCTATATTCTCCCAAGAAGTGCCCTTGTATATGCCGATATGATCCGAGCCTGCGTACGCCGCGCCGCCCGGGTAGTTTTGAGAGTCGCGTATATTGCAATTTATGTGCTCGTTTTTCTCGTCGTAGTATTTGTCGTTTTCGTCGAAAGTCACACCGCCGAACTCCAACAATTCCACCATATAGTTATCCCAACTGAGCAGGTTGTCGTTTACGCTGTGCCCGTTCGTTACGTATTCGCGGTAACATGCGCTCGCGGACACGGTAAAATATAAATGGTCGGCGACAAGTTCGGTCATGTCCGGAATATTCGAATCGCTTCTTACCCTTTCGCAAAATTCGGCAAGGTGATTTTTGTACGCCGTTTCATCTCCGTTTTTCTTGAACAGAGGGTAAAAATCGCCGCCTTCGATATATATCTTTACGTCGCTCGGTTGCTGCTCCTCGGTATAAGGATTGTATATGTGTATCGCGCCGCCGAGCGGCACTTCTTTCGAGTATGCCGCGTTTTTCATGTTCGGGAACGTCAATACGTTCCTGCCCTTTGATAATGTCTGCAATCTCGTGAAACTCGAACTCGAACCTTCGAATTGAGTGAAATAAATTGAGGGCAGGACGTCGCCTTCGCTTTCCACGTATACCGTGATCGCGTCGCCCGCCATGCCGTATATTCCCGTCGGCTGTCTGTCCGAACCGAACCTCGACATTCCCAGCGTTGCCCTGCAATACGTACGTATACCGCCGTATTGCGTTATCTCGTTTTCCGAGCCGTCCTCGGTGGAAAACTCGCGACGCGGATCGAACCGCACTTTGCCGTTCAGAACGTCCTCCGCGCGGTCGAGATACGGCTCGTATTCCGAATAATTCGGATCGGAAAGCAAACTCTGTCTGAGCGCGTTTAATGCGTCTGAGTCGTATTCGGGATTTACGTGACACTCGGTATAATCCGTGAACAGATCCGCGACGGGCGAACCTTCCGCGTTGACGAAATTCGGTTCGGGGCAAAGCAAAAAGGCGACGAAAAACGTCAGCGTTATCGCCGCTAAAAGAAATACGGTAATTGCAATCTTTTTGCGCATTTTCCGAAACCTCGCCCTCTCGGCGGTCATCCACCGAATATATTATACCACACGTTTACCGTCTTGGGAATACCTTTTCGGAATTTTGTAAATCGGTTGCGTAATATTTTATATTGTTATTTCAAGAGTTTTTTTATCTCTTCGACTTTGTCCGTCTGCTCCCAAGGCAAATCGGGTTTGCCGAAATGTCCGTAATCCGTGGAGCGGGAGTATATCGGGGCGCGAAGTCCGAGATTGTTTATTATCGCGTTCGGGCGGAAGTCGAAAACCTCTTTCACTATTTCGAGGAGCTTTTCGTCGCTCACCTTTGCGGTGCCGAACGAGTTTACGCAAAGAGAAACGGGGCGCGCCTTGCCTATCGCGTAAGCGACTTGCAATTCCAACCTGTCCGCCGCGCCCGCCTCTACCATGTTTTTGCAAACGTAGCGCGCGTAATAACTCGCCGATCTGTCCACTTTCGTGGGATCTTTGCCGCTGAATGCGCCGCCGCCGTGCGGCACTGCCCCGCCGTATGTATCCACTATCAATTTTCTGCCCGTCAGTCCGCTGTCGCCCTCGGGTCCGCCGACGACGAACCTGCCCGACGGATTGATGAGGAACTTCGTGTTCTTTATCCACTTTTCGTCTATCGCTTTGAGCGCGACTTCCCTGATGAGGTCGGCTTGTATTCGTTCGAGAGAGACGTCCTCGTCGTGCTGCGAGGATATTACCACGGTATCGACGAACGTGGGTTTGTCACCGTCGTACGCCACGGTTACCTGCACTTTCCCGTCGGGTCTGAGATATGGCAACGTGCCGTTTTTGCGCACTTCGGCGAGGCGTTTTGCGAGTTTGTGCGAAAGGCTGATCGCAAGCGGCATGAGCTCTTCGGTCTCCGTGCAGGCATATCCGAACATCATGCCCTGATCTCCCGCGCCGAGAACGTCGTTCTCGTCCTTTTCGCCCTCTCTCCTTTCCAAAGACTTCGTCACGCCGCCGGAAATATCCGGGGACTGTCTGTTTATCTTTATAACGACTTCCGCACCGTCGGCGTCGAATCCGTTCTCTTTCGTATACCCGATATCGCGCGCGGTGTCTCTGACTATCTTTTCTATGTCGATTTTGCTTTTGGTCGTCATTTCGCCGTATACGAGGACAAAGCCGTTCGCGGCGCTGACTTCGCAGGCTACGCGGCTCATTTTATCTCCTGCAATCGCCGCGTCGAGTATTCTGTCGGCGATGAGGTCGCAAACTTTATCGGGGTGTCCTTCGGTCACGCTCTCTGATGTGAATAATCTGTACATACTTTTCCTTTGTTTATCTGAACTGTTCGGACATTTCTTTTACGAGTTTCGCTATTTCTTCCGCCGCCGCGCCCGTCGGAAATTCCGTTTTGAGCGTTTTGTCGCGAGTGGAAACTTCCACCACTCCGCGTTCGCAGGTCTTGTGGCTCACTACCGCGCGAAGGGGTATGCCGAAAAGGTCGGCGTCCGCGAACATAAAGCCCGGGCGCACAGGCCTATCGTCGTACAAAACTTCCACGCCGAGTTTTTCCAACTCTTCGACAAGTCCGTCCGCCGCCGCTTTGACCGTTTCGTCCG
>CANQCB010000023.1 GCA_947589145.1 uncultured Clostridia bacterium | reverse complement strand
CGACGAGGTTTGCCGCGGACTTTTCTATTCCGCCTTGGGTGTAAGGAGCGGCATAGTAAAGCTGAACTACGTCTTTGCCCGCAACGTTACCCGTGTTCTTAACCCTAACTCTTATGGTGACGGACTCGTTCGGCGCGGTGATCTGTCTTGTCGTGATATCGGCAGGAACAACATCCCAATCGAACGTGGTGTAGCTGAGGCCGTAGCCGAAAGGATACTGCACTTGATCGTCGTACCACTTCGTGCCTTTTCCTTCCGTTTCCTTGTTGTAGTCGACGTAACCGGTCTCGTAGTATCTGTAACCGAGATAGATATCTTCTCTGTATTCTATGGACGAGAAGTTGGTTCTGTCTCCGTTATAGTAAAGCATTGCGTTGCTTCTTTCACCGTCTACGATATTCTGCGATTGGTCGCCTACGTTTGTCCAATAAGGCGCTTTTGTAAAGTCTTTCTCCCACAAATCGCTCGTTCTGCCGGAAGGGTTCGCGGTTCCGTTCAATATATTGCCGAGAGAACTTATCGAATCTTTACTTGTAGGTCCGAACCAAACTATCGCGTCGACGGAGTATTCGCCATCATCGGCGGAAAGTTCGGGGATCTGTACCGAGCTCGGGGAGTTGATAAGAACGATTACCCTATCGAAATATTTCTTTACGTGTTTGATAAGGTCTTTCTCGTTATCTTCCAACTGCAAGTAGTGGTCGTTTGCGTTGGCATGTCCCTTAACGTCGTGCGTTTTAAGGTCGGAACCCTCTTGCCCGTAACGGTGAAGAGTAATGATCGCCGCGTCGTTATACGAGCTGTATGTACTGATCGTCGAATTGGAATAATCTGCGATAGCTATCTCGTTGCCGACGACGCCGCCCACGTCCTTCTTTGCCTTGTAAAGATTTATCGTGGAGGGGTTTACACTGTATCCGGCAACTTCAAACGCCTTCTTTACGTCGGTCTGATAGTAAAGCTGGTCCATGCTGTAACCGAAAGCAGTGATTTTCGAGCCCGTTGCAAGCGGCAACGCGTTGTTCTTATTTTTAAGAAGAACGTCGCCTTCCTCGGCTATCCTGCTCGCAAGCTCCTCTCCTGCCTTGTCGATTTCTTCACTGGTAGTGTAATCCTTGTATGACATATTCTTCATACCGTCGTTTGTGATGGTCTTGACCTGATACTTTGTTTCGGTAACAGCGTCAAGCGAGTCTATGTCGATGTCCTCGTAAGTCGCCACGCCGCCCGGAGGTCCTTCCGGCCCCTGCGGGCCTTCCGGGCCGGCAGGTCCCTGCGGTCCGACAGTGCCGCAGCCGGTGAGTGCAAAAACCAAAATCAAGCATACCGTCAGCAGCAAGCTCAACAAAAATGTGAGTCTTTTCTTTTTCATCATTTCTTTTCTCCTTTCTCCTTTGAAAATTTTCGGAGCCGAAACGCTCCGTCTACTGCGTATTATAATTGAAGAAAAGCGAAATTACGATTTTTGGTGTCGATTGAATAAAATTCGGCGCGAAATGCATTTTTATTGCATTTCACGCCGTAAATTCGTCGGTTCGTGTAGCGCGAATTGTATCAATATACAATAGCGAACGGACTCCGCCGATCAATGTCTTTGCAACAAATCCACAAACTCCTTTATCCGCGCCCGACTCACATGTAATTTATCCTCGCCCAAAACAAGGCAATCGCCTTCGACGCTCGTAACGTTTCTTAGGTTTACGAGACACCCTCTGTGACACTTGTAAAAAAATCCGAACGGGAGAACGCCTTCTATGTCTTTCAAATTGCCGTAACTCTTATATACGGCGTGAGTCGTATGATAAAATCTGTAATGCCCCTGAACGTCGATATAGTTTATGTCGCTGACTTTGAATCCTACGTACCCGTCCGATGTAGGCAAAAACACGCGCGGTCCCATGCTTGCCAAATATTTCAGCGCGCGCAAAAGCGTTTGCTTGAAAGAATTGTAAAATAGCGGTTTTAAGATATAGTCGAAGGCGTTAACGCCGAAAGCGCTTATCGCGTATTTTGAGTGGTTGGACACAAAGATCAGCACGACGTTGGGGTCGGTCTTGCGCAATATCTTCGCCGTTTCCAGACCCGAAATGTGCGGCATTTTTATGTCCATAAACACGATGTCGTATACCGCTTTGTAATTGTACAGAAAAGATAAGCCGTCATTGAAATACTTTACTTGAAAATATTCGCCGACTTCTTTTGAGTATCTGTCCAGCACTTCGCCTAAAATTTCCGCGTCGCGCGCTTCGTCCTCTACAACAGCCACGTTATACATCTTATCACCTCCGTTTCTCGGGATCGCCGATTATTTTTTTTGTACACGGAATAATCAGTTCCATGTACAAAAAAATTATTACATATCGGAAAAAACGACATATAACGGTAGAAATTGCACATTTTGAGGATAATTTTAAGCCCAAATTGGCAAAAGCTATTGACATTTTTCGAAAAAAGTGTAAAATAAACCCATAAAAAATACATGGAACTGATTATTCCGTGTACTTTTTTTGACCCCCGATTTTCTCGCATATTTGGATATTTACCGTAGAAAATCCCGTGTTTAGCGGCGCTAAAACTTGAAACACCCTCTCGCATTGACGAGAGGGTGTTTTGGAGCTACCGGGCGGACTTGAACCGCCGACCTGCTGCTCAGCCGAGGCGCGCAGCGCCGAACGCCACGAAGCGTAGCGGAGTATTACGAACGGTTGCGAGGCAACCGATGAGTAAGAAGAAGGTCGGCGGTTTACTTGCGCCGTTAGGCGTACAAAAAGTAATGACTCTCTATATGAGGTCGTTACTTTTTGGCTTTGGTGGACGAAAAGACTGCCACTATTAAAACAATATTTTTTGTAAAGTTCAATCGACTACTTCCATATCGTCCATATCGACGTCGCAATATATATCTTCGTCTGCACCCTCTACGGCGAAGTATACTCCCCAATCGTTTAGTACGGCGTAGGGAAACATAACGCAACCTATATCGCCTTTTTTAAGCCCTGCTTTTGCATATTTAGGCTTATCTACCATGAGCATTACCTTGTCATATTCTTGGAATTTCGGCTTTCGTAGCTCCATATGAGTGTAAAAGTCCGGCTTGGCTATTATTCTTTCCCATATTTTTTTCAGATCGTCCGTCGCCGGATTTCCCGGTTCCAAATCTTTTTCCGCTACTTTGACCACCGCATAAGCGCCATCATTATAGTTATCGAGTATGCATACAACCCACTCTTTACTTGCGCTTATATACTCTACCAAGAAGCCTCTATACCCCTTGTGAATATTCTTTTTACTTAACTCTTCTGTTTCGTTTAGTATTATAACTCTATCTAACCTTTCCACTTTTACCTCCTCGCCCATAAGGTGTATTACATGATTTCGTATGTGCTAAATTATTTGTGGTATTATCTTGTTTATCCGACATTATAATATCCTCCGATGTTGTTCTATTTTGACTGACCGGAACTCTCTCCCATTCTACAACATCGGAGTTTTTTTGTCTATCTCATCGGTTAATCTTTTTTGAACCCCGCCACTATGGCGGGGTTTTCGTTACTTTGGGGCTACCGGGCAGACTGAACCGCCGACCTGCTGCTCAGCCGAGGCGCGCAGCGCCGAACGCCACGGAGCGAAGCGTAGTATTACGAACGGTTGCGAAGCAACCGATGAGTAAGAAGAAGGTCGGCGGTTAAACTGCAACACCCTCTCGTATTAACGAGAGGGTGTTTTGGAGCTACCGGGCGGACTTGAACCGCCGACCTGCTGATTACGAAACCGATTTTATGTAAATTTTCCCGACAGTAGGATAGCAAAGAAAATATTTTGACGGCGGGATAGACCACAAAGGAGATAAAACTATGGCGAAAAAGAAAGATTCGTATGAGATCGGATATGTGCGGGGGAAAGCGCTTGCCGCTCGGAATCTCCGCGCATACAAGCATGACTCCGGCAGTAATTTCGGGCACGACGTCACAATAAAGGCATATTTGACGTGTTCTCGGTACCGTGATCACGGCGTCGGGAAGAAGGGCAAGGTTCTCTCGCGGGATCAGATGAAGATGTATGAGGGCATGGCAGACGGACTTGTCGGTCGGCGGCACGATTACAGAGATCGGCACCGCGAGGTAATGAGGCAAGATTATCCGCAGGATTTTTTCGAATGAAAAATAACCGCCCGTAAAAACGGACGGTTACGTGAGAAGTCTACGCGCGAAGGTCAAACGTTCTTCTCTGTCGTCGCGGAAGTCCCGACGCTTCCCCTTACAGGGGCTGGTGACCATTCTTAGTATATTATAGGAGTTTGAAAATGTCAAGTGTAAATTATTCTTTGAATCGCAAGGGTGTTCGATTGATTTCTTCGAGTGACGCATGGATCATCGGAAAAAATGGAAAGAAACGGTTGAACCCGAAGTATCATTTCGTCGGGAAAGTCGAAATGTCGATGCCGAATATGATTGTTACGGCGTCTGATAAGAAAAAGCCGAATTACCGCGGAGACGTCAGCGAACTCCCTCGCCCCGCGAAGCGGCAGATCGTTGACCACTTTTTTGACGAAAACGGAAAACGCAATCGTAAGACTGTCGCTTATTTCGGGATTGAAAAATCTTCAGAATAAAAAAAGTGCCATGATTTATTAGACCATGGCGTGTAGCCCAATGCTACTGACCACCGCTAAGGAAGCGGCTACTTCATAGCCTTCCAGACCTCTGCCGAAGCAGTTGCGGAATTGGCTAACTTATGACCTTGTTATACTCTATTTCGCGAGGAAAGTCAATCAATTTTTATGTAGATTTTTTCCGACAATAGGATAGCAAAGAAAATATTTTGACGGCGGGAAAGACCGCAAAGGAATTATTAAAAAATGAAAAAATTAAAAATTTGGAGTGTGATTGGCAAGGTAGTTCTTGCTGTAGTCCTTGTGGCGCTTATTGCAGGCGTCATTGCGCTTGCATGGAATACTACGACATGGTTTGATTGGGCTAAGCCCGACGTTCAGGTCGAGGATATCGAGGAGGATAAGGCTGACATAGACAATCCTCTGTCGGTGAATTATAGCAATAATGATCGGCTTTTTCTTGAAACTATACAAGCTCCGGTGGCAGTTGCTGATAATACCGTAACCATTTCGGCTACGGTTAAAAATACTGAGTGCATAGCTTCGCCGGGGTTACAAACAGTACAATTCTCTCTTGCATGGAAGACGGATAATTCAGACGATGTAAAGAAATATATTAAACTTACAGTCGACGGCACAGTGGCTACTGTTGAGTGTTTGCAGCCTTTCTCTGTACCTATTTTGCTTGTTTGCTCGTCTACAATCGTTCCTTCGGTTACCGCATCGGCGGAATTAGGCTATCGTAAGCGTCTGGAAACCGTTACTTATAAGTATTTTGATAACGAATGGACAATGGGCCCTGAGAGTTGCATATCTTTGAATTTACCTGTGGAAGGTTCTTTGGTTTCAACAGCAGAATGGCAAACCGAAAAATTTTTCCCTATTTTCAAAACAAAATATGGAACAGGAACTACTTTGAATGCTGTTATACGCAGTTTTAGTATAACCGCCACGGAATCTTTTCGAAGTGTATTAACTCGGGTGTCTGGAAATACTGTAAGCAGCTTTGGATCTTTGAGTTATGGTGGCTTTGACGATACATATTCGGGTGGATACTCGTTGTATTCTTTGGTTAACCAATGTGCCGGTTGCAATGCTTTTGTACCGAGTTATTACTCTTATTTCTATGATGCCGTTAAAAGTGTCGCAGGAGATCATCAATTTGAGGTTAAATGTACTATCGAGGGCGTTGGAGTAAAAGAATATTTTACTTATTATCTTTCGTTTATAGTGCCCGAACCGAATGTATCTTCTGTCGAACTTGATAGTAATAGTTTTATTTTCTAAGGCGGTGACTCATGGCTAAAAAGAGTAAGAGACTCTTATTGATAGTCTTATACGTTATAATTGCATGTTCTTGCGTTCTTGTTTTGTTTTACTTCCTTACCGATGGCTTTAAGGGTAGTATAAAGACTTTCTCTGTAACAATCGGAGACAGTCTTTATACTACCGATTCTACCGAAGTTCACATATCGAGAAACACTACTATGTCGGTTCACTCTGTTGATTCTTTCGATATAGCTATTTATGCTCATGCAAGCGAAGAGAATAATTTTTCTTTTATGCTCGAAAAAGAGTCCTATGAGTGGATGGATTTGAATGGCAAGGATTTCACCAAGGCTTTTTCTTTTACGCCGTCTGATGACGATAAGATTCAAATATCTTACGGCAGTATTCAAGAAATATTTATATCTGTATATCCCGGATATTCTATATTTTTTGACGTCAATAAGATTAGTTCGGATATTGATATGTTCGATATGGTTATTACGTGTGCGAGAACTTCGATGAGTATAAGTTTTTCCATCGATGTTTATGAACTCTTTTTAGAGCTCTCTCCTTCTGTTGACAGTATTATATTTTGAGGTGTTTATGATAAAAAAGAATATTTTTTACATAGTTTTTTTGCTTTTCCTCCTATCGGCTATTGTGCTGCCGAGTTTTATCTTCTTTGGCTCGGTGGCACATGCCGCCGATTCGGATAATGAGCTGAATTTTGATAATACTTCTGTTGAAGAAGATCTTAAAGAAGAGATTTCGAATCGGTTAAAATATCCCGTCAATCCGCTTGGTACTCCTCAGATAATCGAATTCGCTGAATATTGCTATTCCGACAGTCTGATCCAACAAGAGAATTATGGGCTGTACATGTATGTATACAATCCAAGTCAGATTGAGTTTTCGGAAAAATCGAAAGCTTCTTATATTACAATTTCAACTTCATTTGATGATTTGGGAGCGGCGCAAGAATACTCCAATGTTGGGATCACTTTCCTTTCTTACTCAGATAGTGAAGGGATCGAGCGGCTTTTCTATAAGTTTAAGGTAACCGATACTTTGGATATCTTAAAAGCCGAAACGACTTTATCTAAGACAACCGGAGAACGTCGATATGATATTTCCGGGATCTCTTTACGATCGTTTGGATCCGCGTCGGCAACAGAGTATAAGGTCGGTGGTTCGTGGAAATTCAAAGGTTATGCGAAAGGTTACGGCGTGGGCGCCGAAGAAGAAAGTACTCTCGATGTGGAAAAGACCGATTTGGAAACATTGAAAACTGATGTTCATTTCACTTATTATCGTCCGGATTCGTACAATAACGATAATAATGAGGGTACAAAAGATCAATTAAATTCCGTTTATTTTACCGTGCCTCAACGGTTTTTTGACGATTATGGAGATATTTATTCCGTGCTCATGGAGTGGTGGGAATATCGGACTCAACCGATTTGGGTTATTTCGGATTTGAATGCTTATCAGACTTTGAGTAATTATGTAGGGACTCATATATCCCCCATGTACGATGATAACAATGGTTGGTCTTCTTCAAGGGTTGGTTATAGTCTTGCCGGAGGACTTTTCCCTGCTGATGGAACTCCGCCTAATATTTGGGACGCCGGTCACGACATGTCTACTATGAGTTGTAGATATGCTTACAATATGAAGTCTAAATTCTACGAATATGTTCTTCATAATGGTGAATTCGTTCGTTATCTTACTCGTCCGGATATTTTGTATAACCTTTATTATTGCAATAGCGATAGCATTTCAACGGAAGTTATTCCCGCGGAGACGTTGAAGAATGATTGGCTTAATTACAGTAAAGGAAAGTCAGATCTTATTTTAGACAGATATGCGAGAGAGTTATTTACAACGGACGTAGGAGAAGGACGAACCGCAGGATATAATAAACTTGAAGTTTGTGCCGGTGACAGTTACTCATTAACTAATGTCGAATTAAATGATAATTGGTTCACTCGTTTGTTCGGAGCAATGTATGGGGATACGTTAAAAATAGATGGAATTAAAGCTATTGAAGTCCTTGATTTTGATGATTCCATTATCGGCGATGAGTCGGCTGAGAAGTCATATTGTACTGCGAATTTTATAGATTACTCAACATTTGATGAATTTTCCGATACGGCGGTTAATGCTGCTTTGAATAATGAGCGAGTTGTTATTATTCGATTTGCTTCTACTGAGTATAAAATAACGAGCGCATGTACTTATACTTATGACCGGTCGGACAATTTTCTTAATGCTACCACAAAAGACGGTTATGTTGCGTTAGAAAACGTATTTCTTGATTTGGACATAATTGAGGTTACTTTCGAACGTGATGGCAAGTATGTTGTAATTCCCGTTGTAGCAAGCCCTATTGACGGTGTTGCCGGTATTGATGCTCCGCCTAAGGTTGATTCAGGTCTTCCGTGGTGGTTCTGGCTTATTGTAGCCGTTATTATAATTCTTGTAATTATATTATTGCCGCTTATATTCCCTGTCCTCAAACCCATATTTATTGCTATATTCAAGGTTATTTGGTGGGTGATCTCCGCACCTTTCCGTTTCATTGCATGGGTTGTAAAGAAAATAAAGGATCGACGTGAGGCGAAAAAAGATGTTAAAGAATAAAAATAACCGCCCCAAATAAGTTAAGAACGACGTCATTGATTTATTATCCAATAAAGAGCGGAAGGTTGCATATCTGATTAAGGAGAATAGGCAGAAAGAATGATACATATAATTTTCGGAGCGCCCGGCAAAGGCAAGAGTTGCAAACAAGTACATTTTGCAAAAGAATTGTTTGAAAAGAATGGAATGACTCTGATGTCTTCTTGCCGTTCGAAGATAGATAAAGCGCGTTCTTACGGTTATCCTTTGTCGTATCCCGATCGTATTCCTATATTCACAGATTTTCCCATGATATTCAAAAGCGGATTTCGAAAGACTTATTCGCCATACTATATAAACGGGTATTATTTGGGACTGCCGAACGACGATCAGAATGTTATGTTTGTTCCGCCGGGAGCGGTTATATTTCTTTCAGAAGCGCAACGATATTATTATTCTCGGCAGTCGAAAAGTTTTCCGACTTGGGTGTCCCGTTTTTATGAAATGCATCGTCATTTCGGGTTAGAGATCTACATGGACGTACAACGTCCGATTCTGATCGACGCCAATATTCGAGAACTTTGTGAGCATTTCATTGAGATCGTTGAATTAAATCATGAAATCAACTCCTTCGGCAGGGTGATATCTACTACATGGATCTGTCGAGAATGGACAAGCTGGGCTGCCACGGCGGAGTATTTAGCCGCTCCGGAGACGAAGAATTATGCCGAGACGTCATATTTTAATTCCGGGAATATATTTGATTGCTACGATAGTTTTTCTTATTTTGAGAATTTTTTGCCGCATAGAGGGCAAGATTTTGATTATTTTTTACATGCCGACATCGAAGCGCAGCAAGCATATAGCGACTATTATAATTTATCCGAACCTAAGACGTATCGAGGAGGTAAAAAATGAAAATGATTGATGAGCCGAAGTGCCCGGAAGAGAATAAAGAAAGCGAATCGGTTACTTTGAAGATTCCCCGTCGGGAATTGCCGGAACTGTTACAGCATTTCAAGTACACAAGCGCAGACGTTGATGACTTAAATTTGCGCTACTTAGAGTATTTTTCTCATATATTCGAGGGTGAGCAAGTCATGCCGGATTATATAATTGAAGCGATGTACAAGAATATGCAGTCTCAATATAACCGGGAATACGAACTCTTGGATAGCGCTATCGATATACCTATATCGACGGAGATATATAAGAACCGAACAGAAGGTAAACTTTACAAACCTAAGGCAAGGTTTAAGTTTTTCAAATGGCGATTTGGCAAGAACCGTCCTGCTAAGTTTATCTGCCGTGAAGAGGGAGCGGACGCCGATCGTTCCTTCCGCGATAGGAATGAGCTTTTTTATGCTACGTATCCGGAGAAGAAAAAGCGTCGTCAGCTACGGAAGGAAAAGAGGGCAGCGAAGCTCGAAGCGAAGAAAGCCATGAAACAGGCTAAGAAATAGCCGTGTTTTCCCTGGCTTACGGCGCGGTAGCGCCTATTGCCCGGTGCCTTAGCAACCGCCTTAGCGGTAGGGCTTATCCGCGCAGGCGCGGACGTTACCGGAGAGAGTTGTCCATGCTTTGTCCACTCATCCCCCGTAGGTGGATTAGTGGGCAAAGGGTGGGCTACTCGAACCGGAAAGTAGCGAGAGAGTTATCCGCGGGCTGTCCACTCATCCCCCGTAGGTGGATTAGTGGGCAGACTGAGGGTAACTCGAAGATAGAGTGTGCCGGCAGAAATCTACGCCGAGAAGGTGACGGTTTACCGAACCGATCGGCGTAGATTTCTGCCGACAGATCGGTGACTATATCCGAGGGGACGCCCGGAAGATATGCGCCGACGGTTGGCAGCGGAAGTAAATAGCGACCGCTTGATAATGGTCGCATTTTCGTACTGAACCCTGTAAAAAAACAGGGGTCAAGAGTTACTATTACCTATTGCCTTTTGTGGAGTAGTTATGCATTGGATCGATATAACTTCATGTAAAGATTGTCCGTCGACTAAATCGTGTCGAATGCATGACTTTGAAATGTGTCAATTACATGTAAGGGAGGATAAAATACTTCAAAACAAGCGTGAAGGAAAGGAGTATCGTATCTGGGAGAAAGGAAACATAGTCTCTTCGCGAACATTATTGGGATATGACGAGATAGTATATTATCCTCACGGATTTAAGTTCCCGGTTGAAGTCGGTAACGTAACGAGTGATCACTCTCATATATTCGAACCTGACGAAATATTCGGAGGAATACGACAGGTCAGAAAAGCAAGCATTCGAGAATTATTCAAGAGTCAACGTCGTTGCGCACGGAGAGCGCAAAAGATGATATACAGTTATGGGCTCTCTAACATTTGGGAACAATTCATTACATTGACTTTTGCGCCGAAGAGTGAGGAAAATCCTAACGGAATAAACCGTTACGACGCATTTGAAGCGAAAAATAGATTTGATCTATTTTATCGTCACTGCAAACGACTTTTCCCTAATTGTAAAATATTGGCTGTTTGGGAGTATCATAAGAAAAAGGACGAATACGGTGCAAGGGCGTTGCACTTTCACGTTCTGGCAAGCGGATTAAACTTTGCTCTTAAACCGCATTTGGACAAGGACGGCAATTTGGCATATAGCAAGAACGGAAATCCGCTATTTGAACTATTATCGGAAGATTGGCCTTTCGGATTGACTACGTTAGCATTGCTTCCTACTGACGGACGTGATAACAATAGAGTAGTAAATTATCTCGTAAAATATTGTACGAAATTCTATAAAGCAGACGAAAACGGCAATATTTGTCGGCATGACGAAACAGATACTTACGGAGCTCACCGTTATTTTCACAGCCGAAATCTTGAAGCTTTTGAGCGTGAAGTATTATATGTTCCGGAAGAAGACATATATCGCTATGTTGGCGAAAATGGATACGCTGTTTATAAGGCAAAAGATAATATTGTTGTTTTCAGAAAAGTAGATATGTCGTAAAAAAAGCAGGGTCTTCCCTGCTTTTTATTTTTGTTTCTCCTTGTGTGTAAATTTTTGAAATTTATCTTCATATGAAAATTCGTATTCTTCGACTTCTCGATGTCCGTCTTCGTCTTCGAGCCCGAGTAAGTAGTCTGCGGATACATTGAAATATATTGCTAATGTTCGAATAGCACGATAGTCCGGGAGCCTCCCTGCGTTCATCCATCCACTTATTGTTGTTGCCGGTATTTTTGTTTCAATGCTTAATTTTCTTTGGTTTATACTTTTCTCAGCCAAAAGATTTTCTAAAATTTGCTTAAACATGTATTTATTTTATCACTATATACCTAAAAAGGTATTGACATACCTAAAAAGGTATGCTATTATTTATTTGTACCTAATTAGGTATAACAGAAGTCCGGCGCCTTCCGTTACGGCAAAATTCAAAAATAAGGAGAATAAAATTATGGCATTTAGAAATGCAGTAACCCCGTTAAAAATGGTTTCTCATGAGGAACCTCGTAAAGTCTACAAATATGAAGGAGATAAAAAGATTGAAGGTTCGGAAGTAGTTAAAATCCGTTGCCTTTTCATTCGTACATATGACGTCTCTTGGGATAATCTTAACGATGACGGTACATATCCGTACTGTCATGCGTGCACGGTTGATCTTACGGAGAATATCTTCAAATTGATTCAACCCGGCGTCGATTATTTATTCGCTTGCGATATCAGTGAGGATAAGTATCACCGCTCTTCCATTACTCCGAGAAAGATCAGATTAGGAGATCAGGTTTTTGACTTAAAGACCGAAGATGTTCTTACCATAGAATAACGCTATGTTTTTGCCCGGCCGACTTCTCCGGGCAATATTCATATAGTCGTAATGCTAACGAAAAGCGTTGAGTTGCGGAGCGACTCTAAATAATTCCGCACTTGTGCCAAACAGTGTACAGTTTTGCCGTATATGCGGTAATGTCTGCGTGGGGGCGGTTCCCACATGGCGCACCACTAAAAATCTATAAGGGGGTGTAAATCGTATGGCGGTTAAGGTTACTACGAGAAAAGGCAAGACGATAACGTTGCTTAATCCTGCGGAAAAAGGTCGTAAATATGCGGCGGAATTAAAGAAAGGCGTTAAGGCAACGAATGATCACCGTATTAAGAACGACGAGAAAGGTAATCCGCTTAGATTGAATAAGGTTGAAAGATCTTATCGTTCGGGATATCTTGATGCACGGCGAGATAACGCAAATTGCTACAAATCGAAAAAGAAAAAGTAAGCGGCATGGACAATCAAGTGATTATACGACAAGCGATAGATTTACTTATGACTTTGTTAGAAGATGACGGAATGTCCTTCGGTAGTTTTTTGAGCGAATGGTATGAGCGTTATAAAATTCCGAAGTTAAAGAAAAGTACGTTATATTCGTATGACATTTATTTGAAGAATATCCTCTCTTCGAATCTTGGTCATATTCCCCTCTCGCGACTTACCGGAGAGGAGTTGCAAGATTTCTTAGGACATTTTGTCGGAAACACGCAAAAGAAAATTTATTTGTTCCTGCACGGTTGCTTGGAAAAAGCAGTTAAACTCCGTCGCTTGTCGTATAATCCTATTTTGTCCGTCGAATTACCTTCGCACAAACCCAAACATTATAGACCTTTAACATTCGAAGAGCAAAATAAAATCATTCACTATTACTTACACCAAAGCGAGTATAATAACAGCGTTTTCAATTCTGCTTATTACGATCTTTTTTGTTTCATGTGTTTAACGGGGATCAGAGTCGGAGAATTTTTGGCATTGGATTTCGATCGAGACATAGATAGAGAAAATTTCGTTATTTTAGTGGATAAAAATTTCGATATCCGGTTGAAAGAAATAATTACGACGAAGACCGAAAACTCGGTTCGTCGGATTCCGGTTCTTTTGGAGCTGTTGCCTACGATAGATAAATTACGTAATCAAAAGTTTTCGTATAATTCTATTCGGCAGCATTTCAAGAGGCTTTATGTTCGATTGGGCATTGAGGGGGCGAACGTACATACGTTCAGACATACTTTTGTTTCCATGTGTTATGCGGCAGGCATTTCCGCCAAAGAGATTCAAGAATATGTCGGTCATGCGGAGATCGGTACGACGTTGAACATATATACTCATGTTTTGAAGAAAGGATCTTCTCCGTTATATGAGTATATCCGGCGATTGAAAGACAGATAAGCGGTCGACCTACTAATTCGATTGTTCGAACAGAATCAGTAGGTCTATCGGGTTAAGTAATGCAACAAAATTGCTAAAAATAAGGGGTTGAGTGGTCATAAATAAAGAAAAAACCGCCATATTTGACAGTTTTTCTTCAAATTTTGGAGCTACTGGGCGGACTTGAACCGCCGACCTGCTGATTACGAATAATACTGACCCTACAAAATGACTTGCGCTCATTGTATCGTACTATATTGTTTGCGTGACTTGCGTGAGTTTCGTAAGTTCCTTCGTAGGTTTTGTATCTTGCGTAACTTGCGCCCCGTTACGCCACTTCCGTTACAGATTTTTTACAGATTACAGAATGGAATCGGTCGCCCTTCGCAGGTTTTCATTTTAGCGTATTCAATACCGAAAGTCAAGAAAAACTGCCGCCGTTTCGGAATAATCTTGAAAAGTCCGCAAAGAAAACGCCCGCTTCCACCGATTAGGTCAGGGCAACTCAATATGGTGCGGCAAGTTCCGATTCATAGTACCACTTTGCACCGAGCAACGGAGCATTCGCGTTTCCTGTTTCGGGGGTAACGCCGTCTGCCGAACCGTCATCAATCGTGATTTCCTGCTTCTGCTGTTCCGTCCCGCCGTAATAAACGGTTTGCAGGCTATCACAGCCCCAAAAGGCGGCGTTATCGACATAAGCAAGCGTTACGGGGATAATAACCGTTTGGAGAGCGGAGCAATCTTGGAAAGTCAGCCGCTCAATTCGTCGGAAGTTTCGGGGTAGTTTAATTTCCGTCAAGGCGATACAGCCGCTGAACGCTTGCTCTCCAATCGTCCGAATATCTCTCGGAAGGTCGAACGTGCCAAGCGACACGCAATCCTTAAATGCCCGCTCGCCCACTTGAATGGTGTAATCGGAAAGTGTTATCTGCGACAAGGCAGAACACCCCTCGAAAGCACACGCATAGACGATTTTCGCCCCGTATTCTGCCGTAAACTCGGTAGCACGGTCATCTTTAATCCTCATCAAGACCATATACGGGTTATATTCGTCCCCAAGATAGTAGGCATTATTCTCTTCCGTATAAGCGAGATTAGGAAGCAAATCATAGCCGAACGAACTATTTATCTCCGAAACTCTGTCGGAGATATTTATATTCACGAGGCTTTTACAGTCCACAAATGCGAAATACCCGATACTTCTAACGTCATCGTTCAAAACGACGGTTTTTAACTTCGTCGCACCCTTGAAAGCATAATCGGCGATTGCCACAACCCGTTTTCCGTTATGTGTTTCGGGTATCTTGACATACTCCAAATCTCCCGCTTGTTCGGGCGCACGCACCTCATATTCGGTGCTATTCGGAATCTGTTTGAATATCAGGCAATCGGTCGTGTATTGTGCCGTTACCGTCATATCCTGCGTGATATTGGTAAAGTCGGTTATATCCCACACGCCCGAATTGCCGTATTTTTCGGGGACACTCGGAATATCCGTCAAGTCGAAGCCATAAAAGACGGTTTTGACAATATCTTCTTCGTCAACCGCCTTGAATGTAATCGTGCGACGGACGAGCCGCCCTTTCGCAAGTGCATTTATCCATTGTTCTTCCGTGCCGTAATAATCGGGATTGTACTGTAAAAACGTTTCATACGCAGATTTACCGTCTTTGCCGTCAGCTCCGACGTAACCGTCAACACCGTCCCGACCTCTTAACCAATCCAAGAAGTCAGCCTCCGTCCCGCTATAACCGTCTGCAAGCCAAATATCATAGGCAGACAAACCGTCTTTCCCGTCATCGCCGTTTGTTCCGTTCTCGCCGTTCTTTCCGTCCTGTCCTTTCAGCCAATCCAAAAAGTCGAGTTCCGTTCCCGTGTAGCCGTTATCAAGCCAAATCTCATAAGCGGACTTGCCATTGATTCCGTCTACACCGTTTTTACCGTCGCCGCCGCAAGCCGAAAGGCAAATTGCGGCAAGGGCAACGGTAAGAGCCAAGAGTACCAATACAACTGTTCTTTTCATAGCGTTTATACGCTCCTTAAAATGTATTTACGCCATTTGGCGCATACAAATATTATAGCAACAAACGCTCTCATCTCAAATTGCCAACAAAAAGGACTAGCCGCACATTCCGACTAATCCTTTCTTCATATCGCTTGTAATCGCTTAAATGCCGCCTAAAACGCCGTGGGCGTTCTTTCGGTCAACTTCACAGGGAAACCGTTCCCGCTCGCCTAAACGCCAATTTGGACGGCTCTTTACCGTTTGTCGATAGGTTCGACCTTCACGGGCTTACCCGACTGCTCTAAATCCTCGATATTCTGCCTTGTGCCTTTGCTTACGCCGTCCCAAATCATATAGCCGCAGTCGCAATCGGCTGTCATCGCAATATCTTTTTGCCGATAGAACTCATACCCGCGCTTATCGCTTTTCAGGGCAACGACCGACCAACCGCCAACATTATTCCGCGGCACGTCGCCGCTACAATATACCGTTACTTGCCTATATCCGCGCTCCGATAAAAGCCTTTGCACGGACAAATCTATCCCGTAACAATCCCCGATAAGAATAGAGCAATCCCCGCCGATATAAGCGTCTATTTGTTGGGTCATTCTTTCCGTAAGTTTCGTCTGATTTTTGCTACCGCCGATAAAGACCTTCATACTGCGTTCCTTTTTATGGGCTTCATATCGTGAATGAAAT
>CANQCB010000022.1 GCA_947589145.1 uncultured Clostridia bacterium | reverse complement strand
CGTTGCGGTACATTGACGCCATCGACGACGGAATCGTCGTAGGAATAATTTTCTATGATATTTTTATCGAAGTAAGCGACGGCTTCGTCGGTAGGGGTGGCGGTCAAACCGAGTACCTTTGCCTTATTGAAATAGTCGAGTACGGCTTTCCAACGCCCGTAAATGGAACGGTGGCATTCGTCTACAATGATAAATTGGAAGTAATCGGGCGGCAACTTCAAATCATCGCCGAGCGATACGACTTCTTTGCTGTGTTTTTCCTTATCTTCCTGATCCTTCTCGTCCTCGGCATCCTCGTCGACTTCGCTCAATTCCTGTCCCGTCAGTACGGCATAAAGTTTCTGAATGGTAGATATGACGATATTTCCTTTGATGTCATCTTCTTTTCTTAATCGCGTTATGTCATACAATTCTTCTAATTTTTGTCCCGTTTCCGTTCTGTTAAACGATTTGAATTCGGATTGTGCTTGATTCGCAAGGTTGTTACGGTCTGCCAAAAACAGGATTCGTTTCGTTGACGGCGTGTACTCCAAAAAACGATACGACGCAAGGCACGCAAGATACGTTTTGCCGGAGCCTGTCGCAAGCACGGCGAGTGCTTTCTTTTTTCCGTCTTTGAACGATGCTTCCAAATTGATTTCCGCGCGGTATTGACAATCGCGCAGCCCTTTTCTTTCGATCGTGGGAAGTGCGCCCAAGTCGGAAGATTTTCCGATCATGCGAAGCATTTCCTTCGGCGTGTGCATTCGTTCGATTTCTTGATACTCGCTGCCGACGTCAAGCATATTTTTGAAAAGGATTTTTTCGCCGTTCGCAAGATAAACAAGCGGGACTTTGTTTTCGTCCAGCCAAAATCCATACCAACTTTGCGGGGTAACGGTATAGTTTTCCGCTTGTTGCGCTACCAATTCGTCAAGATCGCGCTCGGCGCGTTTGGCTTCGACCACCGCTATCGCTTTATTGTCGATAAAGAGCAGGTAATCGCTTTCCTTGCGCCCCAGCATAGACGCTTCGGTAACTGCCGACGGGTTCTTGCGGTTGTACTCAAATCGCGTAACGACTTCCCAACCGGCGCCGACAAGCTGTTCATCGATTTTTACTCTTGCTTGTTCTTCGGGTAACATCTATTTTACTCCTGTTTTTGTTCTCATAATTTCGTGTTATCGGAAGTTGACGGACAAAAATTTTTAGTATTTTACTTTGAAGTAGTCGAGCCAGACCTTGAATTTGTCCTGCGCGGCAAGGCAGGTGTCGCGCAAATATCCGCGCTCGCTATCCCATTCTTTCAAGCCGCGGTAATAAAAGAGTTTCAGTTCCTCGTCGATGATGAACGGCACGGTATTATAGCGCAGACATTCCTTAAAGAGGAGAAGCCGTCCGATCCTGCCGTTGCCGTCCTGAAAGGGGTGAATGCACTCGAAGCGGTAATGAAAATCCAACAAGTCGTCGAAAGACTTATCTTTATTCGCGTTGTATTCAACGAGCAGTTCTTTCATCTTTTCGGCAACTTCTTCGGGACTTGCCGTATACATATCCCCGACGGTGTTGGGCAGCTTTTTGTAATCGCCCACGGCAAACCAAGACTCGCGCGCGTCGGTCGTCCCGTTTTTCAGTGTGCGATGCAACTCTTTGATAAAAGCCTCCGTAATCGGCTTTTTCGCACTCTCGATCACGAGGTCGATACACTTGAAATGGTTTGCCGTTTCGACAATATCATCCACCTTGACGGAGCCGCCGTTGATCCCGATCGTGTTCGTCTCGAAGATATACCGCGTCTGGTCATGAGTGAGGCGGCTGCCTTCGATATGGTTGGAATTGTAGGTCAGCTCGATCTGGACTTTATGGTAAATTCCGCCCGAAAGTTTCGCGTTTTTCTCGGCAGTCAGCACTTCCGACAGCGTGGTGGGAGCGGTGGATTTTTTATTGATCCGGTCGGGCTTCTCGGCGTCCTCGGGGATATTCCACGTCTTTCCCGTGAGAAATGCGCCGTCGATTTTCCCGAGCGCGCAGTAATTCCGAACGCTTCGCTCGGATAAATTCCACTTCTTCGCCGTTTCGGTTACGGAAAGATACTTCATTCAAAACCACCTCGCGATGAGCATAACACAAAATCGGCAAAAAAGCAAGGGCTATTGCTATCAATTTTTATGTTTTTTGCCGTTATCGGTAATTGGGCTTACTGTAATCGGCATTATGATAATTTATCTTACTGTAATTGGCATTGCGGTAATCGACATTACGGAAATCGGCATTGCAAATTTTACCCCCCCCTATTTTTGTTTCCATCTGCAAAATCTCTGCAAAAATCCCGAGGAAATTAAAAGAACGTCGCCATGTCTCGAAGTGCCGCAAAGCGGGCTGAAAAGCGACGTCGCTTATTAAAAATCCGAAAAATTCGATTGGGTGGCGGAAATGAATTTTCAAAAGAAAAACGCCGTTATTGTGCGGATAACGACGTTGGGTTTTCAAAATGTCGGGGCGGGAATTTTACGCTTAGTCGGTGAAGAGTTTGTCCGCCTCTTCGCGAATTCGCGTCGCGGTGTCCTCGGGGCGTTCCTCGCTCTTTATTATGGCTATTTTATGCTCGTTGCCGAGCTTCTCGAAAGCCTCGAAATACTTGTTCCTGACCCGTTTCAGCGTTTGCAATTCCTCGTATCTCTCGCGGTTTCGACGCCCCTCGATTCGTCCGAATGAAATCGTCGGGTCAATATCGATATATATCGTTAAATCGGGCTTTAACGCTTCCGACGCGCGCTTGTTTATCTCGATTATCCATTCCATGTCGAGTTGCGCGCCCTGATAAGCGTACGACGAAAAAAGGTATCTGTCCGTAATGACCGTGTATCCCTCTTCGAGCCTCTCGATTATGCCGTTGGCCGCGTTGTATAAATGGTCGACTCTGTCCGCCGCACACAAAAGCGCGATCGTCTCGTCGTCCGTTTCCACGCGCCCCGTCATGCACGAATGCACCAGCGCGCCTATCGGACTGTCCGTCGGCTCGCGCGTAACATATACCTTCTCCCCGCGGCTTTCGAGATAATGCTTTAACGCCTTTATCTGCGTGCTCTTTCCGCTTCCGTCTATTCCTTCAAATGCTATAAATTTTCCTTTCATAACAAGTCCTATTTTCCTTGCGCGCTTTGCGCGCTTCGGTGAGACGCACATCTGCTGCTTTGTTTTTTACTCCAACTTTGTGCTTTTTCAATAAGATAAATCTTCTTGTAAAAGTCCCTTACCGAACCAAGCAACAGGAAGGCACAGAGTGCCGCTCAGACGTGCGAGAGAGGTTATTATGTGAGGGAGCTTACTTATAACGTAAGTGACCGAACAATAATGTTCTCGGTTCGCGCGTATCAGCGGTGCTATGTGCCTTCCCTATCGGCGCCGTATCAGCGCCGCTATACGCCGTCCACCGGTAAAGTGAACCAGAAGCAACTCCCCGCCCCCTTCTCGCTTTCCACGCCGTAAGTCACTTTGTGCAGGTCGAGAATGGATTTGACGATGGAGAGGCCGAGGCCGCTGCCGATCACGTTGCGCCTGTCCTGCGCAAGGCGGTAATATTTATCCCAAACGGCGGCAAGTTCTTCTTCGGTCATGCCTTTGCCGCTGTCGGATATTTCCACGCGAACGACGTCGCCTTTTGCGAAGCAACGGACTTTGACCGTTTTATCCTCGCCGGTATAGTTCATGGCGTTGCCGATCAGGTTGTAGATAACGCGGTCGATACGCTCGCCGTCCGCGCGTACAAGCAACCCATCCTCGATTTCGGTTTCGAGCGTATAGCCCTTCGTCTCTTCCATAATACGGAAGCGCCTCACCGTTTCGTGCAAACGCTCGGAAATATCGAAAACCCCGTAATTAAGCGCGATCACGCCGCTTTCCAACTTGGAGAGTTCGATAACCTCGTTTATAAGCGCGGTAAGCCTTTCGGTTTCGTCGATAATTATCTGCGCTTGTTTGGCACTTTTTTCCTTGTTTCCGCAGGATATGTCGCGAATCATCTCGCCGTATGCGCGTATCATGGTAAGCGGAGTTTTCATGTCGTGGGAGACGTTCGCCAAAAGATCGCGGCGGAAACGGTTGTTGGCTTCCACGTCCTCGAACGCCTTGTTGAACGCCGCCGACAGTTCGTTTATCTCTGCCAGACGCGTGTCGGTATCGAGGGGAACGCGCCCGCCGTCCACCGACTTTTCCACGACTTTTTGGGTCAGTCTGCGCACCGGCCGCGCCGCTACGCCTGACGCCAGATATGCGACCACTATCGCAATGAGTATAAACGCGCCGCTTATGACAACCAACTGTCCGCCGATGGTGTTTTGCGCCGATGTAAACAGCGGGGGCTTGGACGACATGTAAATGTAATAGTCGTCGTAGTTCGCCACCAACCGCATGCCGTATACCACCAAATCTTCTTCTATCTGTTCATAATCCAACGTGTTGGACACAAAACCCTTGCCTGCCGACGAGCCGAGCATGTCCATATAAAATTTGAGGACTTCCCCCTCGGGCGCTTCCGCTTTCGTTCCGGTCACCATCGACGTCAGGATCACTTCGGTGTTGTAACCGTCGCCGTCGGGCTCTGCCGAAAAGACCACTATATTCACGTCGTGTTCGCGCGCGAACGGGTTTAAGTATTGGAAAGCCTCGTCCGACGCCGCCGCGCCGCTTGCCAAATAATCGTAGTAGCCGGAGGCAAAACCGTTGCCCTCTTTCAAAAGGGTTTTCTGTTCGTTGCTCAGATAAGAGGTGGAGTAGAATATAAATTCGTACACCCAAAGTATCGCCAGCATAAGCAGCGTCATCACAATGAAAATTATCCAAAGGTTAAACCGTATGGAACGGTACCATTTGCCGTGACGCTTGCCCATTATGCGCGGGCTTTCGACGATCGTCTCGTCTTTTTTCGGGGTGGGCGAAAATACAAGTTCGTGCTTGCCCGACGTTTTCTTGTTTTTTTCGTCGTTTTCCATTGCGCCCCCTACTTCTATTTTTGCCCTATAAAACCAACTTATAACCTACGCCGCGCAAAGTCAGTATCTTGTCACGATACGGTCCGAGATTGGAACGCAGCATTTTGATATGCGTGTCCACCGTTCGGTCCTCGCCGTAGAAGTCGTAGCCCCAAACGTCGGCAAGTAGCTGCTCGCGCGGAATGGCAATGCCCTCGTTCTTTACGAGATAGAACAGCAGGTCGTACTCGCGAGGAGTGAGGAACACTTTTTTGCCGTCCACGAAAACGCTCCTGCCCATTATATCTATTTCCAGACCGTCCGATACTATCTTTTTCGGTGCGGACTTGCCGCGCCTGAGCACCGCGCCTATGCGCGCCACAACCTCTTTGGGTGAAAACGGCTTCGTCACATAATCGTCTATGCCGATCTCGAACCCGAAAAGTTTGTCGTATTCTTCGCTTCGCGCGGAAAGCATTATGACCGGTACGTCTTTGTCCTTCTTGATCTCTTTAACGGCGCTGTACCCGTCGAGTTTGGGCATCATTACGTCCATTATTATAAGGTCGTAGTCTTTCTCTTTTGCCTTTTTGATCGCGTCCATGCCGTCGACCGCTTCGCCGACTTCGTAGTCGTCGAGTTCGAGGTATTCGCGCAACACGTCGCGAATGCCTTGTTCGTCATCTACAATCAAAATTTTAGACATTTCACCCTCCTTTTTTGATCTTCAAAATCAAAATATGAGAATCGTTTTCATTATTTTTCGCATTTTTTCGCGCGGTTCGCTTTTATATCAACGTTTCGATAAGCGTTATGATGTAGCCGACCGCCTCCGAAAACGCTATCAAGCCGCCGAGTATCGCAAAATTGTTTCCGAGATTTTTGTTTTCCTTGAACAGAACCGCTATTCCCAAGCCCGCGTTTACCGCAAGCCCCGCGATCGCCGCGCCCAAACTCAACGAACCGCCCACGAACAATTCGGTTATCATTACGCTTGCCGCGCAGTTGGGAATGATCCCGATGAGCATCGTCGCAAGCGGTTGCAACCAAATGTTTTGAGACATGAAGTTGTTGAAGTTCTCTTCTCCGACAAAATGTATCAGCGTTCCGAGCGCAAACGTTATCACAAAAGCGAACAGCGTTATGATCGCGGTGTGAATGAGCGGATGTTTGAAATATACGTCGAATATCCTCTTCGCCTTGCCTCTCCCGCTGTGCTCGTGGCCGTGCTCATGCTCGTCGCGGTCGTGGGCGTGGCCGTTTTCTTGCCCGTCGGCGGTTTCGCCGTCGAGAGTATGTCCGCAACAGCCGTGCTCGGAAACGTGCGCCAGTTCTTGTTTGTCGTCGTTCAATTTGCGCTTACCGAAAAGCAGATTGAGTAAATACCCTGCGGCAAGCGCCATAAGGACCTTTATTCCGATGAGTTCGAGAAGTTTGAGCCACACGGCGGGATCGGTGAACCCCGCGCCGAACATTATGGGAATAGCTTCGTCGCTCGTCGCAATAAAAACGGCGAACAGCGTGCCGACGTAAATGTATTTTCCCGCGTACAACTCGCTTGCCACGACGGAAAATCCGCATTGCGGCAAAAGTCCCACTCCCGTGCCGATGATCGGAGCGAGTCCTCCTTTCAGCAATTTGCCCGATTTCAGTTTGTTCAGTTTCTTTACTTCGAACAGCCCGATAAGCAAATGCACCCCGAGCAGCCAAGGAATGAGCAGCGCGGTTTCTATTAAGGAGTCGAGAAAAACATTTAACATTATTTATGCGTATTTTTTATTTTAATATATTTAATAGGCGATGTCAAGTAATCTCATAACTTCCGCTTGGCGGCTTTTGTTCGGACTGTCCGCGCGTTTTCGGTCGATATTTTCCTTTTTTACGGCGAAAAAGCGACTTTACTTTTTTTATGCCGAGTAGTATAATATCATAAATCGGCGTGAAGCATTATATTGCCAACATAATAAAATACGGCAAAAGGAGAAATAATTATAATCGTGAAAAGAAATATTTTCAGAAGCATAATTGCCGCGGCGATGGCGGCGGCGCTTGCGCTTATATGCGTGTTCGCCACGGCGTGCGATACCGTCAATTATGCGGGGCGGGTCGCAAATTTCCGACCGTATGACTTTAACGACTATATTACGGCGTATACTCGGGCGGAAAACGCGATTTCGGGAAACAACCCGAGGTTGATCGTCCCCGCGATCAACAATCTTGTCTCCGAACTCTCGGAGATACTTGACGGATACCGTCTCGTTAATATCGAATACAACAAGGACACCGAGAGCAAGTTCAAGGAATATTATCGAAATTACAGAAGTTATTACAGCAGGGCGTATTCTCTTTATATCGCCGTGCTTTACGACGCGCTCAACTCGCGCTACGGCGCTTCTTTGTTCTATGGATGGTCGAATGACGAAATACAAAATATCGTCACTCGATACAACCTCATGAGCGACAGCCGTTATATCGAGATCGAAGAGAACCTCACCGAACTCGAAATGGAATATGACCAACTCGATCCCGGGAAAAACGAGGCCGACGCCAATGCTGCGCAGGAAATTCTCTTGCAAATCGTCGAGCAAAATAATCTGATCGCGGATATCTCCGGGAGCGATTCTTACGTCGAATATGCTTACGAGGGATTCGGCCGCACTTACGAATTCGACAAGGCGGTGGAAATGTGCGAGTATGTCAAAGAATACATTTCGCCCCTGCTCCACGACCTCGGAACGGCTTATCTCGAACAGCGCGAAAAGTCGGATGAAATTTTGTCGCCCGACGCCAAATCCGGCGACGAAATTACGCGCTGTGAAAAATATGTCCGCGATTATGCCGAAGAAATCGGGTCGTATATGTCCGCCGCCTATCGTTTCATGATCGACTGCGATCTTCACTACTCCGCAAACTCCGTTCGGAATCCGCGCGGGCTTACGGGCGCGTTCACGACCTATCTTGACGGCAGCGGCGCGCCTTATATCTATCAATATTGCACGGGCGGATACGGGGATCTTATGACGTACGTCCACGAATTCGGGCACTTCACTTCTTTCAAAACAAACGGCTCTTACGGCGGCTACGAATTGGACGTCGCCGAGATCCAGTCGCAGGGCAACGAAATGCTGTTCCTTCCCTACCTTACCGAGATTTACGGAGAGACCGCCGGAGAATATATGGAAAGAGCGAAAATTTACAACTTCCTGACTTCCGCCGTCGTTATGGGCTGCCTGTTGGACGAATTTCAACGCATTATTTACGCAAACCCCGAAAATTACTCCGCGCCCGGAGCGATGACGTCGCTTTTTCAGAACCTGCTTACCGAATACGGCGCGGATATCATAGCGGAGACTTCGGAAAATCCCGACACGTTCAAGTATTGGTGGGCGATCGTCAGACACACCTTCGCCTCTCCCTTCTACTATATCAGTTACGCCGTTTCCGCGTTGCCCGCGCTCGTGCTGTATATGGACGAAAATACGCCGAGCGTCGGCAGAGAAGAGACGATCGAAAAGTATAACTTCATTCAACAATACGGTCACGGAGCCGCGGGCGGACTCGCTCTCGAAGATCTGCTTGCTCGCGTAGAAGTCGGCTCGCCTTTCGAAGAGTCCACGATTTCCGCGCTTGCCGACTTCCTCGAAAGCAGATTTTTGAGCTGACGGGAACTCTTCGAAAACCGCGCGGTCCGGGGCGCTTCCTAAGGTCTATCGAACCGCATTTTGCCTCTCGGATCGAGATTGAATTTTTAATCGAACTCCGTTTCAAAGAGCGCCCGCGAACGAATCCGCAGGCGCTCTTTGCGTGGATGGAAAACTGTTTTGCAAATGTCGCGCCCTTGTGCGGCGATGTCAGCGGGACTTTATGCGTCGTCTGTTTTTAACGGCGAAGAAGCCCCAAACGATCAATCCGACCGCGGCGGCGGAGTCGATCACAATCAAAACGATATCCCATACGGGGAGCGAATAGCCGACGATAACGCTGTTCATGGCGTTCGATGACGCCACGGTATAGAGAACGTTTTTCGCGCACTGCCGCATAATGATCGCGTCGGAATTGGAGGTATCGTCGCCCCAAGTCACGGGCATTGTCGCGAGATTGATGTCTCCGCCCGCATACGCCATTTGTTTGGAAATCATATATTCGGGGTGCGTATTGAAATCGCAGATGACCATTCCGCGGAAGCCCCATTCGTTGCGCAGGATCTCGGTAAGGAGCCGATAATCTCCGCCCGTCCAACGGGCTCCGATGCGATTGAAGGACGACATCGCCGCGTTGGCGCCGCCTTCTTTGACCGCAATTTCGAAGGGTTTGAGATAAATTTCGCGCATTGCCTGTTCTGTTACCCAACTCATGTTGCCCCCGATGGCACGAAACGTCTCCTGCTCGTTGAGCGCAAAATGCTTCATGAAGCAATATACGCCCTTTGCGCGGCAACCGCGGATCTCCGCCGCCGCCATCTTTCCCGAAAGAACGGGGTCCTCGGAAAAATATTCGAAGTTCCTGCCGCCGAACGGACTGCGGTGCGTATTCATTCCGGGCGCATACCAACCCGAGTATGGAAGGTGATTCCCTCTGTCTGCCGCGCCCCATATACCTTCTTCGCCGACGCACTGCCCCAACTCTTCGATGAGAGGGGCATTCCACGTGGCGCTCATGACGGTTTCGCAGCAGTAAAGACAGGTCCCGTAATACGTTCCCGACTTATCCATAAAGTTGATAAAACCGGCAGGCCCGTCGGTATCGTTGGTAAGCGGCTTTCCTATTCTCCCGATCGCCTCGGACTTGAACGCTCCGTAGTTGAACAAATATTGCAGATCGGAAAAATTGCACTCGTCGAGCAATTCCTCCCAGCGTTCGTCGTCGTAATCGGGATATCCTACAAATTCTCCCGTTGCGGCATCGCTCAAAAGATCGCGAAGGGACAGCGTCCCGTCCACCCCGAAATACGGAAGCTCCATTTCTTCATACAATTCGGTATTCGGATTATTATGCGATTTGTCGATAACGGTTTTGATAAATTCGTCGGTGACCTGCCTGTCCTCTTCCGTCGGCGCGGTCGGCCACGTTTCCGTCCAACTTTTCCGCGAAAGCACGGTAGACAGCGCCCTATCGGAGTCGAGCCATTCGTTCTCGTTGTCCGTATACAGATTCTTCACCTCATAGTTCGTCACGGGATCGCGAACATAGTCGAATCCGGCGGGCACGGTAAAATTCACAATCTCCCTCGCGTTATGGGAATCGGTCGAAATGTAGAGCGAATACGTTCCCTCTTCCAATTCGTACCCTTTGATTCCGTCGGCGTTTCCGTCGCGGTAATCGTATGAGGAAAGATAATAAGGGTCTATTTCGATCTCGACGGTATCGGACTCACCGGGTTGCAGCAGTTTGGTCTTGGCAAACCCGAGCAATACCTTTGACGCCTTTTCGATCTTTGTATTTGCGCCGTCGACGGACGATTCGCCGCCGTATATTTCAACGACGTCTTTCCCCGCAGCTTCACCCCTATTCGTTACGGTAACCTTTACGGTATATTTCTCGCCCTTCTCAATCGCCTTGCCCGAAATTTCCGAGGCGTCCGTCTGCCATTCGAACGAGGTGTAGGAGAGCCCGTATCCGAAAGGATAGACGATGTTTTCGGCATACCACTCCTCCCCGTTCGCTTCCGTCGCAAAACGGGTCTCGTAATATCTGTAACCGACGTATATGCCCTCCTCGTAGTGCACAAAGTGATATTCATCGTCGGCGTAAGCGTATTTATCCGAACCCGGCGACGCCTCGCCGAAATTATTCCAGACGGGATCGCGGGTAAAATCGGCGGCGTAGATGTCGGGCGTCTTTCCCGAAGGGTTAATTTCTCCGCAAAGGATTTTTCCGATCGCCGACGCGCCGTTTATCCCGGGAAATCCCATTTGAAGGATCGCGTCCACTCCGCTGTTGTCCTCCAACAGTCCAAGCTCCATAGATGTTCCGGCATTGATAAGAACAACGACTTTTTCGAATCCCGCGGCATTGACGGCGTCGATGAGTTCCCGCTCATTCCGATCCAGCCGCAAATAGTGATCGCTTTCATCGTATGCGCCCTCGGCGCCCGCCATGGTGCGGGGAAGATCGAAGCCTTCGCCGCCTATCCTTGTGAAAACGACGATTGCCGCGTCGTTGTATTTCGAATAGCTTGCTTTTACGTCAGAAGTATATTTGCTCTGCGGGGTCTCTGCCGTTGCGATCGAACGGGGCTTGCCGCTGTCAAGGTCGGAGGGATTCGCTTCCCTCGCGTTACCCGACGCCGAACTCTTGTAGAAATTCTCCAACGTTTCGTTGACGGAAAATCCCGCGGCGCGCAGGGACGAGTAAAGGTCGATCGCCCCGTCGGACGAGCCGCCGCCCGAACCGGAGCCGCCGTATGCGAGGTTGACGGAATTTTTGCCGAAAACGCTGACGCTTGCTCCTTTTGCAAGGGGCAGTGCGCCGCTGTTTTTGAGCAGGATCGTCCCTTCTTCGCAAACTTCGAGATTCTTTGCCTTTGCGCGTTCGAGCGCGTCCTCTTTGCTTGTCGATACCGTGGAATAGATCGGCTCTCCGCCCTCGAATATGGGACGTTTTCCCCCGATCAGAGTACAAAAGAGGTCAAAAAATACGGTATTTGCAAGGATCGTAACAATGAGGAGCAAAACCGCGACAACGGGAGCGATAACGACGAATATTTTGAAATTCTTGGTATATTTCTTTGCCATGTTGCGACTCCCCGATCAAAGATTCGCAAACGGATAGCCCTTTTCGCCGTTCCAGATGACGACGGCTTTGTCCGACACGTTTTTAAGGATAATGCCGTCTATTGCGGGGGCTGTCGCCGCGTATGTTCCGCCCAATTCGTCGACGTTGCTGTTGTCCGTCATTAAACGTATGACGTTTGCGCCTTTCCGTAAGTTAATCTTAGCGATCGTATACTCCGCGAACGCGCCGTTTTCGCTTCCCGTCATCGTTTCGAGCTCGATGTCGGAATATTGTATTTCCTGCAAACTGTCGGTATTTGCGCCGTACTCGATTGCATATTTCGCATACCTTCCCGTGGTCTTGGACGAGTCGCATGTCAGCGTCATCGCCTTGCTCTCGGCGGCAAAACGAATTATCAGCGTTGCCGTGCATTCGGTATCCGCGACTATCTCGAATTCGAGAGAACAGCCGCGTCTGCCCTGATATGCGACGAACTTTCCGCCGCTCGCGCCGCGCGTGCCGTTAATGTCGGGAACGATCATGTTTTTGCCTGCGTTCGATCCCGAATAACCGGGACCGCTCTTACCTTGCAGGTTGACATTCTCCGCTTCGAATGTATATTCCGTCTTTGGATTCGCGACCTTGTTCCACTTTGCATAATAGGTGACGGACTGCTCGACCGGCGTCGCCTCGTTGAAATCGACTGCGCCGTCCTGCGTCGCCGACCAACCGAGGAATTCGTGTTGTTCGTAAACAGGTTGCGTCGCAGGTTCGCGGGCAGGTTCGCCGCTCTTTACGATTTGCGGAAAGGAGCGCTGTTTTGCGCCGACATAATTAAAATCGAAAGTTACGTCGAAATAAACCGCGCCGTCCTCTTTCCATTGGGCATACGCTTTGCAACCGTCTTGCGTTATTACCGTGTCGAAATCATATTCCACGGTGCAGTCTTTGTCGTAATACCACTTATAAAATGTGTACCCCTCGCGGGAGGGAATCTCTGCCGCGCTCGGCTCCTTGACGGCATATCCGGCAACAACGTCCTTTTCAAACGTCTTTTCGTCATAATTGAGATCGAAAATAAATTTAAGACCGTGTTCGGAGACCGTGATGGAGAAACGAGCGGACTTCCCGCCGTATTGGACGGTTATGGTCTTTTTCCCCGGGGTCGACATGTCCGGCTCCGTGTATTCGACGCCCTCGGCGTCGAAAGACAATTCCGCCGTCGTCTTGTCCGCATACGTCACTTCAAGCACGGCGCCTTCGACGGAAAAAACGTCGCCGACGTAATATTCCGTTTTGTCCGGCGCCTTGGAGCACTTGACGGAAAACACCTCCTTGTCGGAGCCTTGGCCGCAGGCAGCCGCAAACATGCAAATTGCGCACACGCAAACTGCCAAAACAAAAAATATGGCAAATTTTTTCTTAAAAGATTTCATGAATTACTCCTGAAAATAAAATCGCTTTCGGAAAATATCGGCAAACGCCACAATATCCAATCATGGCGTTTGCCGAATTCCCGAAATTACCCGACTATGCTACCGTGAAATTAACGGTTACCATACCCGTCGCCCAGTTCGTTCCGAGATCCGAGGACTGAATGACAAGCTGTACCGTGTATTGTCCGGAGGCAAGCGTCGCTCCCTCTTTCTTGACAACCATCTTTGTGCCGTCGAGAGAGACGTCGAGCGTCGTTTCGGAAGGAGAAGCCAAAACTTCGCTGCGTACAAACGTAAAGTTGCTGTTCCATTCGGCGAATATATCCGCAAGATCGTATTCTACGGAATATGTGCTCTCGTTGGATGTTGCCGTCAGCTCGCCGGCGTCGAAGATCCCCGTATAGCCGTTGTGTTGAGCGTTGGAATTGACGTTATTGAAGAGAATGCGCTGCGCCGCTTTACGAACCGCGTACCACTGAGTCGGAGAAGCGGTCGTTTCCTTTGCCGCGATTTCCTCGGTTATAAGCGACTTGCCCGTCTCCCCGTTCCAAGTGTCGAGCTTGGCCTGATAGATCGCGTCGCGAGCGGCTCTGACGTCTGCCGCGTTCGCTTGGTCGGCAACGTATACCATTCCGTCCTTGTAATATCCGTCGACGGCGTGGGTAACATAGCTGCACGAGGAAATATCCGTCGTGTCTCCCAGAGCAAGATCGTTCCCGGCGCGGATCAACAAATTAAGTTCTCTGTGCTGCGTGTTGTGAAGCATATCGGTAATGACGTGTCCCTTGAAACCCCATTCCTGACGGAGCAGGCATTCGAGCGCCGCGTAGTTGGTGGAGCAGGTCTCCATACCGAGCGTATTATATCCCGACATGAAGCCGAGCGTACCGCCGACTTTTACGCAAAGTTCGAAAGGTTTTGCGTAAATCTCGCGCATTGCCTGCTCGGTAGCAAACGTCATAAGTCCGCACCCGTCCATACGGTTGGTTTCCTGATCGTTCATGAAGAAATGCTTGACATAGCAGACAACGCCTTTTTCGGTCGCGCCCTTGACAACGTTAGCCGCGATATATCCCGCAAGCACGCCGTCCTCCGAGTAATATTCGAAGTTACGACCGGCGAAAGGCGAACGGTGAATGTCGGTAGAGGGTGCGAACCAACCGTTGCAGCCCAAGAAGAGGGACTCGTTACCGACAAGATTGCCCTGCTCGTAACAAAGTTCCTGATTCCAGGTAGAGGCAACGACTACCGCCGTTACCCAGAAGGTGCCGCGATTCGTCTTGAACTGTCCTTTTTGCGTGTTTGACGCGAATTGGCTCGCGCCGTCTGCCGACGAATAAGCAAGCCTGTCGATAGAGTCGATATTTGCTCCGCCGAACCAGCCGAATCCGACGATCGCCGCCATTTCCTCATAGGTGAGCTGATTCATGAACTCATCCCATGCCTTTGTTCCTTCGTCCGTTGCAGCGACAAGTTTGCCGTTTGCGTCCTTGGTCGGTTCGGTGTAAGGAATGCCCGCCATTTGATCGAGCATGGTCGTCGGCTTGTCGGCAAGCTCTCCCGTACGTTTGACTCCGACCATGAAACCGACTTCCAGCTTATCTTTATTGAAGGCTTCGAGATTTTTGGACCCGCCGCCACCTATGTCGCCTGGGTTATAGAACGCGGTTCCGTTCTTCATGGAATTCGCCTGACTCCAACTCGAAGGTACTTCGCTTACATACCACGGATCGGTCGCCTTATCCTGATAACTGTAATAGCTGTCGATGCGCGCATCAATGGGCGCGAGTTCTGCCGCGGTGTATGTTCTGTCCGCTATCGTCGACGTCGCGGGGAGTTGCATGTCCGTGCGCGTCATAAGGTTGTTTTCAAGCGCGTCGTTGGTGGACTTGTATTGTTCGAGCCCGGAGATCTCACCGCCGAACAGGGGTTTGATCTCGTTGCCCGTCGAAAGGTCGGTTTTGCAAAGGATCCCGTCCCCCTCGACAATTCGAGTAACAGAGCAAACCGAATCGTGGGAGTTTTTCCGAAGCGAGAGTATATATTCGCCCGCTTCGAGTTCATAGCCTTTGAATCCGTTGCCGTTTTTATCGCTCCAATCGAAAGAAGCAAGGTCCTGTGCCGCAATCGTTATGGAGAGCACCTGACTTTCGCCCGGTTGAAGCAGGTCGGTCTTGGCGAATTGCACCAGAGACGCCGCGGATTTTTCAATGCCGCCGGGGGTGTACGGCGGAGTGTTATAGAGTTCTACCACGTCTTTGCCCGCTACGTCACCCGTGTTCGTAACCTTGACTTTGACAGTAACGGACGTATTCGCCGCCGAGATATATGCCTTTTCGGCGGTATCGACGAGTTCCCAATCGAATGTCGTGTACGAAAGACCGTATCCAAACGGATAAACGACGTGCTCTTTGTACCATTTCTCGCCCTCTTCGCCGCCGAGATCCGCCGCTACGGTTTCATAATAGCGATATCCCATATAGATATCTTCGCGATATTCTATGGAGTGATAGCCGTTCTCTGCCGGTTTGTCTCCGACATAGACATAGTTGTCATACGGATTTCCGTTTGCGTCTTTGAGGTGCGCGTTGTCGCCCACGTTGAAGAACGTGGGGTCTTTTGTCAAATCCCTTGCATAGGTGTCAACAAGTCTGCCGGAGGGATTTGCCGTCCCGTTCAGGAGCATTCCCGTCGCCAGGGCGCCGTCGTTGCCGCAGCCGCCGATCCAGAGAATGGCGTCGACCCCGAGATTGTTTGCCGTCTTTTCTTCCTGAAGCTCGCCGAGTTCTATAACGTTGGACGTGTTCAAAAGAACGATGACCTTTTTGAAGTAAGTTTTTATGTGCCGAATCATCGCTTTTTCATTTTCGGTAAGTTCCAACTCGTGCTTATCGCCAACTCCGTCGCCGTCGGTATCGGCGTCTACTCCCATGCGTGCAAGCTCATTATCCTCTCCGCCTTCGCGGCTGATAACGTATATCGCCGCGTCGTCATATGCGCCGTAGGACGCGATGATTCCGTTGGTAATGAGATTGGGATTGTTTTCGGTGTAAATTTCGCCGCTGCTCATTGCCGCTTCTTTGTATCCGACGAGTTCGCCCTTGGAATGAGCGTCAAAGAAATCGCGCGTCTTCGGATTCAGATTGAATCCCGCGAGTTCCAACGCCTGATAAAGGGTTATCTTTTTTCCTATCTTGGGGAGAGCTCCGCCAAGGGTTCCGTCGTCTCCTTCGCTCGTGCTGTAACTTCCGCCGCCCGAACCGGAACCGGTTCCGTTAAAGAGGGCGCCGGCCTTAAACCCGAATACCGATATGTTCTTTTCTTTAAGCGGAAGAGTCTGTTTCTCGTTTTTAAGCAGGA
>CANQCB010000021.1 GCA_947589145.1 uncultured Clostridia bacterium | reverse complement strand
GGTGACCGAGGCGGCGGCGCTTGCGGGCGTGGAGTGTTACAAACTCCCTCTCCGAGTCGATCCCGAGACCTCTCTTCCCGAACTTCCGACGGCGGAAAGCGTGGCGAACGAAATGCGGGGGCGGGGAGTGCGCAACGCGGTCATACAATATCCCGACTATTACGGGCGCACGCCCGACCTTGCGCGGATATACGCGGCGGTAAGAGCGGAAGGCGGCAAACTTATATGCGACTCCGCGCACGGCGCGCACTTCGTATTCCGTCCCGACCTCTTCCCGACGAGCGCGGTGAAACTGTCCGACGTATGCAACCTCTCGGCGCACAAGACGCTTTGCGCCATGACCCAGACGGCATACCTTGCGGTGGGCGGCAACTTTGACGCGGAAGGGCTCGACTTCAACTTAAAACTCCTCGGCACTACCAGCCCCAACTACCTGCTTTTGTCCTCGCTCGAAACGGCGATCGCCAAAGGCTTGGAGACGGCGGGGGAATATGATAACATAAAGGCGTATTCGGAAGCGTTCGCGGCGGAATTTCCCTGCCTTAAAAACGACGACTTTACCCGCCTTGTGATAGACTTCGAAGGGATAGGCGGCGAAAGAGCGGCGCAGGCGCTGAAAAAATGCGGCGTATTTGCCGAAAAATACGACGACAGATACGTCATAATAATATTGACGCCTTTCGACGGAGACAGGGAGATATTGACAGAAAGCGTTCGAAAAGTTTACGGAGGCAAAATTTGAGGGAATATACCGAAAAATATCTCGACATTGCGCGGCAGACGGCGGCTTTCCGCGAACTTTCCGCGGCTTTCTCATCGGGGGCCGAGAACTGCGCGTATCTGTTTTCCTCTCCCGACACATTGCTTTCGGAATATGTCGCGTTGCTGCTCGCATGCTCGGACGGAGAACGGTCGGATACGAAATGCCGCAGAATAATAAGCGGCAGGTGTTCGGACGTAATAATAAAAAACGAGGAGTTTTTGACGAGCGACGCGGACGAAGTGGTGGCGTGTTGCTCAATCACCCCCTCGTGGCTGACTCGGAAATATTTTATTCTGAATCTGACCAAAACCAACGAGGCGGCGCAGAACAAACTTCTCAAAACCCTCGAAGACGTTCCCGAGTGTTCGGTGTTTTTCATAATCGTTCCGAACAAAAACGCGTTGCTCCCCACGGTATCGTCGAGATTGGAAGAAATAACGCCGTATCTCCCGACCGGCGCGGCGTTGCCGACGTTCGGCTCAAATCTCGACCTCGCGCTTTACGGCGGCAGGGGGTTGACCGACTATGACGGCTTGCTTCGCGGAGAAAAGGCGTATGCGCTCGAAAGCGCGATTGCGTTTATCGAGGCGCTGGGAGAGGGCAAACAACTGCTCGCGGCGTCGTTCATTCCTCAAAAGCGCGACGAGGCGGCGGAAGTGCTGAAATTCATAGAAATGATATTCGGCGACATAATGAGAGTCCACGGCGGCATAAGCGTTGACGCGCGAGGGTTGTACGATATGGACAAACAAACGAAGATATACGGTCTCGAAGCGTTGCCGCAGATTCTTGCGGCGGTGCGGCGAGCGGTGGCGCGCACGGCGAGCGGCAAAATGACGAGCGTCGCCGACGCACTTGTTATAACGATTTCGGAGGTAATAAAATGCCGATAGTTGTAGGCGTAAAATTCGATAATACACCCAAAGTATATTGGTTTGCCGCAAACGGGCTCGAATATACCAAGGATTGCTCGGTCGTGGTGGAGACCACGCGCGGAGTGGAAATGGGCAAGGTGAAAATTCTTCCGACGGAACTGCCCGACGAAAAAGTCGTGGGCACGCTCCGCGGCGTTTTGCGCCTTGCGGACAAGAAAGACCTTGCGCGGCAGGCGGAATTCGAGGCGAAAAAAGCGGAGATAATGAAAACCGCCAACGAGAAGATCGCGGCGCATAAACTCAAAATGAAACTCGTGGACGCGCAAAACACCGTGGACGATTCCAAACTCGTTCTGTTTTTCACCGCGGACAGCAGGGTGGACTTTCGCGAACTAGTGCGCGATCTTGCCGGCACGTTCCACACGAGGATAGAACTTCGCCAGATCGGCACTCGCGACGAATGCAGAATGCTCGGCGGGTTCGGACCGTGCGGTCGTACCTGTTGTTGCGCGTCGGGTTGCGACTTTGCGAAAGTAAACATAAAAATGGCGAAAAACCAAAATCTTTCGCTCAATCCGAGCAAGATATCCGGGCTTTGCGGAAGATTGATGTGCTGTCTTTCCTACGAAAACGCGCACTATACCGAAACGAATAAACTCATGCCCAAAGTCGGTTCAACCGTTCGCGTAAAAACCGAGGACGGTGAAAATACGGGAGTCGTCACCGCGATAAACCAGATCAAACTCACCGTCGGCGTGAAAACCGAGGTGAAAGACGGCACTTTCGAAGTGAAAGACTATCCTCTTGCGCAAATTGTCCGACTCGACGGATCTTCCGCCGCCGACGATATCGCGGTCGAGGCAGACGAAGTGACGGACGGAGATATTCCTTTGGATTAAAAATCAAAGGGCAGCGAGCGTTTTTAAGCGCGGAGAAAATTTCCAAAAGAACTTAAAAATCCTTTACAATTAAAGGCTCGCGTGATATAATTACGTGACTGATACAGAACAGGAGGGAAAAACAATGTCGAGAGTTATTTCGGACGAATGCTTATCTTGCGGAACCTGCGAGGGCGAGTGCCCCGTAAGCGCTATTTCCATGGGAGACAGCCATTATCAGGTTGACGCAGACACCTGCATCGATTGCGGCGCGTGCGAGGCTGCTTGCCCCGTCGGCGCGATAAGCGAGAAGTAATGCCGAGATTTATCGGAAACGAGTGCGTTTCTTGCGGAACTTGCGAGCCGGAGTGCCCCGTAAGCGCCATAAGCAAGGGAACGGATACTTATGTGATTGCGCAGGACGAGTGCATAAATTGCGGCTCGTGCGAAGCGGTTTGTCCCGTCGGCGCGATTACGGAGATTGAGGAATGAGACAAGCGAAGAAAATTGTGCCCATAGTTCTTTTGATTGCGATAGCGACGTTTTGCGCCTGTTTCTTCTCCGCGTGCATTGACGCCGATTACAGCAAGGTAGCGGAAAAACTCGGCAGCGAGAAATACGGTTATGCCGTATCGTATTACGAGGATCCCGATATCGGCTGTACTCATTACATCAAGGCCGCCAAAGGGCAGGACGGCGACAGGTCGGATTTCGAAATAGTTTACGTCATTTATTTCGACGATATCGACTCCGCCATCAAATATTACGAGACCGAGTTGGCAGAGAGTTTGGAACGGCTCAAAGAAGATCCTTTGTACATTTATTTGGACGAGCCGACGAGCGAACGGGTAGGCAATATCGTATTATACGGGACTTCGGGCGGAATAAAAGACGCTTTGTCATAGACCCAACGCAAACAAAACACAAAGGAGCGCACCGATCGGTCGCTCTTTTTAATTCGAAATTTCGGCGAAGGAGACGGCTATGAAATCACCGTTGCAACAGATCATAAACAAATATAAAATCATGAAAACCGACGACCTTGTCAAACTTGCGAGGGACAACGACGCCGAAGCGCAATATGAACTTGCCGGCAGGCTTTATATGGGCAAAGGCGCGAAAAAGAGTTACGAGCTTGCGAGGGAGTGGTACTCCGCGGGCGCGGAGCAGAAACACCCGGAATGCTGTCTTGCGCTCGGTCAAATGCTTGTTCAGGGGCTGGGCGGCGACGAGGATCAGGAGCGCGCGGCGGAACTGTTCAAGATAGCGGCGGACGCAGGCAACAGGAGCGCCATGTTCGAGTTGGGCGCAATGTACGCTTTCGGCAGGGGCGTAAAGAAAAATTATGTCAAGGCGACGAAATATCTTCGTATGTCGCGCACCGAAGAGGCGATCGCACTGCTCGACGAGGCGGCAGGTTGGTGGAAACCGGCGGCGGAGCAGGGCATTGCCGAGGGCGAGTATCAATACGGCGTTTGCTGCATAAACGGCTACGGCATGCAGAGCGACTTCGAAGAAGGCTATAAGTGGATATACAAGGCGGCGCTCAGAAATCATGCGAAAGCGATAGACGCCATGTCGCAGATCTACGAAAACGGTTTAGGCGTCGAGCCGAGCCACGAAAAGGCGGAATTCTGGAAGAAAAAATATTGCGAGGTGACGGGTACGTCGCCGGACAAAGTGGGATTGAAAGAGGGGGATTTGACGGTGAATAAGGAAACAGAAGGCACACTAAATGAGGAAGGCAATAAATAACGACGCAGTCAAGTCATCGGAAAAAATGCGCAGCGATAAATTGCGCGACACTCCGATTCTCAAATTATTGATAACAATGTCGCTGCCGGCGATATTCTCCATGTTCGTACAGGCATGTTACAACTTTATGGACACGGTGTTCGTCGGAGCATATTTCGGAAAGGAAGCCAGCGGCCCGGCTTTGCAGGCCCTCTCGCTTGCTTTCCCCATACAACTCATAATCGCGGCGTTCGGCATCGGCATAGGCGTGGGCGCGAACGCGGTGATATCCCGAAAATTGGGCGAGGGCGACGCGGCGAGCGCAAACCGCACGGCAAAACTCTCCATATTCCTCGGGATCATCGGCGCGGTAATAATGATCGTCGTGGGACTTACCGCCTCGCGGGCTTTTATAGGAGCGCTCGCGGCGACTGGAGAGGAAGTGCAATCGCAGGCGGTGATCGATTACGGCACGCAATATCTCTCCATAGTAACGGTATTTTCGGGTTTCTCCATGTTGGAGATAATTTGCGGACGGCTTTTTCAGGCGACGGGCAATATGCGCGTGCCCATGATTTCCCAGCTTCTCGGCGCGGGCATAAATATCGCGCTCGATCCGCTTTTCCTTTTTGCTTTCGGTCTGGAAGTTCGCGGCGTGGCGATAGCGACGGTTATTTCGCAATTCGTCGCCTGCGTATTCTCGATTACCATGTTCTCGGTAACGAAGCAGGACATAAGCATATCGCCGAAAGGCTTTAAGTTCGACGGGAGAGCGTTGAAAGACATTGCGGGAGCGGGCATTCCGGCATTCATCACCAACGCCGTCGGCGCAGTGACTTACATAACCCTCATGGTGACCATGAAGGCATATCACATGGGCGACGTTCCCCAACAGGTACTCGGGCTTTATTTCAAGCTCAACTCCCTCATTTTCATGCCCACGTTCGGCTTAATGCAAGGCTCATTGCCTATTCTCGGCTACAACTACGGGTCGGGCGACAAAAAGCGGTATATGGAGTGCGTCAAATATATGCTGATATTCACCTCGGCGTTTATGCTGATCGGCGTAACTTTATTCGAAGCCGCGCCGCAAGCAATGCTTTCCATGTTCTCTCCGCCGCAAGAAGTGCTCGATAAAGGCGCGACCGCGTTCCGTCTGATCGCGATATCGTTTGTTCCCGCGGCGTTCGGCGTTACGTCTATAAACGGCTTCCAATCCATTCGTTGCGGGACGTTCGCGCTCATAATGAGTCTCGTTCGCCAACTCGGGATAGTAATACCGTTTGCCGTAATTTTCGGCAGGTTCGGCGACACTTTCATTTGGTTGGCATATCCCACGGCGGAGATCGTCGCCGCGTCGATATTCTGCCCGCTGTGGTTTACCCGTATCAAAAAGCGCTTCGATGAAAAGGAAAAGATAAATCGCCTCGTCGAATGTAAAAACGGAATATGAAGATAGACAGAGAGAAAGTATTCGAAGTATTGAAAACCGTTCCGAGAGGGAAGGTCATGACATACGGCGGACTTGCCGCGGCGGCAGGTTATCACGGCTGCGCGAGGGCGATCGGGCGCGTTTTGCACACCAACGACAAGCCCATAGTCGTTCCCTGTCACCGCATAGTGTTTTCCGACGGCAGCCTTTCGACGGCGTTCGGGTTCGGCGAAAACGTTCAACGCAAGTGGCTGGAAGAGGAAGGCGTGACCTTTACTCCGTCGGGAAAGGTGGATATGAACCGCCACAATATCGGATAAAAGAACATAAATCGTAAAAGTGACTTGGCGAAACGCAAAGTCGCTTTTTATGTTTGGAAGAAATCAATAAATATCTTGCTTTTTTCCGCTCATAATGTTATAATAATGGGGAATAAAGTCGACCCACGCGATACCGCGTTTGGGCATAAGGAGATACAATGAAGGCACTGTGTGACGGAAACGCCCTTGCCGAGGCAATCGGCAAAGCGATCAAGGCGGTCAGTACGCGTACTACCGACCCCATTCTCGGCAACATTAAGATCGACGCCGCTCGCGGCACGCTCACGTTGACGGCGACGGACAACGAGCTCACGGTTGAAACGAGTATCGTTGCCGACGTGCCCGAAGAGGGAAGCATTCTCGTACCCGGCAAACTGTTCAACGATTTTACCCGTAAGCTGATAGGAGAGAGAATAGAACTCGACTTCACTTCGGGCAAATTTGCGTTATATTATGCCGACAGCAGCAGCGAGTTTGCCTGCATTCCCGCGGACGAATTCCCCGAAGTCCCGAAAGTAAGCGACGAGCAGTCGTTTACTTTGTCGCAAAAGAACTTCAAAGATCTTGTCGGCAAAGTGACGTTTTCCGTTTGTCAGGACGACGCGCGCCCCGTACTCAAAGGCGTGCTTTTGGAAATAGAAGGCGACTCGGTGACGGCGGTTGCGTTGGACGGCTATCGCTTGGCAAAGTGCGTAAAAGAGATCAGGAGCGCGACTTCGAGCATAAGCGCAATCGTCCCCGCGCGGTGTTTGAACGAAATAAGCAAAATGATGGACGACAGCGATGACGACGTCAAGTTGCTGATAGACAAGTCGAGACTGCAAGTCGACCTCGGTCACACCACACTCACGACCGTGCTTATAAGCGGCGAATTCGTGCCGTACCGCAACATAATCAGGACCTCTTTCGAGACCGTCGTGACAGTACCTTGCGAGCAATTCGCGGACAGTCTGGAACGCTCTATGCTCCTTTCGCGCGACGACAGATCCAATCCCGTCAGATTCGAGATCGGCGAGCGTCGGCTCAACGTCTCCCTCGTCTCGGGCATGGGGAATATGAACGAGAATATTCCCGTGCTGACCACCGGTCCGGACCTCACGATAGCGTTCAACGCGAAATATTTCATCGAACTTCTTCGCGTTTGCGGAACGGACAGCATAAATATCAAATTCAACAGCCCTGCCGACCCTTGCGTAATAGAACCGAACGGCGGCACGGAGGACTTTTTATACCTTATTCTTCCCGTGCGGATAAACTGAAAAGGATAGAACCATGAAGGCAATAGTTACGGTTTTAGGGAAAGACAAAGTCGGGATCATCGCGGACATAGCCATTTTGATGAAGGACTACGGAATCAATATCTGCGACATATCCCAGACTCTTATGCAGGAATATTTCACCATGATAATGCTTGTCGACCTTTCGGCGGCGCAGGTGGATTTTACCGCGCTTCAAAAAGAGCTTAAAACGCGCGGCGAGGAGATAGGCGTGGATATTCGTATCCAACATCAGGATCTTTTCGACTCCATGCACAAAATTTGAAATGATAAACACAGGCGACATACTCGAAACAATAAAAATGGTAGACGACCAGAACCTTGACGTGAGGACGATCACGCTTTCTCTTTCCTTGCTTGACTGCACCGATTCGGACGGGAAAAAAGCGGAGAAGAAAGTATACGACAAGGTTATGAAACGCGCCGGCAATCTCGTCAAAGTCGGCGAGCAACTGTCCGCCGAACTCGGGATACCCGTTGTCAACAAGCGCGTTTCCGTCACCCCCGTTTCCATAATAGGCGCGCCGAGCGGCAACTATGTCGGGTTGGCGAAAGCGCTCGATAAAGCGGCGAAAGAGATCGGGATAGACTTTCTCGGAGGATACTCCGCGCTCGTCCATAAGGACGCGACCAAAGCGGAAGAGGCGTTTTTGCATACGATCCCCGAGGCGATAAGCGAAACGGAAAAACTCTGCTCGTCCGTCAACGTCGCCTCCACCCGCAGCGGAATAAACATGAATGCCGTAAGGCTGATGGGCGAGATAATCAAAGACCTTGCGGCACGGACGGCGAACGATCGAGCGATCGGTTGCGCCAAATTCGTCGTATTCGCAAACGCGGTGGAGGACAACCCGTTCATGGCGGGCGCGTTCACCGGGCTCGGCGAGGGCGAAGCCACCGTCAACGTGGGCGTATCCGGTCCCGGCGTAGTCGCTGCGGCGCTTAAAAAGTGCAAGGGCGCGGATCTCACCACAGTGGCCGAAGTGATCAAGAAAACGGCGTTCAAAATAACGCGCGCCGGTCAGCTCGTAGGCGGCAAGGCTGCGGAAATGTTGGGCGCGAAATTCGGCATAGTCGACCTCTCCCTTGCTCCCACCCCCGCGATAGGCGACAGCGTAGCCGAAATTTTGGAAATAATGGGATTGTCGTCGGTCGGCGGTCACGGCACGACGGCGGCGCTCGCGTTGTTGAACGACGCCGTCAAAAAGGGCGGCGTAATGGCGTCGAGCATGGTGGGCGGTCTGTCGGGCGCGTTCATTCCCGTGAGCGAGGACGCGGGTATGATCGAGGCGGTCAGGGCGAACAAACTCTCCCTCTCGAAGCTCGAAGCGATGACGGCGGTATGTTCGGTCGGTCTGGATATGATAGCCGTTCCCGGCGACACGAGCGCGGAAACCGTCTCCGCGATAATAGCGGACGAGTGCGCGATCGGCGTGGTCAACAATAAAACCACCGCCGTCCGCATAATTCCCGTCCCCGGCAAAAAAGTCGGCGACGAGGTAAGTTTCGGCGGTCTGCTCGGCAGCGCGCCGATAATCTCGGTCAGCGACGTTGACAGTTCGGAGTTCGTAAGGCGCGGCGGCATAATACCGGCACCCTTGCACTCGTTGAAGAATTGAGAAAGGTCGCGGCGGATAACGATGACTTTCGCGGCGGTAAAAAGATATTAAGTTGGGGGAGTGCAAGCGGCGCTTTTAGAAAGAGCGAGTCAAAACGCACTTACGGAAAATGAAACGAGAAGATATAGAAGAAAAGTACAAGTGGGATCTGTCGCATATATTTGCGAGCAGATTGGAGTGGGAAAAAGCCTATTCCGCGACATGGTCGAAGATAGGCGAGCTTGCCGCGTACAAGGGCAAGTTGGTCAATCCCCAAATGGCATTGAAATTTTTCCGATTGTCAAATGAGATATCGCTCAGCGCAGAGAAGTTGTACGTATACGCGCACATGGATATGAACACGGACGGGGCGAACGCGGAAGCGGTAGGGCTTGCCGAGCGCGCGACGTCGCTCTGTGCGGCTCTCGGCGCGGCAATGTCGTTTGTAATGCCCGAACTCACCGCGCTCACCGACGGCGAACTCGACGGAATGATAAACGACCCGTCTTTTGCCGATTACGATTATACGTTGAAGTGCGTCAAGCGCAAAAAGCCGCACGTATTGAGCGAAAAAGAGGAATACGTTCTTGCGCGCATGGGTGAGGTGACGCAGGGGTTCAAGGATATTTTCGAAAAGATCGACAGCGTCGACTTTCCCCGCACCGAACTCCGCATAAACGGCAAAAAAGTCCCTCTGACGCACGGAACTTACGCCAAACTGTTGGAAAATCCCGACCGCGCGGTGCGCAAAAAGGCGTTCACGGCATATTACAATATTTACGAAGAGCGCATAAATACGATAGCGGCGTGCTACGCGAACAACGTAAAGAAGAATAACATATCCGCCGACCTGCGCGGTTACGCGAACGCCATGGAAGCGTCCATGCAGAGCGACGACGTCCCCACGGGGGTTTACACAAAACTGATAGAGGCGGTGGAAGAAGGGCTGCCCGCGCTCCACGAATACATGGAATATCGCAGGAACGCCTTGGGCGGCACGCTTCACATGTACGATCTCTATATGCCGCTTGTCGACGACGCAGACTTGGGCACCGATTACGAGTCGGCGTTTCGGACGGTGACGGAAGCGCTTGCGCCGCTCGGCGAAGAATACAGAGCGCGGCTGCTTGCGATGAAAAACGAGCGCAGAATCGACGTAATGGAAAGCGAGGGCAAGCGGAGCGGAGCATACAGTTGGGGCGCGTACGGCACGGGGCCGTATGTGCTGCTCAATTACGCGGGCACGACGCACGATATTTTCACCATTGCCCACGAACTCGGTCACGCCATGCACTCGGAATATTCCGACGAATCGCTTTGCTACGAAAAAGCCGGGTACAGCATATTCGTCGCCGAAGTGGCGAGCACGACCAACGAGATTTTGCTTTTGAAACATCTGCTTGCGACCACGCGCGACAAAAAAACGCGCAAATACCTGCTCAGTTACTATCTCAACATGTTCCGCACGACGTTTTTCAGACAGGCAATGTTCGCGGAATTCGAACTTTTTGCCCATAAAACGAGGCAGAAAGGCGAGGCGCTCACGGTGGAATCGCTTTCCAAAGCATATCTCAAACTCAACAAGAAATACTACGGAAAAGCCGTCACGCATGACAAACAGATAAGGTACGAGTGGGCGCGGATACCGCATTTTTACAACGCGTTTTACGTCTATAAATACGCGACGGGAATGACGGCGGCGGTCACGCTTTCCGACCTGATATTGCACGGCGGACAGGCGGCGAAAGACAGATATTTCGCCAAATTCCTCCGCGCGGGCGGTCATAAATCGCCGTACGAAATATTGAAGGACGCAGGGGTGGATCTGATGACGGACGAGCCTTATCGCATAGCGATGCAGGAATTCCGCGACGCCCTGCACGAATTGGAAAAAGAATAAAAAAGGCGGTAAAACAATGCCCACAGCCAAGAAAAAAGACGATATAAAAAATCATCCCAACGTAAAGGGGAAAGTGCCGCCGCACAGCGAAGAAGCGGAAAAGGCGATTCTTTGCTGTATGTTGATAGACGAGAACGTGCCGATGTCGGTCATGCAAATTCTCACCCCCGAGGACTTTTATTATAAGTCCCATGCGGAGATTTTCGGCGCAATGGTCGAGGTGTGGAACAATAACAAACCCATAGACCTTGTAACCGTCACGCAAGAACTCGATCGCAGAGGTACTCTCGGGAGCGCGGGCGGCGCAAGTTACGTGTCGGAGTTGTCGGGATATCTCCCCGGCTCGGCAAATTTCATGTCGCACGCGGAGATAGTGAGAAAGAACTCTCGGCTTCGTCAGCTCATGTCGGCGTCGAACTCGATAATAGAAAAGTGTTATGCGAGCGAGGACGCCCTCGAAACGTTGCAATACGCCGAAAAATCCGTATACGACGTCGCGGAAAAGCAGGGCGTGAGCGCGCTTCAAAACTTTTCCTCCGCGGTCAACGAGGCGGTGAACCAATTCGAGGAAGTGCAGAAAGACCCGCTTTCCATGCGCGGACTGAGGACGGGTTTCAGCGGCATAGACTACATACTCGGCGGGCTTCACGGCGGCGACCTTGTGATAATCGCGGCGCGTCCCGGGCAAGGCAAAACGAGTATCGGCATGAACATCGTTACGAATATCGCGACAAGTCACACGAAAGCGGGGTCGTTTTCTCAAAACGACGCGCCCGTATGCGCGATATTCTCGCTTGAAATGCCCGCCGTTCAGCTTGCCAAACGTATGGTGGCGTCCGTGGCGGAAGTGGACTTCTCCAAACTTGCGAAGGGCGAGATAACGGGCAAAAAGGAGTGGAAAAGGGTATCGAGCGCGCGCGTGCTCCTCAACGGTTGCAGGATATTCATAGACGACACGTCGCTCACCACGCCCATGGACATACTTTCGAAATGCAGACGGCTCAAACGCGAACAGAAGCGGTTGGACGTCGTAATGGTGGACTATCTCACGTTGATGTCCAGCGGCAAAAAGACGGACAACCGTCAGCAGGACGTTTCGGAAATATCCAGAATGATGAAGTTGGCGGCGAAAGAACTCGACGTCCCCATACTCCTGCTTTCCCAGCTCTCCCGCAGCAACGAAAAGGAAAAGCGCAAGCCCCAGCTTTCCGACCTGAGAGAGTCGGGCGCGATCGAGCAGGACGCGGACATAATAATGTTTATCCATCGCGAAGCGGACAAAAGCGACAATATGCCCGTTCAGGACGAGGCGAATATTATCATAGCCAAGCACAGAAACGGTCCTCTCGGCACGGTAAAACTTCGTTGGATCGGGGAGTTCGTGTCTTTCAAAGACGCGGAGTATAACCAGGACAGCGGGGCAGCGGCGGGCAAGGAAAGGACGGACGGCAAACGCTCCGAAGAGGGCGGGGACGAAATATTATTGCAACAAAGCGGGGACGAAAACCCGTTTTAGCAAAAAAATAAATACTTGACAAACACTTTAAGGGACAATATAATATAACTATGAATAAGGAAACGAAAAAAACAAAGCCCGAAAGCATTTTCAGATTTTGGTTGATATTGCTGCTGATTGCCACGGCGATAGTGATAACGTTGATCGTATTCTCGTTCGTGTTTATCGACGACCTCGGATTGCTTTCCTGCCTTTTCGTCGGGCTGGGCATGGCGACGCTTATCGTCCTCACCGTATTTACGACGTTAAGCGGCATAAATGCATACAGGGGATAACGGCGGCAAGGAAATTTGGGTGAAAAAGGCGGAAAACTTCGGGCAAAGAGGTTTTCCGCAAAATTTATATGAAGACAGCGCTTTACAGGAAATACCGTCCGACTTCATTCGACGGGGTAATAGGACAGGACGTCATCGTCACCACGCTCACCAACCAGATAAAAAAGGGCGTAGTTTCGCACGCCTATCTTTTCACGGGCAGCCGCGGCACGGGCAAGACGAGTTGCGCCAAAATTTTCGCGCGGGCGATAAACTGCAAAACCCCGATAAACGGCAGTCCTTGCGGCGAGTGCGAGGTTTGCAAAGCGCTTGCGTCTCCGTCCAATCTCGACATAGTGGAAATGGACGCGGCGTCCAACAACGGCGTGGATAAAATACGCGACCTCAGGGAAAGCGTGGGATACCTGCCGTCCGCGGGCAAGTATAAGGTATATATCATCGACGAGGTGCACATGCTCTCGGGCAGCGCTTTCAACGCGCTCCTCAAAACCCTCGAAGAGCCGCCCGCGCACGTCGTGTTCATTCTTTGCACGACCGAGGTTCACAAACTCCCCGCGACGATCCTTTCGCGGTGCATGCGGTTCGACTTCCGCCTCGTGCCCACGGATAAACTCTTCGCGCTCGTCAAAGACATCTTCGAAAAAGAAGGCGTGACGGCGGACGATAAGGCTATAATGCACATAGCCAAACTCGGCGAGGGAAGCGTGCGCGATACGCTTTCGGTCGCCGACAGGTGCAAATCGGCTTCCGACAACCTCACTTACGAGCTCGTTCTCGAAATAACGGGCTCGGGAAGCAACGAGGACACCGCCGCGCTTATGGAAGCGGTTATCGACTCGGACGTCGGCGGCGTAATAAAAAAAGCAGAACAAATGGCGGCGGAAGGGCGTTCGGTCTCCCGAATTTCGCGCGACCTCACCGTTTACGCGCGCGACCTGATGTTATACATGACGTCGGGCGAGAGCGGACAGTCTGCCGAGTCCGTGGCGCGCATGGCGATCACGGCGAAAAAAACCGACATTGGTTTTCTCGTTCGCTTGGTTCGGACGATAGGCGGGGCGGACGCGGAAATAAGATACTCCACCGCGCCGAGAATTGCCCTCGAAAGCGCGCTGCTGTCTCTTTGCACTCCGAGCTTGGCAACGGACTCGACCGCGGCGGGCGCAAACGCGCAAAGTTCGGCGCCGACCGATACGTCGCAGCCTTATCCCGCGGCACAGTCTAATAATACGCCGCAGTCTGATATTGCGCCGCAGCCCGAAATAAAGAATAAAACGGCTCCCGTCGCCAAACCCGCGGCGGTCCCCGATTTCGAAAAGCCGAACGGACGTACGGACGAAAAGGCTTTGGAAGTATTGGGGCGCATTCGCCGCACGCTACGCACGAGCGGATTTTTGCGCTTATTCGGCGAATACGGCGCGCTACCCGACGACAGAGTGCGCATAGTCGGCGATAAATTCGTAGTTTACGTGGACGACGGCTCCTATCTCGTTTTCAACGAACCCGACAATTTTGCCGCCGTTCGTTCCGTGGTCGAATCCTGCGGCTACACCCTCGTGATCGAAAAATTAAAGTCGGGGATAGATCCGTTGGAGCAGATCATAAAGTCCGTCCAAGGGCTGGAAATAACCGTAATTAAAAAGTAACCGAACGGTCGATAATATATATCTGACGGTCGATAAAATACGGATAAAATATATCGATAAAAAATATCGTTTCAACTTTTTCCGAAAGTCAAAACTTCGGAAAAGTTCCCCTCAAACACATTAAAAAAACGGAGGAATTATGTCAAAACACGGTGGATACGGCGGCTTCGGCGGCGGAATGAACATGCAGTCGCTTATGCAGCAGGCAAGGAAAATGCAGGAACAAATGGCGAAAGCGCAGGAAGAGCTTGCCGAGGCGGAGATCGAAGGGAGCGCGGGCGGCGAATTGGTGACGGTGACGGTCAACGGTCACGGCGCGCTTGTCGGGGTGAACATAAAGCCCGAAGCGGTAGATCCCGACGATATCGAAATGTTGGAGGACCTCATTCTTGCGGCTTACAACGAAGCGGCGAAAGAGGCGGAAAAGCTCAAAAACGAGTTAATGCCAAACGGAACGGGCGGATTGATGTGATATGACGGACAGCATAAACAGACTTGCACATAAGTTTTCCAAACTCCCGGGAGTGGGCGCGAAAACGGCGATGCGCTATGCCTATGCCGTAATAAACATGTCCCAAAGCGACGTGGACGAATTTTGCGCCGCGCTCCGCGACGTCAAAGCCAACGTGAAATATTGTTCCAAGTGCGGCAACTTCACCGAGACCGACGTGTGCGAGATCTGCCAAAAGCGGCAAGCGGACGTCATTTGCGTAGTGACGTACCCCAAAGACGTCGTGGCGATGGAAAAGGCGCACGCCTTCCGCGGAGTGTATCACGTTCTTCACGGCACGATATCTCCTCTCGAAGGCAGGGGCGCGGATGACATAAGGGTGAAAGAACTCCTCGCGCGGCTTGACGGCGTAAAGGAAGTCATTCTTGCGACCAACCCCGACGTGGAGGGCGAAGCCACGGCTATGTATATAGCCAAACTTCTCAAACCCCTCGGCGTAAAAGTGACCCGCATAGCGCAGGGTATCAGCATGGGCAGCGACATAGAATACGCCGACGAAGTAACGCTTTCGCGCGCGCTTTCCGCCAGAGTGGAACTTTGACCGACAAAATCCGACGGACGCAAAATCCGACGGATATAAATAACGGATATAAAATAAGATATCGAAAACCGCACGGAGAACCGTGCGGTTTTAATGATTCGATTATGTTTGCGGGGGGGGGCGTTTCAGATCAGCAGCAAGGCGGCGACGATCCCGCCGACGACCGCGAGACCTCCGAAAATCAAAGATAGTATTTTTGCGACAGACTTCGGCGACTTGCCGACGATCCTGCCGTTCTGCCCGTTCATATAGAAATTATAGAGTTTTTTCCTATACGTCGAATGCCCGATATAGACGGGGAGCAGGACGTATTTGAACGTGATATCGAAGCATTGCATGTTGGTTCTCAAATATCCGACGACGTCATAGGAATAGGTGCCGAGTATTCCCCTGCGCACGTTTTTCTCCATAACTCCGCGCGCCTCGTTCCAGCATTCGAGTCCCGACCGTTCGTTTTGGCTTGCCGAAAAGCCGTAAAGATAATTGTCGGTATACTCTTGGGCGTAATCGGTATCGAACGGAGAAATCTTTTTGAGCGTGACCTGCGTGTTCGGCGCGGTCGCCTGAACGAATATGTCGTTGAAAGAGCGGTTAAACGTTCCCGAAATCGGAAACCAGCGCGTGTGTTGTTGCGTATGTACGTGCCCTTCGGAGTCGGTATACGTCGTGTAATAATACTCGCCGAGTTCTCCGACATAAGTGGTGACCGTATCGGAGTCGAAGGTAAAAGCGGGGAAGTAGTGCCCGACCAATTTTTCCGCGCGCACCTGTTTTTTGAACTTCCTCGGCGAGAAAAACTTACTGCGCGCCCAGCGGGCATATACTTCTTGCGCGTTCTTGCCGTCTATCGTAAAGGGCAGGACGGCGTTCGGTTTCAACCCGACGATAGAGTCGAGCGCGACGACGTTTGCGGTGCCGCAAAAAGCGCACACGGGCGACATGTTCTTTCGTGAAATAACCTGCCGCGCGCCGCAACTGTTGCATTCGAAAACGCGCGTTTCCCCGTTCCAGGCGGATTGTGCGTCCACGAGTTTGGCGAAGTCGATTTCGCTTGCCATTCGGTGTCGGATTTCCACGATATTGCCGCAATGCTCACAGCGCAGAGAGAACGTGGAGGGGTTGAACACGAGATTGCCGCCGCAGGAAGCGCATTTCGAGACCAACGTCTCGTCCTCGGGCGCGAACGCTATGTCGTCGCCGTTATTCGGAATATCAAAGGGCTTGTTTGCCATGTTTGACCTCATTTGTAAAATCGCGCTTTTCTCAATTATATACGATAATAAACAAAAATGCAAGTCAAATAACCGAACGGGGGTCATTCCCGCCGAACGCCGTCCGCATAAAAATTTCGCCGACTGCACAAAAATTATTTTTTATTCTTCTCCGAAATGGACTATTTTCAATTTAGGGCTATATTTATTTCACAAATGCAAATAAGTATATTGAAAACGCCCTCATATAATGTTATCCTCAAATGACAAAAGTGTGCAGTGTGCATTTTCTGCCCCATAATATATAATAATATAATTGACGGCGGAAAAAAGGGGTACCCCTTTTTTGTATGTTACGAATAACATACAAAAAAGGGGTACCCCTTTTTTGTATGTTACGAATAACATACAAACAGTGTTCGATAAATAATTGCCAAAGGCAAAA
>CANQCB010000020.1 GCA_947589145.1 uncultured Clostridia bacterium | reverse complement strand
CAACGAACTTTGAAGTAAAAAGTAAATCCGAACCATTCACTCGTAACAAGTAAACAATTCGGATTATACTCTTTTGGCGCGCCCTGAGGAGCTCGCACCGCGCCCAAGAGGGCGCTATCACGCCGGGGGCTGAAAACATGCGCCTCCCCGCATGTTTTCCGAGCGCCCCATTCTCGCTCCTTGGTCACAACAAAAAAATCCACCCTCACAGCGGGTGGATATTTTTTGGCGCGCCCTGAGGAGCTCGAATCCCCAACCTTTGGTTCCGTAGACCAACGCTCTATCCAATTGAGCTAAGGGCGCATATCACTTATATGCTTGCATATTATATCGTTATTGCGGCGGATTGTCAAGAGGAAAAAGGGGAGCGGCGAAAAATTTTTGCGGACTGTGCGCCCAAGGTATTGACACTTTTGCGGTATTTTGGTACTATTGAGAGTGAATCAAAGAGGTCAATATGGCAAGAGTTATTTCAATATCCAATCAGAAAGGCGGCGTAGGCAAAACGACGACCTGCATAAACCTCGGCGCATTCGTCGCGCTCATGGGGCAAAAAGTTCTTGTGGTCGATATAGATCCGCAAGGCAACACTACCAGCGGTTTCGGCATAGACAAAGACGCGCTGAAATACACGATATACGACGTAATGATGGGGGACGCCACCGTCAAAGAAACCGTGTGTAAAACGACGGTGCCCGGCTTGGAAGTTCTCCCGGCAACGGTGGAGTTTGCCGGTGCGGACGTAGATCTTATGAACCTCGAAGAGGCGCGCGAAAAGGTGCTCCGAACCGCGCTCGCGCCCGTTCGTTCGGACTACGATTACATATTCATCGACTGTCCGCCATCGCTCAACGTCTTTTCGGTAAACGCGCTCACCGCCTCGGACGCCGTACTCATACCCATGCCGGGCGACTTTTTCTCGCTCGAAGGTATAGGGCAGCTGATGAACACGGTAAAACTCGTTAAAAAGCACCTCAATCCCGCGCTTGAAATAGAGGGCGTAGTCATGACTATGTATGACAGCAGGAGCAATCTTGCCAATCAGGTGGCGGCGGAAGTATCGCGTTGGTTCGGTAAAAGCGTATTCAAAACGCGCATTCCCAGAAACGTCAGACTCGGCGAAGCGCCGAGCCACGGGCTCCCCGTCGTTCAATACGAACCGAATTCCAAGGGCTCGGTTGCCTATATGGAACTTGCGGTTGAAATTCTTCACCGCGACGGAATAAAGGTAAAACCGCTCACCAACCTTGCAAAATACCGCTATCGCGCCGTGGCTCCTCAAAAGCCTGCCGCAAACACTGCCTCAAAGCCCAAAGCTCCGACGAGTACGGCGGCAAAAACACCGTCTGCGACCGACAAAACGGCGCAACCGAAAGCGGCGCTCAAAACTCCGCCCAAAAATTAAAAACCGACCGACAAAACGAATAATATAACCCAAAAGCGTTTCCTCACAGGAAACGCTTTTTCGGAAAACGCAAACGGAGAATTTTCATAGTGCCCGCTTTATCCGATATCTTTCCCGTTCGCGGGCTTCATTATTAACGACTCCCGATAATTTGCTTGCGATTTCGATTTTCCGTTCTTTTTGCGGAGATATACGAAGATTTTTACGCTTTCGTCTATTACAAGCGGCAATATTGACAGCCCGAGGCACATGAGATACACCCAAAGCGGGCACATTGTCATCGAGAACGCCATAGCGACGGGCGGCACGAAAACCACGAGCGCGATAAGCGCAAGAGAGGACAGCGTGGCGATATTAAGCAACTTGTTAGTGAACACGCCCACGGTGAAGAGAGGTTTCATCGTGCGCATATTATAAGCGTGCAACGTCTGCGACGCCGACAGCGAAAGGAAGGCTGCGGTGCGTGCGGAAGCGAGATCTCCCGTCGCGCCGAGCGTGACGTAGAACGCGGTGAGGCAGATCGCGCCGAATAATATGCCGTGGAGAATGAGCCGAACGAGGATGCCTTTTGTGAAAATGCCCTCGCTTTTTTTGAGCGGCGCTCTGTCCATAACTCCCGTTTCGGTGCGCTCCGACCCGAGCGCGATTGCGGGGAAAGAGTCGGAAATGAGGTTGATCCAAAGCAGTTGCATGGACAGGAGCGGAGAATCGAAACTTATGCACATAGCGGCAAAAACCGCGATGACCTCTCCGATATTCGTTCCGAGCAGAAACGCAACGGCTTTGCGGATATTGTCGAAAATGCCGCGCCCGTTTTCGACGGCGGTGACGATCGTGGAGAAATTATTGTCGGTAAGGACAAGGTCGGCTTCCATCTTGGCAACGTCCGTGCCGCTCCCCATAGCGCAACCGATATCCGCGACTTTAAGCGCGGGCGCGTCGTTTACGCCGTCGCCCGTAACGCCCACGACTTCGCCCATGGATTGAAATGTCTTGACAATGCGCAACTTATCCGAAGGAGTAACGCGCGCGAACACGCTCACCCGCGCCAAAACCTCCGCCAACTTTTTATCCGATAACTTTTCCAATTCGCCGCCCGTAAGTACCGTTTCGCAGGGAATGCCGAGTTCTCTCGCGACCGCTTTTGCCGCGCCCGCGCCGTCGCCCGTCAGCATAACGGGGCGAATTCCCGCACGCCTGCATTTGTCGATAGCGGCATGAACTTCGGGTCGCGGGGGATCGGACATGCCGATAAGCCCGACAAAACGCAGTATGCCCGAGTTCAGATCGATCGGCGAGTCGATTTCACGCACGCCGACGGCAAGCACGCGCAAACCCCGTTCGCTCATCTCCTCGGCTTTGATCTCGGCTCGACGGTCTCCGCAAAGCGCGGCGACGTTTTCGAACGCGCCTTTGACGATTTCCAACACGCGGTTGCGGTATCTCACGCGCACGCTCATCATGCGTTTGACGTTGTCGAAAGGTTCAACGGACAGTCGCATAAATTGGGTACGCCCGCAATCCGCCTCGATAATGGCGGCGTCGGTGGGATCGGCTGCGTTGTCCGTACACATGGCGGCGAACGCGATCACGTCGGCAGAGGCGGGGGAATAAGTCTCCGTCACGCTCATTTTGCCCGTCGTAAGCGTGCCCGTCTTATCCGTGCAAATGACGGACACCGAGCCCAAAGTCTCCACCGCGGGGAGTTTTTTGACGATGGCGCGGTTTTTGACCATACGCCGCGTACCGGAAGAAAGGACGAGCGTTACGGTCGTCGGAAGCCCTTCCGGCAAGGCGGAAACGGCAAGCGCGATCGCCGTCATAAACAGCGTCATGTTCGTCAATTCGCTGTTGTGAAAAACGTAAATGCCGAGCAGTCCGATAACGAATATTATGCAGCAGATAACGAGGGAAATAATTCCCAACTGTTCGGACAACTTTTTGAGTTTTTCCTGCAACGGCGTGAGTTTATCGCCATGATTTTTAAGCAATGCCGCGATACGTCCCATCTCGGTGTTGTCGCCCGTCTTTTCGACGACGGCTACGCCGCGCCCGGTAGTGACCGAACAGCCGGAATACATGCGATCTCCCTCGGTTTTTCGCACGGGAATGCTTTCGCCCGTGAGTAAACTCTCCTCGGCTTGAAGGGAGTGCGCGGAAATAAGCGTGCAATCGGCGGGAATAACGTCCCCCGCGTGAAGCAATACGAGATCGCCGGGGGTGAGAAGCGCGGAGTCGATAATAATATCCTCTCCGTCGCGCCGCACCTTACACACGCTCGCCGACATATTTTCCAGCGCGGCGAGCGACTTTTCGGCGCTGCGTTCCTGAAAGGCGGATAAAAAGGCATTGACGAACACGATAAAGAATATTAAAAGCGGCTCGAACAACGCGCCGAAGGAGAAGTCGAGACAGGCGAGGACAAGCCCGACCACGGCGGCAGCCATGAGAATGAGAAGCATCGCGTCTTTTAATTGCGCGAAAAAGCGCAACAAAAGGGGCTTCGGCTTGGCGCGCGTAAGCTGATTTTTACCGTATAACTCGATTCGGCGTTCCGCTTCCTCTCGGCTCAATCCGTTGGTGCAAGTCCCGTATTTTTCACAAACGTCCATATAACAATTATATTTCGCGCCGAAAAAATAAGAACGAAAAAAGGATAACAGTCTCCTGTTATCCTCGGTCAAAAATCGCAAAACGCGTTATTTGTTTTTATCCTCTTTGTTATCCTCGCCGTCCTCGTTTTCGTCATAATCTTCGAATTCGCGCTTGCCGAGTTCCTTTTCTTCCGAACTGAGCCAAAAAGGGTGACGGCGCGCGGCGGCGTCGAGCTCCCGTTTTTTATTCGCTCGCTTTTCCTCGGCGGTCTGCGGCTCGTCGGGGCAGACGAGTTGCATGGTGCGGTTAACGCGGAACGTATATCCGTAATATACCCAATCCGCGGCGGCGTCAAGAGCATACAGCGCCGCCATAACGATACCTATGACGTCAACGGCAAGGGTTGCTTCCGACAGATCTTGTTGATAGATATTCACGAGCGCCTCGATATATCCGCTCCCGAGCGCGATATGATAGCCGACGAGAATGACGATTTGGAACACGACCAACGCGCTTGCGAAAACGGCGGTTATGAGTATGCCGTTGTACGAGGTTTTTGCGAACCCGAACGTCGGCGCGGAAACCTGCTTGACTTCCTTTCGGATCTTGAATCCGAAAAAACTCATGACCGCACACACGGCTTGCGCGATCCCGACGAAGAAAAACAACAGCATGTAAACGACGAACGCAGGCGTCGCTTCCACCATCCAGATCACCGACTGCATACCCGGAGCGAAAAAGAGTATGAGCGACGGCAGCCATAAGACCGCGGCAACGACGGCGAAAACGCTTGCCTTGACCGCGCATTTATTAAGATATTCCTCGCCGAAAGGGGATAAGTAATAATTATTGTTGACCTTGCGGCGTTTTTTCTCGTTTTCCATACCGTTATAATATCATACGTCGGCGGCAAAATCAAACGTTTGCGAGCCAAACGGTTGCGCTTTGCGTGAAATTAGTGTATAATAGCTCAAAAAATATCGGAGTTCAATATGTTACAGGTAACGGGCGTGTCCCTTCAATTCGGTCAACGCATACTTTTCGAGAACGTCAATCTCAAATTCACAAAGGGAAATTGCTACGGCATAATCGGCGCAAACGGCGCGGGAAAATCCACATTCCTTAAAATTCTGACGGGCGAGCTCGAACCCAACAAAGGGGAAGTATTCATCACCAAAAACGAGCGCATGAGCGTGCTCCAACAGAACCAGAACGCTTACGACGACAAGACCGTGCGCGACACGGTAATGTGGGGACATAAGCGCCTTATGGAGCTTAACGAATTGCGTAATGCGCTTTACGCGAAGGAAGATTTCACCGAAGAGGACGGAATGAAGGCGGCGGAATACGAGACCGAGTTTGCCGATCTCGGCGGATATGAAGCCGAAGCGAACGCGGACTCCATGCTCGGTTCGCTGGGAATTTCTCTCGACCTTGCGGACTCGCTTATGGGCGAGATCGACCCCAAGATCAAAGTGAAAGTGCTTCTTGCGCAGGCGCTTTTCGGCAACCCCGACATACTCATTCTCGACGAGCCGACCAACAACCTCGACGCAAAAACGGCGAATTGGTTGGAAGACTATCTAATGGATTTGGACGACACCTGCATAATTATCGTGTCGCATAACCGACACTTCCTCAACAGCGTGTGCACGCATATTTGCGACGTGGACTACCGCCAGATCACGATGTACGTGGGTAACTACGACTTCTGGTACGAGTCCAGCCAACTGCTTCTCCGCCAACAGAAAGAGGCGAACAAAAAGGCGGAAGCGCGGGCAAAGGAACTCCGCGAATTCATAGCCCGTTTCTCGGCGAACGCAAAGCGCGCGAAGTCGGCGACGAGCCGCAAGAAAGAACTCGAAAAACTCGAAATCGACGAGATAAAACCCTCCTCGCGCAAATATCCGTACGTCGACTTCAAATTCGAACGCGACCTCGGCGCGGAATTGCTCAAAGTGGAAGGGCTTTCAAAGGACGGATTTTTCAAGGACATATATTTCACGGTGAAAGAGGGGGATAAGATCGGTTTCATATCCGAAAACGGCAACACCCTCTCCATGCTCTTCGACGTGCTCATGGGCAAGGAAAAACAGGACAAAGGCACGGTCAAGTGGGGAAGCACGGTCATTCCGTCGTATATGCCGCAAAACTACGACGACTATTTCGACGGCGTGGACCTCACCCTCGTGCGTTGGCTGGATCAATTCGCCAAACAGCACGACGAGGAGTTTTTGCGCGGCTGGCTGGGCAGAATGCTGTTTTCCAAAGAGGAAGCGCTCAAAAAGGCAAAAGTCATTTCGGGCGGCGAAAAGGTGAGATGCATGCTCGCCAAAATGATGCTCGAACAGGGCAACTTTCTCCTGCTGGACGAGCCTACCAACCACCTCGATCTCGAATCCATAACCTCGCTCAATAAGGGACTGATCAACTTCAAAGGTCCCGTCCTTCTCATATCTCACGACCACGAGCTTGTTCAGACGGTATGCACCCGCATAATAGACATCGAAGGCGGGCAGAAAGTGTTCGATAAAGATACGACGTACGACGAGTTTATCGAGAGATAAGGGAATAAAATTCACGGCACGTCCGCGCTTTTCGCTTGATTTTTCGGGCGGAAAGCGGTATAATTACAGATGAAATAAGTAAATATCGAGGCGTATAATCGTTCAGCCGAAGGTTCACACTTTCGGCTGATTTTTTTGCCTCAAAGGAGTAACTAATGCCTCAAAACCAATTTCAGCGAATGATCTTCGCACTTATCACCGTGGTAATAACCGTACATGCGTATGTGTTTTACAGCCTCTTTGTGGTGAACGCCGCTACCCTTACGGCAGTGACGGGCACTGCGTCCGTCCCCGACGCCATAGCCGCGAACGGGGGAGTGTATATGTTCGGTAACTATCTCCCCGTGTGGACGGTGGTGCTTATCGAGTTTGCCTTCGCCTACACCCTCGAAGTAGTCATGGGCAGCCCTTGCTCCTTCCGCTTGGCGCGTAGGCTCTTCGACCCTCAAAAAACCCACCCCGTACTCTTCGAAACGGCGATAATATGCGCAACCGTGGCGCTTATGTGCCCGTCCATGAGTTTTCTCGCCGCCATATTCTACTATCCCTACTACGGCGGTTTTAACTTCTTCGCCCTGCTTGCCGATTGGCTCAAACTCGTTTGCTTCAACCTGCCTTTCGCTTTCTTCACCCAGCTCTTCTTCATTCAACCCTTCGTTCGCACCCTGTTTAAGCTGATCTTCCGCAAACGTAAGTCCGCGGCAACCCCCGCCGAAGCAAAACAACCCGAAAGCGAAAACCTCGCCGACGGGGAAAACAGCGTGAAATAGACAAGATTACGGACAATAAAAAACGGCTCGTTACGAGCCGTTTTACTTGCCAATATGAACATATATCGCACGGGGAGCGCCGCACGGATTATCGGGCGCACCGAGGTTACGCGCCGCCGAGTTTATCCAGCGCAGAGAACACCTCGCCGATATTTTCGTTGAAGGCGAGCTCGGCTCTGCCGTCGGCGTACGTCCTTGACTTGTTGACGATAACGAGGTGCTTGCCGCGGAAGAAGTCGATAAAACTTGCGGCGGGGTAGACGACGAGGGAAGTGCCGCCGATTATGAGCGTATCCGCGCGGGATATGGCGTCGATCGCGCCCGTCACGACTTCCTCGTCCAGCCCCTCTCCGTAAAGTACGACGTCGGGCTTGATAATACCTCCGCAGTCGCAGCGCGGCACGTCGCGAGAGGACAGAATAGCGTCGAGCCCGTGGAACTTGCCGCACCTCATGCAATAGTTGCGGTGAATGCTGCCGTGAAGTTCGAACACTCTTTTGCTGCCCGCCGCCTGATGCAGTCCGTCGATATTTTGCGTAACGACGGCGGAAAGTTTGCCCGCCTTTTCGAGCTTGGCAATATATCTGTGCGCGGCGTTGGGCTGAGCGTCGGGGAATATCATGCGCTCCCGATAGAACTTATAAAAGCGGTCGGGGTGCGCCATAAAGTACCCGTGCGAGACGATCTCCTCGGGCGAAAGCTCCTCGCTCGCGCCCGAAAACACTCCGCCCGCCGAGCGAAAGTCGGGTATGCCGCTCTCGGTAGACACGCCCGCGCCGCCGAAGAAAACTATATTATCGCTCTTCGAAACAATATCCGCGAATTGTTTGATTTTATCGTTCATATTCATTCCGATTATTTCTTTCCCCCGGCCTTTAACTCGGCAATCACATGCTTGTTGACTTTGAGCCAATGCGAAAATCTCAATTCGTGTTCGGTTTTGACCCTGTCCAGCCATGCCTTCACGATAATAAAGCCGAGCAGGACGAGGCAGGCGCATATAAGCATGGACACGAAGAGGAGATCCATGCCTCGGAAGATATAGAGAAAAATCGAGGCGATCAAAAACCCGCAAATGACGGCGACAAAAACAACGGGCACGACGATACCCAGAATATAAACCTTGTTCTCCTCTTTGCCCGACTTGCGAAATTCGGCATAAAAAGCCTTTTGCGTCGCTTTCGGAAGGTCCGAAAACTCCGTATAGAGTTCGGTATTATAAATGTCGTCCATATTATCCATTCGGTCTCAAACCTTACAATTTTCCAACGAAAGTTCGTCAAAATCCACGCTTTCTACAAAGTCGCCCTTTTTGAATCTCGAAATATTATACCGAGTGAAAGCGGAAACGTGAGAGGAGAGCACTACGGGCGTGGGAATGTCCATATCGTTGCAGATCTCGCGCACATATTCCTCGAAACGCGTCTCCTCATACTTGCCTTCGAAAACGAATATTTCGCTTTTCGTTATCTTTTTATTCAAGTTGGTTTTAACCCAGATTTTAACCATATCATAAGTATACCTTATTTGCGATCAAAACGCAACCTCAAACGATTGACTTTTGAGTTGTTTTTTTCTATAATATGCGTAGTTTTACAACGCAATAGGTCAACTCGGAGGGACTATGAACCTTACTCAAAAAATAATCAAAGCGCATCTTGTCAGCGGCAACATGAACGTCGGCGAGGAAATATCCGTAAAAATCGACCAGACTCTCACGCAGGACTCGACGGGTACTATGGCATATCTCCAATTCGAAGCCACGGGCGTCGATAAAGTCAAAACGGAGAGGAGCGTGGCATATATCGACCACAACATGCTTCAAGCCAGCCAACTCAACGCCGACGACCACGCTTACATACAGTCGGTAGCGCTTTCTCACGGCATATACGTTTCCAAACCGGGTAACGGCATTTGCCATCAGGTTCACCTCGAACGGTTCGGCAAGCCGGGCAAAACCCTTCTCGGATCGGACTCGCACACACCGACGGGCGGCGGTATCGGAATGCTTGCGATCGGCGCGGGCGGCTTGGACGTCGCTCTTGCAATGGGCGGCGCGCCTTTCTATCTCATTATGCCCAAAGTCGTCAATGTCGAACTCAAAGGCAAACTTAAAAAGGGCGTAACGGCAAAGGACGTCATACTCAAAGTTCTGGAAATTCTCACGACCGCGGGCGGCGTGGGCAAGGTTATGGAATACACGGGTGACGGAGTGAAATATCTCACCGTACCCGAACGCGCGACGATCACGAATATGGGCGCGGAACTCGGCGCAACGACTTCGATTTTCCCCGCGGACGAAACGACGAGACGTTTTCTCGAAGCGCAGGGCAGAGGGGAAGATTACACCCCCATGTCGGCGGACGAGGGCGCGACCTACGACGAGCATATCGTCATAGACCTCGACGAGCTTTCACCGCTTGCCGCATGTCCGCACTCTCCCGGCAACGTCAAGCCGATAAAGGAACTTGCGGGTAAGAAAGTCGATCAGATCTGCATAGGATCTTGCACCAACTCGTCCTATCTCGACCTTATGAAGGTTGCGGCAATACTCAAAGGCAAGACGGTCAGCCCCGAGGTGTCTCTCACCGTGTCGCCGGGATCGCGACAGGTTCTCACCATGCTGGCGGAAAACGGCGCGCTTGCGGACATAATCGCGGCGGGCGCACGCGTGCTCGAATGCGCATGCGGCCCTTGCATAGGCAACGGACAAAGCCCGAAACAGGGCGCGGTCTCTCTCCGCACGTTCAATCGCAATTTCTTCAACAGGAGCGGCACGCCGAGCGCCGACGTATACCTCGTTTCTCCCGAAACGGCGGCTGTCAGCGCGCTCACGGGAGTTATAACCGACCCCGAGGGCATAGATATTCCCGATATACAAATGCCCGAAAAATTCCTCATAAACGACAATCTCATCTTAAAGCCCGAAAATTTCCGTAATATCGAAATCGTTCGCGGCGACAATATCAAGCCCTTCCCGAAGGGCAGCGCGCTCGGGGATACGTTGACGGGCGAGGCGCTTATCAAACTCGGCGACGACATTACCACCGACCATATTATGCCGTCCAACGCTGCGTTGCTTGCATACCGTTCCAACATACCATATCTTTCCGACTATTGCCTGTCGAACTGCGACAAGGAGTTCCCGAAACGGGCAAAGGAAAAGAAGGGCGGATTTATAGTGGCAGGCTCAAACTACGGACAGGGTTCGTCTCGCGAACACGCCGCGCTCGTACCGCTTTATCTCGGCATAAAAGCGGTTATAGCCAAGAGTTTTGCCCGCATACACAAGGATAACCTGATGAACAACGGAATACTTCCGCTCGTGTTCGAAAACGCGGCGGACTATGATAAAATCGACGCGGGCGACAAACTTCGCATAGATAATGCAGTGGAAAGCGTGGGAACGCGTAAATTTATTCTTGCGGACGAGACGAAAAACATAACCGTTCCGCTCAGACTCGAATGCGGCGACCGTCAGCAGAATATGCTTATATGCGGCGGTTCGCTCAACTCCATAAAGCATTAAAAAGGGGGGCAAGTATGACAAAACTTCGCACAGACATACTCGGACTTCTTCGGCAAGACGCGCGTTTCAGCGCGGCTGACATTTCCAAGATCGTCAACGCGACCGAGGCGGAAGTCGCCAAAGAAATCAAAGCGCTCGAAGACGAGGGCGTAATTCGCAAATACACCGTAGTCGCGGACGACGAACTCGCGGGCAAGGACGTTGTCGAGGCTTTGATCGAGGTCAAAGTTTCGCCTATGTATAAGCACGGTTTCGATTCCATTGCCGAGGATATTTATCAATTCGACGAGGTCAAGACCGTCTATCTAATGAGCGGGGCTTACGACCTTTGCGTGGTAATCGAGGGAAAAACCCTCAAAGAGGTTGCGCGTTTCGTCAGCGAAAAACTTTCCGTTATGGATAAAGTCCTCTCCACCGCCACGCATTTCATTCTCAAAAAATATAAGGTAAACGGCGTATTGATGAGAGGGGGAGACGTCGGGGCTCGCCGGCAACCTATCCACGCTTGATATACTCGTTGCAATAACGCCGCCGAAAGTCACCGATATAGTGAAAAAACGTTCTCGGTCGTCCGGCGACGCGTTATGACTCTCAACGCACGCCGAGAGCCGACGCTTTCGGTACGCAATCAAGTAATATGAAAATAAACAAGACCGTACAACAAATCAAACCTTCGGGGATCAGGGAATTTTTCGACATCGTGGCGACCATGCCGGACGCGTTGTCGCTCGGCGTGGGAGAACCCGATTTTACGACCCCGTGGTACATACGCGACGCGGCTATAAAAAGCGTCAGAAAAGGGTATACTTCTTATTCGTCGAATAGGGGTATATATGAGTTGTGCGTGGAAATAGCCAATTATCTCGACAACCGCTTCGGCGTAAAATACAATGCCGACAACGAGATAATAGTGACCGTCGGAGCAAGCGAGGCGATCGACCTTGCGCTTCGCGCGCTCATAGAAGCGGGCGACGGCGTGCTTATCCCTTCGCCGAGTTACGTGTCGTATATGCCTATTGCCACTCTTTGCGGCGGCAGACCGATAGCCGTCGAGTGCAAAGAAGAGAACGGTTTCAAACTCACGCCGTGCGCTCTCGAAACGGCGGCGCGGCAGGGCGCGAGCGTACTCATTATGCCGTACCCGAACAATCCCACGGGCGCGATAATGACGAAAGAGGACATTGCCGCGCTCCTTCCCGTTGTGAAAAAATACGACCTGACCGTCATATCCGACGAGATTTACGCCGAATTGACTTATGACGGCAAGCACGTTTCGGTGCCGTCGATAGAGGGTTATTACGACAGGACGGTGCTTATAAACGGATTTTCCAAAGCGTTTGCGATGACGGGTTGGCGTTTGGGATACGTAGCCGCGCCAAAAGAAGTCACTGCGGCGATGCTGAAAATTCACCAATACACCGCGCTTTGCGCGCCCACTCCGTCGCAATATGCGGGAATATCCGCGCTGAAAGACGGAGCGGAAGAAAACTATGCGGCGGTTGAGGAAATGCGCGAGGAATACGATAGGCGCAGGAGATACGTCGTCGGCGCGCTCAACGAAATGGGGCTTAAATGCCACATGCCGGGCGGCGCGTTCTACGTGTTCGCAAGCGTCGCGAGCACGGGAAAAGACGGCAGGGAGTTCGCAAAGGGACTGCTTGCGGCGGAAAAGGTAGCGGTCGTTCCGGGAGACGCTTTCGGAGAAGCAGGGAAGAATTTCATACGTCTCTCATACGCTACGTCGCTCAACACATTGCGCGAGGCAATGCGCCGAATGCGGCGATACCTCGGGATAGGTGAAAATTAAAAGAGTTTTTCGGAGACGAAAAACGCAAGGAGAATAAAAATGGCAGAAAAAGTATTGCTTACAAAAAGTTCGTACGAAGAAATCGAGAAGAGATTGAACTATCTCAAATCGACGGGCAGAGCGGAAATGGCGGCGAAGATCGAAGAGGCGCGCAGTTTCGGCGACCTTTCGGAAAACGCCGAATACGATCTCGCGCGCGACGAACAGGCGAAGATGGAGCAGGAGATAACCGAACTCGAAAACAAACTCCACAATGCCGTCATAATAGAGGCGACCGACGGCTCGGACACCGTGGGAGTAGGCAGCACCGTGACCTTTGTTTTCACGGACGACCCCAACAGTGAGAAAACTTACACCATCGTCGGCTCGCAGGACAGCGACCCTTTTTCCAATAAGATTTCCAACGAATCGCCCATAGGCAAAGCGCTCGTCGGCGCAAAAGCGGACGACGTCGTCGTTGCCGATACCAAAGCGGGCAAGAAGGAAATCAAAATAGTCTCTATCAGATAACAAAAACAGTAATATCGCATTCAGGGGATAAACTATGTCTAATAACGAAGCCCTTACGCCCGAGTCCGAAGAGGACATATTCGAGGCAAAAAGAATAAGGCTGGAAAAACTCAAAGAACTCCGTCAGTCGGGCAACGATCCGTACGAAACGGTCAAGTACGATCGCAACTGCACCGCGCTTTCCGTGCACCAGAACTTCGAGACGTTGGAAAACACCGAAGTCAGGATCGCAGGCAGAATGATGAGCCGCCGAGATATGGGCAAGGCTAATTTCATAGACGTAATGGACGGCAGCGGCAGGTTGCAGGTCTATCTCCGCATAGACGATATAGGCGAGGAAAAATTCGCGGCATACAAGAAGTGGGATATAGGCGACGTAGTCGGGGTGGAAGGTCTTGTTTTCCGCACCCGTCGCGGAGAAATCTCCATACACGCGCACAAGATCGACCTTCTTTCCAAAAGTTTGCTTCCGTTGCCCGAGAAATTCCACGGGCTTGTGGATAAAGAACTCCGCTACCGTCAGAGATACGTCGATCTCATAATGAACCCCGAAGTGAAAGATACCTTCTACAAGCGGAGCATGATAATCTCCGAAGTGCGCAAATACCTCGACGGCAGGGGATATCTCGAAGTGGACACGCCCGTTCTTCACACGGTGGAGATCGGCGCGGCGGCGCGGCCTTTCCGCACCCACCACAACGCGCTCGATATGGATATGTTCCTGCGTATCGAGACCGAATTGTATCTGAAACGGCTCATTGTCGGCGGTTTCGACAAGGTCTACGAAGTGGGAAGAATTTTCCGCAACGAAGGAATGGATTCCACGCATAACCCCGAGTTTACCACCGTGGAAATGTACGAGGCGTATACCGACTATAAAGGCATGATGGACCTCATCGAGGATATGTATCGCACCGTGGCGCGTAACGTATGCGGCAGTGCGAAAATCACCTATCAGGGCACGGAAATCGACATGGAGTCGCCGTGGCAGAGGCTTTCCATGACCGAGGCGGTCAAAAAATACAGCGGCGCCGATTACTACGAATGGGCGACGGACGCCGACGCGAGGGAAGCAGCGAAAAAGTTGGGCGTGACCGTGGAAGAAGGGGAAAAGGCGACCAAGGGCAACGTGCTTGTCGCACTCTTCGACGCCTTTGTGGAAGATAAACTCGTTCAGCCGACGTTTATTTACGACTATCCCGTGGAGAATTCTCCCCTTGCAAAGCGCAAGGCGAGCGAGCCTGAGTTCACCGAGCGGTTCGAGTATTTCATAACCTGTCACGAAATGGGCAACGCATTCTCCGAACTCAACGATCCCATCGATCAACGCAAACGGTTTGAAAAACAGGTTGCGGAGAGGAGAGCACAGGGCGTAAACGCCGAGGTGGACGAGGATTTCGTCACCGCGCTCGAATACGGAATGCCCCCGACGGGCGGACTCGGCTTCGGTATGGATCGCCTCGTAATGCTCCTCACCGACAGCCCTTCCATTCGCGACGTCTTGCTTTTCCCGACAATGAAACCTCTCAAATAAATGTAAGGCTCGATTGAACTTTGCGGGGGGGGGAAGCGAAACTCACCGCATAATTATCCCGCAAAATCTGTTATGAATAGTAAAAAAAAAGGACTGTCGATTATTCGACGGTCCTTTTTCAAATGAACAAACGTAAAAGCGGCGTTTCAAAGCGCCGTATTTGCTTACAAAGCGTTTCTCCGATCGGTGATCGACGGAGTTATACTTCGCCGTTCGCCTTCTTTTCCTTATACTTGATCAACGCTTTTGCAAGTTGGTCGGGGCAGGAAGTGCCCATACGGCAGACTATGCCTTGCAAACGCTTAATAACCTCGTCGATCTTCTGTCCTTCGACGAGTTTTGCTATGCCTTGAAGGTTGCCCGAGCAACCGCCGACGAATTTCACGTCGGAAATTCTGTCCTCATCGTCCACTCTGAAAAGGATCTGTCTCGAACACGTTCCGGTAGTATTGTAGATCTGCATAAAATACCTCCTATGATCAATCTATAAGTTTTTCGTAAATAATGGAATATACCTCGGCGGCGGAGCTGTCCCACTTGTTGTAAACCGCCTTGGCGACCGCGCGGTTGGCTACGTTGAGTTTGAGTTCCATAGTCGTGCGCGTGGGGTCGAGTATTTTGAGGTGCACGGTATACGAGCCGTCGTCGTTTTTATAATAACCGCGGAAATACTCCTGAGAACGCTTGTAAGTCATGCGGTTTTCCTTGATAAAGTCGGCGATCTCCGCGCGTTTGGAAGCGGGAATACGCGTAAAAAAACTGTCCAGACATTCCCGTCCCGAAGTCGTAATGATATAATAGTCGCTCCTGTCGTTGGTCGTTTTCATAATGAACCCTGCCGACACGAGTTCCCCGAGACATTCTATGCTTTCCATGTAATTGACCCAATTATTGCGGCTCGCGCACATTTCCAGCAAGGTTTTCTCGGTGATCGGCATGCCCATTTTGTCGAAAACGAACAAAAGCGTCAACTTATTAACGAGACTGTTGTCCTCTACGTCCATTACGCCCCCTTCCCCTTATACATGACATTATAACACAAGTAAAGACAAAAAGGAAGATGTTTTATAAAAAAAGTCGTGTAATTTTTTGTTAATTGTAAACTTTTCGCACAATAAAAGTTGACAATGCCCGCATTTTCGCTTATAATATGACCAATGGCTATCAAAGAGGAAATATTAAAGAGGCTTTACGAGGGGGAGCGGAGCGGCGAACAGCTCGCGCTCGATCTCGGCGTAACGCGCGCCGCGGTCTGGAAAGCGGTGCGTTCCCTCGAAAAAGACGGATACGTGATAGACGCGGCGACAAACCGCGGATACAGACTCCTTTCGTCCGAAAAGACCGACGTATACGGGATAAGAAGGTATCTCACGAGCGCGTGGGAAATCGAGACGCGCGACGAGACGGGCTCCACGAATAACGACGCGAAGGCGCGCGCGGCGGAGGGAAAGACCGATTACGCGGTGATCGCCGAGTCGCAAACCTCGGGCAAGGGCAGACTGTCGCGCAAATTTTATTCTCCGAAGTCGCGAGGACTGTACGTTTCCGCGGTTATCCGTCCCGATCTCACCGTTGCCGATTGCGGAAAAATAACGGCATACGCGGCGATAGCGACGGCCCGCGCGGTGGAAAAGTTATCGGGTGCGGACGTTAAGATCAAGTGGGTGAACGACTTGCAAATAAACGGAAAAAAGATCTGCGGAATACTCACCGAAGGAAGCGTTGGACTCGAAGGCGGTTCTCTCGAATATGCCGTGGTCGGGATAGGGATAAACGTCCTCTCCGTGAAATTTCCCGCCGAACTTGCCGAAATTGCGACGACGGTGGAGGACGAGACGGGGGTACGTATGGACAGAAACGCGCTCGCCGCCGAGATACTCAACGGACTTTCGATTTTGGAAGAGGAGATAAATAACCCGTCGACCATAGCGGAATACCGTCGCCGCTCATCGCTGATCGGGCGCACGGTGACGGTAAACGGAAAGTTCGAAGCGACGGTGACGGGGATCGACGACGACTATTCGCTGTTGCTCGATAAAGACGGCGAAGCGATAAAATTCTCCGCGGGAGAGGTATCCGTAAAGACGAAATGAAGAAAGGCGATATAAAAGAGAACGGCGACAACGCCGACAAAAGCGTCGATAACGCGAAGAACGCGAAAGAACGCGGCGGCAAAATGCAAATAACGACGAAAAGCATAGCGTTTACCGCGCTGCTGACGGCAGTAATCTGCGTGCTTTCGCCCATATCCATACCGACGGGCTTCGTGCCTCTGTCACTCGGGACGTTGGCGATATATCTTGCCTGCTCGGTAATGGATTGGAAACACGGTCTTGCCGCCGTCGTCATATTCATCGCGCTCGGCATGATAGGCGTTCCCGTATTCACGGGATATGCCAACGGCTGGGCACGCATACCCGGACCTACGGGCGGCTACATAATAGGATACATTCCCATGGCAATAATCATGGGGATAATGATAGACAAACTCGAAAAGCACATTTGGGCATATCCCGTCTCCATGATAACGGGTACGGCGGTGCTTTATGTTTTCGGAACGGTGTGGTATATCATTTGGATGAAGGCGACGTTGGGCGCGGCGCTGATGGCGTGCGTAGTGCCTTTTCTGGCGTTCGACGCGGGAAAAATCGTAATCGCGTCGTTGGTCGCGTATAAACTCCGCTTTCTCGTAAAAAAGATAGTGGGCGCGAAGAAAACGGAAAAACCCTCCGCGCCCGACCCGACGATAGCCGCGAATGTCGATAAAGGCGCGAATGTCGATAAAGGCGAGTCGGACGTAGCCGAAAAAAACACAAAATAGCACGCTTGCTCACATGAACATACGATAACGGGCCGTCGCAAAATGCGACAGCCCGTTTTGTCATAAGGGTTATGTATCGAATTAAAAAATCATGGTGGCGAAATAATCGTCGGGAGTTTCGGCGCGGCGAATGAGTTGAACCGAGCCGTCTTTTTTCAGCAGGAGTTCGGCGGAACGCAGGCGGCCGTTGTAGTTATAACCCATGGCGAAGCCGTGCGCGCCCGTGTCGTGAATGGCGAGTATGTCGCCGATTTCGAGTTCGGGGAGCATACGATCCACGGCGAACTTGTCGTTGTTCTCGCACAGTCCTCCCACGACGTCGTATTTGACGGTAAGCGGCGCGTTTTCCTTGCCGAGCACGGTTATGTGGTGATAAGCGCCGTACATGGCGGGG
>CANQCB010000019.1 GCA_947589145.1 uncultured Clostridia bacterium | reverse complement strand
TACTTGGCAGAGGGCTGTCGGAATTACCCCGATAAAGGAGGCGTTCGACCGCGTGCGCTCCCTGACCGACGACTACGGCGCGTTCGTAACTTTATGTCGAATTTCCAGAGACGACGCGGCGGGGAGCAACGCAAAAACCCTTCTGTCTCTTGCAAAGCGCGCGACCGAAATATATTCGGATATAAAACGTGAAAAGGGCAAAATGGACTTCAACGACCTCGAACGCAGGGCAAAGACCATACTGCTTTCCGAGGAAGCGAAAAATATCCGCGAGTCGTATTCGCATGTTTTCATAGACGAATATCAGGACATAAATCCGTTGCAGGAAAGCATAATCGACCTCGTCGGCAACGACAACTTATTTTTCGTCGGCGATATCAAACAGAGCATTTACGCTTTCCGCGACTGCACTCCCGAGGCGTTTGCCGAAAAGAGAGACAGGCTTTCCGAGAAAGGCTCTCTCGTGGAGTTGAATAAAAATTACAGAAGCCGAGACGGCATACTTGCGTTCTGCAACCGACTGTTCTCCCGAATTATGACCAAAGAATTCGGCGGAGTGGATTATGATAAGTCGGCGCGTTTCCCGCTTGAAACGACGGGTAACGACGGCAGCGTGGAAATATATTCTTTTCACCGCGAGAAAAGCGACAATTCCAAATCGTACTTCGACGAAATTTACAGCGTAAAGAACCACGTTCGTGAAGAGCGCGCGACCACGGGCGGAAACGAGGCGGATATTATCACCGACAGAATTGTCTCTCTCCTCAAAAACACGGAATATACATACGGAGACATAGTGATATTGGTGCGCACGAGAGCTGGCGTAGGCCGCCTCGTAAACAATCTGCGCGCCCTCGGCATACCCGTATCCGTGAGCAGCAAACTCAAAGTGGAAAGCGGCAGGTGCAACGGCTATCTGCTTTCTTGGCTTCGGGTGATCGACAACTTCTGCGACGACATATCTCTCGCTGCGGTTATGCGCTCGCCGAGCGTGGGATTTACCGACGCCGAACTTATGCGCATTCGCGCCGCGCACCCGAAAGAGGAATTTTTCTACGACTGCTTAGCCGCCGAAAACGACGAAAAGACGCGGAATTTTTTGCAAACCGTAAGTCGTTATACGGCAATGTCGAAATATCTTTCTCCCGGCGAACTTGCGGGGACGATCACCTCCGAGCAAAAACTTTTCGCCACCGCGCTGTCCGAAAAACAGGGCATAGCGAAAGCGGACGGGTTGGGACTGTTAATGGAAAGCCTCTCCTCGTTCGGCGGCACGCTTTCGGAATATTTGCAAATGCTCGACGACGCCGAACCCGAAGTGGATATTCCTCCTCAGCCGGGAAGCGTTCGCATAATGACCATGCACGGGTCGAAGGGTCTGGAATTTCCGGTAGTACTGACTTATAATTTGGCGCGGCATATTAAAATGGATAAAACCGCTTCCTATCTCACCGACGGCAGATTCGGATTGGGTCTGGAATCGAGAATAGCCGAGTCGGGCGAGACCTTTCCGTCACTGCCGCTCATTGCGGCGCGTTTGCGTAAAACGGCGGCGCAGATCGAGGAAGAAATGCGCATACTGTACGTGGCTCTTACTCGCGCGAGGGAAAAACTCATAATTTTCCTGCCCGACAATCTGAAAGAAAAAGCGCCCGACGAGGCCAATTCTTTCGCCGATTGGATATATCCGACTGCGGTAAGTCACGGCATAATGACCGCGGGAAGCGAGGCGCGCGAGACGAAGCGGAACGCCGTCGGCGGCACACCGGAAAACACGGAAGAAATCATAAGGTCCATGCAAAGCCTTCCCAAACCCGAAATACACGAGATAAAGAAATCAGTCACCGATTTGCTCACCGAAGAATATGAATATGAAGACGTTTCGCCCGTGCTGATATCCGACTATGACGAGGGAGATAAACAGTCGGCAATGCTGCGGGGTACGGCATATCACGCCGCGCTCGAACGGCTCGATTTCACAAAACCTTTCGACGAACAACTTACCGCGCTCGAAAAAGGGGAGGATTTCGACTTGGTGGATACCGAAAAACTCCGCAAGGCTCACGCCGCGCTTACGCGTGAGACCGACGGCGCCGAAGTTTATCGCGAACAACCCTTCATTTTCGCCTCGGATAAGGCGACCAACGGCGAGAGCGACGGCATGATCTTGCAGGGCGTAATAGATCTGCTCGTCATCAAAAACGGCGAAGGCGAAATAGTGGACTACAAAACGGGCGCGCTCACCGAATCGCGCAAACTGAAATACAACAGACAGTTGGACATATATGCAACGGCAGTCGAAAAAGTCCTGCATATCCCCGTGAAAAGTAAGCGGATATTTCTGATAGAACAAGGGGAGTTCATGAAAGATTAACGGCGACATTTTATGCGAAAAAATATCGTTTGCTATTGACAACCCCGTAAATTCGTTGTAAAATGATAACAGGATAGTGGACTTTCGCAGTTCACCGAAAATAATTCTGAAAGGAGTAAAGGAAGTTATGGAAGAAGAACAGGTAACGGCGTCCGACGACGCAGTTAAGGACGAAGCGGTTAAGGCTGACGCAGTTAAGACCGACGAGCCCGGTCGGGGGGGGGAATCGCCCGCCAAATCTAAGAACGGGCTTATAAAGACGATATTCTTATGGGCTTTTATGGGTCTTGCGGCAGTACTGACTTTGGTACTTTGGCTCAATTATCGACAAGGATATGTTATTAGCGATGGGTATGTCAGCGCTTTCATAGGTTTGGGCATTCGCGGTAACGTCGTATCGGTTATAATAAGCGACGTTCAGACCATGGTTCAAGCGTTCTCCGCAGTTGGCAATCCGTACGATGTGGCAACCGCTCTGTTGTCTGCGGTTGACGCGATAGCGGCGGCGCTTGTGGGAATCATTTCGCTGATATTGACGATCATTGCGGTTGTCTGCGCTGTCAAGAAGAACTATGCGAAAACGGTGAAATGCTTTATGGGTATTCTTCACCTTGTTATCATAGACTTCATAACGTCCGTGTGGTGCACGTACGCGACGGTGGGCGTTGCCACGATAGTGTTCTTTGCGATCGCCTTTGCGGCAATTCTCGCGAAGATAGCGCTTAACTTCGTTTTCAATATCAAAAACGTTGTCAAGAACTCGTCGCTTAAAGATATCATAGTATTTGCTATCGGCGCGGCTCTTGCATTCGTCATAATCGTATTGATGATGAATATCAACACGGCTCTTATTACGACCACGGCGATAGCGGAATTTATCGATGCTATGATGAGCTTCGGCTTTGATATCGCTTACATGCTTTGGATGGTATTCGAGATTATCGTATTGGTGGGCTGTATCGCGCTTATCGTTCTCGGTATCAAACTTGCGAAGAAACGTTTTACCCAGCTTATGGATTTGGGCGATTGCGACGCCGAGCCTGCCGCGGACGCGAATAAAAAGAAGTCGAAGACTCCTTCGTTCGTGACTATCCTCGTTTGGTCGGCGATCATGTTTGTCGGCGTTGTCGGCGCGGCTGCTTATCCCGGTTTCTATACCGGTTTGGCAGTCGGTATATGCGCGTTTGTGTTCTCGCTCGGCGCGGTCATTGCGGACGGCTTGATCAAAAAGTTGCTTCCCGGCGGTAAAGCGACCGCGGAAGAAAAGACGGAATAATTCGTAAGCGGCTTTTGAAATCTTATAAACAACGAGAAAAATAAATAACGAAAATACGCTCCTTTTGGGAGCGTATTTTTCATACGTTCATATCGTTGTTCGATTTATTTTGCCGCCATGGTGAGTTTGACTATAACTCCGCGGGACTTTGCGCGGCGAATAAGTTCGTCTGTAATTCGATCTCCGCGCACCGCGACCGGCGCGCCGTTAAGGTCGGCGACGTCCTCGCTCAAAGTCTTTCCGAGCAAGTGCGCATGAAGTGAAAGTTGACGGCTGTATTTTATATGAAAAAATATCGATTGCTATTGACAACATTATAAATTCGTTGTAGAATTATGACATAATTGTGAACTTTCGAAGTTCACTGAAAATAAACCAAAAAAGGAGTAAAAGAAGTTATGGAAGAACAACAAATAACGGCGTCCGACGACGCAGTTAGAGCTGAAGCGGTTAATGCTGAAGCAGTTAAGACCGACGAGTCGAGTCGGGGGGGGGTTCGCTTACAAAATCTAAGAACGGGCTTATAAAGACAATATTCTTATGGGTTTTTATGGGACTTTCGGTGATACTGACCTTGGTACTTTGGCTCAATTATCGACAAGGATATGTTATCAGCGATGGGTATGACAGTTATTTCGTAAGTTTGGGTTTTCACGGTAACATCATATCGTTTATAATAGACAATATTCAAATCTTGATCCATTGGAGCCCCGTTTCGTACCAGTCTCCATTTACCAACCCGGTAGCCGAGGCGTGGTACATGTATTGTATGGAGGCTGACGCAATAGTGGCGGCGGTTGTCGGAGTTATTTCGCTGGTATTGATGATCACTGCGGTTATCCGCGCCGTCAAAAAAGACTATGCGAAAACGGTGAAATCCTTTATGGGCATTCTTCACCTTGTTATAATAGACTTCATAATGTCCGTGTGGCGTTTGAACACGAAGGTGGGTGTCGCTACGATAGTGTTCTTTGCGATTGCTTTTGCGGCAATTCTCACGAAGATAGTGCTTAACTTCGTTTTCAATATCAAAAACATTGTCAAGCGCGTGCCGCTTAAAGACGTCTTTGCTTTTATTATCGGCGCGGTTCTTTCATTCGTCATAATCGTTTTGATGATGAACTTCGGCGCAGTTATAAATATAAGTGAAACAATCGAAACGTTGGAAAATTCTTTTCATTACACTTATGACAATTACGGCCGTTTTATGGCCGCTTATGTAATTTTGCAGGTATATACGGGTATTGTATGGGTGTGCTGTATCGCGCTTATCGTACTCGGCATCAAACTTGCAAAGAAACGTTTTACCCAACTTATGGATTTGGGCGATTGCGACGTCGAACCTGCCGCGGGCGCAAACAAAAAGAAGAAGTCGAAGACTCCTTCGCTCTTATCTATCTTCGTTTGGTCGACGATTATGTTTGTTATCGTTTTCGTAGCGGCTGCTTATCCTAATATTGATATCGGTTTGGCGGTCGGTATGTGCGCGTTTGTGTTCTCGCTCGGCGCGGTCATTGCGGAGGGTCTGATCGAAAAGTTTTTTCCCAGCGATAAATCGGCCGCAGAAGAGAAGATAAAATAATTCGTAAACGATTTTTGAAATCTTAAATAAACAACGAAAATACGCTCCTTTTGGGAGCGTATTTTTCATACGTTCATATCGTTGTTCGATTTATTTTGCCGCCATGGTGAGTTTGACGATAACTCCGCGGGACTTTGCGCGGCGGATAAGTTCGTCTGTAATTCGATCTCCGCGCACCGCGACCGGCGCGCCGTTAAGATCTGCGATGTCCTCGCTCAAAGTCTTTCCGAGCAGGTGAGCATATCTGCCGAAATCGGTAATGCGCACGACTGGCGCAAGTTCGACTTTTTCCTCGCTCTTCGGCTTGATTTTGGGCACCTGTTTGACGGTTTTCGCGATTTTCGTTTTACTTCCGGGCAGGCGGAAAACCATAAGCGCGTCGCTTTTGTTCAGAATATCTTTTGGGGTAAAAGTCCGTTCGTGCGCATGAAGCGAAAGGATATTGAACTTTTCGTCCGCGGTGACGTCGGTAATTCGCCCGTAAGCCTCGCCCTTTTCGCTGTAAGCGGGGAGATTGATGGGAGAGGGGACTTCGGGATATTGCATAACGAACAGATCCTTGCTTTTAACGGTAACCACTCCCTTATCCACCGCAATGATTTTGGACGTATCGAGAAACTTTTTTTCGCAATCGTCCTCCGATTCGGTGAGAATTTCCAGCGCTTTGATTTTTTTAAGGTTGTCGGCGGGGACGATATCGCACACCGTTCCGCACATGGCGGCGCCGTAGAGTTCGAGCACCTGACTTCCGATAAGTTCGCTTGCCTTCATAGCCTGCCTCCGATAAAATTTTTACACAGAGTAATATATGACGCCGCGCGTCGTTATATTCCAAACACTTGACAAAAGCGTATCAAACAATTACAATTTACATATAACAAACACATAAGGAGAATATTATGATCACCAAGGATATGACCATTCAGCAGGTAATAGAAGAAAAACCGGACTGCGCGCCCGTTTTTATGGAATTCGGCATGCACTGCCTCGGTTGCGCGATCGCGCACGGCGAGACGGTTGAGCAGGCTGCGGAAGTGCACGCCATCGATCTCGATGCGCTTCTTGCCGCGCTCAATAAATAAGACGGTGAAAATAATAGTCGGTCTCGGCAACCCGGGGGATAAGTACGCATACACTTATCATAACGTCGGCTGGCTCACTCTCGACATAGTTGCCGACCGCTTGGGCGTAAAACTCTCCGCGCGTGAGTGCGAAAGCATAACGGGAGTAAAATCGATCGGCGGCGAGAAAATCGTTCTTGCCAAACCGCAGACGTTTATGAACCTCAGCGGAACGGCGGTCAATCAACTCCTCGGCAGATACAAAGCCGAACCGAGCGACCTGCTCGTTGTCTACGACGACATAGACATAGAAAAGGGGACTTTTCGTTATCGCGAGAGGGGGAGCGCGGGAACTCACAACGGTATGCGCGACGTAATCGCAAAAATCGGCACGGGCGATTTCGAAAGGGTGCGTATCGGCACGGGTCCGTTGCCGGAAGACGTCCCCCTTATTTCTTACGTACTGATGACTATCCCCGACGCCGATCGTCCGCTCGTAGCGGCGGGTGCGCGCGCGGCGGCGGACAAGATCCTAAATCTCATCAAGGCATAGGCGGCAAATGCTGTTAAAACCGGGTGGCAAAGTCGAAAATATCTTAAACGAGATCCGAGATAAAAAAAATATCTCGGTTTTTGGTCTGCAAAAATTTGCCCGCCGCGCGATTTTCGCAATGGCGGATAACGCCGTTCTCATCGAACCCGATTATGTCAGCGCAAAGGAAGCGTACGACTTTGTCCGCAGTTTTACCGACGCGGTGTTTCTTCCGTCGAGGAGCGACGTCGTGGGTTTTTCCTTCGAGCGTTTCGGGCAAAACGATTTCGATCGGGCGGAGGCGCTTTGCGAGGCGGCAAAGGGCGCGTCTCATATCGTGACGTTCGTAGAGGCGGCAATGCAACTCTATCCGCCGCGAGAGGAAGTCGCCGCCGCGGCGGTAACCGTGAGAAAGGGGGACGAAACCGACCCGACGACATTGTCAAATCGCCTCGCCGCGGCAGGTTACAGGCGGGTAAAACAGTTGGACGGCAAGGGACAATACGCCGTGCGCGGAGATATAATCGACCTGTCTCCCGTCGGTTCGGAGGAATTTTACCGCATAGTCCTCGACTTCGACAGGGTTGAAAGCGTCAAAGTTCTGGACTCCGAACAGATAACCGTGCGCACTACGGACGGCGTGACGGCAGTGCCTTTCGGCGAAGCGTACTATGCTCCCGAAGAGGGAGAGCGCGTACTCGCCGCGCTTCGGCAAGATATGCGCGCGCTGTCGGCGGACGGCATTGCGCATTTCGGCGGACTTTTGAGTGAACTCGAACTGCGCATACGCGGCGGCAGAAAGGACGTGCCGTTTATTTTGCCGTATCTGAAAAACACCGTGCCGTTCGCTCGGTTTATAGGCGACCGCACAGTGATGATAAGCGACGCAAAAGCCTGCTACGACGCCGCGCTTCTCATATCGAAAGAACATGAAAACCGCATAAAAATGCTCGTCGCTTCGGGCGACGCGTTGCCGAAAAGCGCGGAGCAGGTCCCGAATATTTCCGAATCGTTTGACTTCGGCGGCGCGCGAGTGACCTTCCACACGGGAATTTCGCAAAACAGATTTTACGAGCCGTCCGCGATTTACGAACTTACCGACGCCAACATTCCGAACTATTCGCACGACTACGAACTCCTCGCCGCCGACATAAAAAATTGGGTGAGTTTCGGCTACGAAGTCAATCTTTTCGCAGGCAGCAATGACGCCGTGCGCGCCATTTCCGAAAACCTCTCCTCGCGCGGAGTAAAAGTGGGCTACGGCGGAGCGTCCGTCAATATGATAGACGGCATACTGCCGAACAGTTTTCTCATTCACGAGAACAAACAGGTATTCATCGGCACTCGTTCGCTCATATCGAGAGCGAATACGCAAGCGGTCAGGCCGCGCAAGGAAATAATGCCGCTGCCGAGCGTCGGCGAATACGTCGTGCACAACACTCACGGCATAGGCAAATGTCTTGCGATAGAAAAGCTCGACTTCGGCGGCGCAATGCACGACTACGTCATAATAGGCTACGCGGAAGAGGATAAATTATATCTGCCCGTGGAGAACCTCGACAGCCTTTCCAAATACTCGTATTCGGGCGCCGAACCCAAACTCAATAAGTTGGGCGGCGGGCAGTTCGCGCGGGTAAAAGAGCGCGTGAAAAATTCCATAAAGGAAATGGCGATAAACCTCGTCGAACTTTACGGCAAACGCGCGGCGGGCAAAGGACACGTTTACGCGGAAGAGCCTGCGCTTATGGACGACTTTATCTCGGCGTTTCCGTATATCGATACCGAAGATCAGACGGCGGCGACGGAGGATGTGCTTAGAGATCTCGCGCAGGGAAAAATCATGGACAGACTCATCTGCGGCGATGTCGGCTTCGGCAAAACCGAGGTCGCGCTTCGCGCCGCTTATCGCGTGATCGCGGAGGGTAAGCAGGTGGCGTTTTTGTGTCCGACCACCATTCTCGCGCTCCAACATTACAAAACGGCGGTCAAGAGAATGGAAAGTTTCGGCGTCAGAATAGCCATGCTTTCGCGAATGACGAAAACCGACGAGGTGAAAAAAATTCTGGGCGGGCTGAGTCGCGGCGAGATCGACCTTGTTTGCGGCACTCACAAATTGCTCGGCAAAGGGATAAAGTTCGCCGATCTCGGGCTTCTCATTCTCGACGAGGAACAGCGTTTCGGCGTAGCGCAAAAAGAACAACTCAAAGACATGCGAAAAACGGTCAACGTTCTCACCATGTCGGCGACCCCCATACCCCGCACGTTGCACATGAGCCTTTCCGGGATACGCGACATATCCATGCTTCGCACGCCGCCTTACGACCGACTTCCCGTGCAGACTTTCGTTGCCGAATACAGCGACGGACTGCTTGCGGACGCTGTCATGCGCGAATATGCGAGGGGCGGACAGTCTTTCGTGATTTACAACCGAGTAACGGGCATAGACGGTTTTGCGGACTCCGTGCGCCGCCTTGTTCCCGACCTCAAAATAGGAGTCGTGCACGGTCGAATGCCGCCCGAGCAGGCTGAGAACGTAATAAGCGCGTTTTCGAGAGGCGAAACCGACGTGCTGATCGCCACGACGATAGTGGAAAACGGCATAGACATTCCGCGCGCGAACACCATGGTGGTGATAAATTCGGATACGTTCGGGCTTTCTCAAATGTACCAGCTCCGCGGCAGAATAGGACGGAGCAACCGACTTGCTTCGGCATATTTCACTTACGACAAGTCCAAGCAAATGACGGGCGTAGCGTTGCAAAGGCTGGACGCCATCATGCAATGCAAAGAACTCGGCAGCGGGTTCATGCTTGCAATGCGCGACTTGGAGATCCGCGGCGCGGGGAACATTCTCGGCAGGGAACAGCACGGTCATATGGAACAAGTCGGGTATGAAACGTACATGAAACTCCTGCGCGAAGTGATCGACGAGACGACGGGAAAGGCGGCTCGCGAGGAAAAGGAGATCATCGTCCGCACCGACTTCAACGCATATATCCCCGAGTCGTACGTGACGGACGAGGAATGGCGGGTGCGGCAATACGGCAACATATCTCGCATATCGACTGCGGCGGAATTGCGGAGAATGGAGAACACCATGCGCGACATGTACGGCAGACCGCCCGACGAGGTGGTGAACCTTCTGACGGCGGCGCTCGTGAAGAACAAAGCGGCGGCGCTCGGAGCGGATGAAGCCGAACTTATGCACGGCAGGAGCGGAATAATATTCAGGCGTGTAAAGGACGTCCCTTCCGACGCCATATCGCTTGCGGAGAAATACGACGGGTGGTTCGATATCGGCGAAAAAGCGGCGATTCGGTTTCGCACGGGCAAATCGATGGTAAAATTTTTGTGTAATATATGATTTACCACGCGCAAATGTTTGATTTTTGACGGCGCGTAATGTATAATAAACGAGATAAATTAAAATCGCCGCATAGTGCTTAGTCGGCGATATAGGCTGAAAACTCACAATGAAAAAACGTACGATCATTAAATTAACTGTTTTGATATTGGCCGTAGCGATAGCCGCGACGGTTTTTGCCGGCTGTGTTTTCGTATACGACGAAGATACCGACTTGTCTCAGGTGATTTTGGATATCAATTCCGTGGATATTACCTACGAAGTACCGCTCACGGAAGATTATACCGACTCCAACGGCAACCCCGTATACAAGTTAAACGACGGCTTGGACGAATACGGCAACGTCGCGGATAACGTCAAAGACGTCCGCGCGTCGGATAATTTCGCCAAACCGACGACGGAAGTCGTACAAACCGTAAAACGCACTCACGACGGCGCGGCGATCCATAAAGCGAAAGTCTCCGACGGCAAAGCGGTATATGTCGGATACGTAACGACCGCCGACGGCATAAAATCCGTCGAGACGACAGAGGGCGACGAGAATTGGCAATATCGCTTACAACAGGAAACGAGCGACGAATATTTCGTCGAGCCGATTTCCGGCGAAGAATTCCGTTTCGAAGGCATAGCGTATAACGGCGGAAAGACGGCTTACGCGGCGCGTTGGACGAAATTGTCCGACGGCAAATCGGTTTACGGGCCTCTTGCCGTAAACGCGACGCAGAACCGCGGCGATTTCGAAATAGACGACAGCCTTCCGTTGATAAATTACGACGCGGCGAACGACTCATTCCGTTGGACGGAACTCACGCCCGCGTATGAGACCGCGACATACACCACCGAAAAAGGCGAAATTTTCAAGTCCGCGATGATAATGTACTTCAATAACTACGCTCAGAATTACGTGGCGCAGGGCTACAAAAACGCAGACGACATTTTCGACAGATTTATAAATATGTTCTCCACGTCCTATCTTGCGAGACAGGAGGCGATTGCCGCAATAAAGTCGGGCAACGCGGAGTGGGGAGTAACCGAAATCAACGCCGTCAACAAGGCGATTTACGACGCGATAGACGACGAGCTCAATTCGATTTATTCGGAGATCTCGTTGGGCAGAGGGGAAGACGTGCCCGAAATTTCCCCCGCCGAAACCCCGAGCCCCACTTATCCCACCCCTCCCTCGGAAACGGACGAGGACGTTCGCGATTACGAGGTTTGGAACGTCGCGCAGACGCCCGAGAGAATACCAGGCAACGACGCCAACCCTGCGCGCGCCTCCTACGAACGCGCGGCGGTGCGCAAACTCGTGGATGATCTCGAAGATTACGTCGAAGATCAATACGCCATGAACGACGAGGATCGCGAGACTTACCGCAAAGAAGTCGAGGAAATGAGCAAGATAGTCGAGAAGGACGAGGGCATACCGAAGTTATATGCGAGCCTTTATACCTACAAGATCATTCGTTTGATCTTCGGCGACGCGACCGAAAACCAACTTCAACTCGAAGCAATAAGAAATTACATGGGCAGAGACGTGGAATCCGACGACGTTCAGACCGTGTATAACGAGCAACTTTCCGAGCAGAGAAGCAATTTCGACTCCAACATACAGAGTTACTATACGGCTTGCGGCAATAACGACACCATACTTTACTTCGCCGACGAGGAATATTTCTGGGTAAAACACATACTCATTCCTTTATCCGACGCTCAACAGGCAAGTCTCGAAGCGGAGAAACAACGCGGCAAGTCCGACGAAGAAGTGGAAGCGTATCGTGAGAATCTCGGAAAGAACGTCGTGGTCTACAAGCATAAAGACGGCGAGAACGATACGAGCAAAACGTACACCATAGACGAAGCGTATGACGAGATTTCCGCCGTGATGAGCGCGGCGGCGAGCAGTCCGACGGAAGCGCTCACAAAATTCGACGAACTGATCTACGTTTACAACACCGACCCCGGCATATTCGATAACGAAATGGGTTACGCCGTTACGAAAACGCCGGCGCTTAACGGCGGCGCGACGGAGACCTATATGATAGAATTCGCAACGGCGGCGCGCGAACTTTACGCTCGCTACAAAGCGGGCGAGGGAGACATCGGCATGATATCCGAGCCGGTTATGACCGATTACGGTTGGCACATTCTCTGCCTCAACTACGTGCCTCAGGCGGGACAGATTAGGTCGATAAACGAGTACCTTACCGCAGCGAACCAAACGACCGTCGGGGAGGCGCTCGCCGTAGATAATTACAACACCAAACTCAATGCGAAGTTTAACGCATGGCAGGACGGCATATCCGAAGAATACCGCGCTATGGACGGAATAATCGTACCGCATAAAGAGCGTTTCAAATCCAGACTCAAAGAGTACGAAGAAAATTTGTTCGGAAACGACGATTAAGAAATCAGGCGAATTTTCCGCCTGTTTCTTTTATGAAAACAAAATAAGGCGAGAGAAAAAATGGCGCTTAAAAGCAAACTTGCCTCGGGGCTTGTTCCGTACGTTCCGGGAGAACAGCCCAAAGGCGAAAAAGTAATAAAACTCAATACCAACGAAAATCCCTATCCTCCCTCTCCCAAAGCGATTGCGGCGTTGCGCGATTTCCGCGCCGACCGCCTTCGGCTTTATCCCGACCCGACGGCGGACAGTCTCCGCGCGGCGATAGCGGCTGTGGAGGGAGTTAAGATCGAGAACGTTTTTGTGGGGAACGGAAGCGACGAAGTGCTGTCGTTCGCTTTTGCCGCGTTTTTCGACGGCAACGGCGAGCCGGTACTCTTCCCGGACGTGACGTATTCCTTTTATAAAGTATTCTGTTCGCTGTATAACATAAATTACGAAGAAGTGCCGCTCCTCGACGATTTCACGGTAAACGTTGCCGATTATATGAATAAAAAGACCTGCGGCATAGTTTTGGCAAACCCCAACGCGCCCACGGCGATAGCCTTGGAAAATAAGTCGATACAAGAGTTGATCGAAGCATATCCGAATAACGTGCTGATTGCCGACGAGGCATACGCCGATTTTTCGTCACAGCCTTCGCTCACTCCGCTGACCGAAAAATATAACAATCTTTTGGTGGTAAAGACGTTTTCCAAGAGCAGAAGTTTGGCGGGAGGCAGGCTCGGTTACGCTATCGGCGACAAGTCCTTGATCGATACTCTTCGCGCTGTAAAAGATTGCTTCAACAGCTACACCGTGAACTCGATGACGGCGGCGGTTGCAAAGGCGGCGATCGAAGACGCCGAATACTTTGCCTCTTGCACCCGAAAGATAATCGAAACGCGCGAAAAGGCTCGCGCCGCGCTCTCCGAACTCGGTTTCGCGATAACGAAAAGCGACGCAAACTTCCTTTTCGCAAAGCCGCCCAAGACGAGCGGCAGGGAAATGCAAGCGGCGCTTCGCGCGCGGGGAATAATCGTCCGCCGCTTCGACCTGCCGCGTATTTCCGACTACCTCAGAATAACGGTAGGTACGGACGACGATATGAACGAATTAACAGCCGCCTGTCGGCAAATTCTCGGAGGAAAATAATGGCAAAGTTTTGTAGAAAATGCGGATTTCCGGTAGAAGACAATATGACGTTCTGCCCGAAGTGCGGCGCTTTAACCGACTCGGCGAACGGTTCGGAAGGAAATGATTCGCGAGACGAACGGCAATACGCGCCGCAACCGATATTTTACGGAGCGCCCGCGCCCGTCGGTGAGGATCCGATAAAAGAGTGGAAAGCAAAAGATCCGAACGCAAAGAGCACGAGCACGGGACTGATGGTAGGATATATTGTGTCGGAAGTGCTGGCAGTCATATGCGTGATCGTATACGCGGTATTCACGGTAATGGCGGCAGAGACGAGTTATCTCCCGGCTGTCTATGCGTTCTATCCCACTCTCATAATGTGCTGCGTCTTTTACGGAGTTGCTTATATATTGAATGCCGTGCGGATTTTCCATTTGGTTTTCGGTTACGCAAAGTGGATAAAAACGAACGGTATCGACGTATCGCAAAACCCGTCCGTTCGGTCTACCATGCAGACGATAGCGGCGACCGGAAAGATCAAAATGAGCAAATGGGGCGTGAATATCAACAACTATATTGCAATATATGCAGCAACCGCGAATAAAAATCCGAAATTCTTTTCGCGAATGCTCGCTTTGGTCATCTGCGAGGGAATATTGGGCATGATCGCAGTGACGTTCGTTTACATTGCGCTTTTCGGAATTTGGTTGTATTTCGATTTTGTCTATACAACCGAGATGATTAAGTATCTCGTGTATTTCGGGATCTCGGTAGTGGCGATTATCGTATACGGAGTATTACAGGCCGTTGATTTTATACAGCACAGGGACATGACGGTAGAGTGGGTAAGAGAGGAATTGTCCGGCAATCCTCGGCAATAACAAAAACCGCCGAATAACGACAAAAAACGCGCTTCGAAAGCAGTTCGAGGCGCGTTTTTCCGATTTTCGGCTACCTGCATTTTATTAAAACGGTATTCGTAAATAACGCAAACGTCCCCGATTTTCCACTGCAACGGCGCGGCGTTGAAAAATTATTTATGCGTTGATTTCGAGAGCCGCTTTTCTTCGTAAGAGCGCAAGTTCGATACCGTCCGCAATAACGTTCGCGAGGAAGAAAACCGAGCCGAGCCGCACTTCGCCGAGCGCTTTTACGCCCAGCCTTTTTGCGGCGACGATTCCGACGACGGAAGCGTTTCCCACTCTGGGCAACGGTCGCCCGATAGCGGCGGCAGGGCGCACTCCGCGCGGAAAAACGCGGACTTTGCCGATATCTCCGTCCGAGCCGACGGCGGAATCCACAGCCAAAACGAAAGCGGTCGGGTGTCGTTTTTTGATAATTTCCGCCGCCTCTCCGATATTAAGCGCATTGACGGGGGAGCGCAAGTCGCCGTAAACGGTAAACCCGCGATCGGACAGCAAATGCCCGACTATGGGGCCGACGCAGTCGCCCGTGACCCTGTCGCTGCCAATGGCGAGAATAACGACTTCCCCGTACAAAGGAATGGCGCGGCGAACGGCGTCCGCGACAAGATTTTTACTGTAAGAAAAAGAATTGTCGGCAAACATAACGGCTATTATTCCCAAATAACGAATGGGGTAAACCTTTTGTGCGTTTACTCGCCCGAATATGCGTTATGCGCACAAATACTGTCAAAATTCGACCGCGTATATCATATAAACTATTATAGCGAAAAAACGGAGGTCATATGATATACGAAAAGAGGTTGTTGGTACTCGGCGGCAGCGCGAGCGGGTGTTTGAGAATGGAGCGGACGAACCGCGGCGTTGCCTGCGCGCTCTCGGGCAACGTGAAAGGCGAGTGCGTTATCGTTATTCGCGACAAGGTGAATTTTTATTGTTTCGGGGAAAGTTTGCGCGGTTCGTACAACTTCGAATTGCCGTACGTGGATTTCGACAGTCTGGTCGTTGCCGTGGGCGACCTCTCTGGAAAACTCGTTATGTGCGGCGGCTTCAAACGCCCCATGCCGTGGCAAAGCAACATAGAGGACGATATAAACCGCGCGTTGCGCCGCCTCGGAAAGGAACGCAGGACCCCGCCGCGCGATCGCGATATAGATCAATTTTTCCTCGACATAATTCCGACCGAATACGACGATACGCGCGTGGCGGAAGTCAACTATTATCGTTCCAACCTCATGGAGAGCGGAGCGGCGTATAACTCCCATTCTGCCGCCGCGGAAGAAGCCGAGCCCCAAAAACAACCCGAGCCCCAAAAACAAGCCGAGCCCCAAAAACAAGCCGAACCCGAAAGCGCCGCCCGCCTTGAAAACGCGGCGTCTCCCGAAAATTCCGCAACGCACGGCAATCGGGAAAACGCCGAACGGGATAGATCCGACGAGGTTGCGAGCACCGAAACCGAGCCGCGGTTGCAGGACGAAAATTACGCGACGGAGAAACCTTTTACCGAATTGCCGCCCATATCTTTCTACGAGAGCATAAAGGATCAGATAGAGCGACTTTTTGCAAAGAACGAAAGATTTGCGCGCTTGGAAGAGTTGTTGCCCGAATCGCGTTGGATAAAAGTGAACTACGACAATCGCGGCAAGTATTATCTTGTCGGAACGATAGGCGATCCCGTGCGTTATTTGTGTTACGGCGTGCCGGGCGAATATTCTCCCACGCCCCCTCCCGATCTCGTGGGATACTGTCAATGGCTGGCGGCGGACGAAAACGACCCGGCGGGCAAGGGCTTTTGGATAATGTATCAGGACGGAGTTACGGGTAAGTCCGTCCTGTAACGCGCCAATTAGCCTCGGGATATGCCTCTCGATGAAAAAACATTTCTTTCGAACGAGTATAATACTTGACTGTAACCGCGTTTTATTGTATAATTGACAAGATAATTATGCTATCTTGCAATAGATTCGCATAAACACGGAGACCTTACGAAGAAATGAAGAAAGTCAAATCTGTACTTTTGATATTTATCGGCATAATAATGTGCTTTTCCGCTTTTACGTTCACCGCTTGCGGAGAGGACGATTTCGACGTAGACGCGAGCGCGCCCGTATATTCCAACGGCGGCACGGTTGTCGAATACGACGGATATGTATATTTCATTAACGGCATACCCGATTACACCGACGACAGCGGCACGACGAACAGAGAAGGGGAAGTTGTCAAAGGCGGACTTTACCGCGCGAAACTCGTTCCCGACCACGGCACGGTTGCCGAAGAAGAGGCGAAAGAAGAGAACCTTGTCAACGGAGAGATCGACACCAACGCGGACAACCTCGGCGCGGTGCTGAATTTTGCTTACGAAAAGTGGGATTATATAAAACTCGGCGAATACTCGATCGGTACGTCGGCGGAGGATGACGACGCGCTCGTTATGGGAGACGACGGCGAGCTTCACCAGAACATCGTACCCATAAACGGCGAACGTTCGGAATACCGTATTTCCGTCGAGCCCGTCATTCGAAAGAAGATAGGTACGTCGGGATACGACAAAGGCGGTTTTTGGATATACGACGGCTATGTGTTCTTCGCAAGCCCTGCGACCAGCCGTAATTCGAGCGGCGACGTGGAATACGAAAAGGCGGAATTTTTCTGCTACAACCTTGCGGACGGCTCGCTTACGAGCATAAGAAAATCCACCGAAGTCAACGCGGCGTTGCCTTATTCGTTCTATAAATACGGCGACAGCGTATATCTCGTGACATACGAATCCTATTATGCGAACTCCGACGACGAAAAGAAAGACATAAAGACCGATTACATTCTCTCCACGAAAATCACAAACGGTTCAGTAGGAAAGACCGAGGAAATAGTAAGCGGCGCGAGCAGCGTATTCTTTACCGAGAGGGAGACTTACGACCCCGAAGCAAAGACCAACACCGCCGAAGATTATATCTATTACACCCGTCAAAGCGATACCGACGGTTACACGACGGGCAGCACGACGTTGGAAATGATTGCGCCCGACGGAACGACGGTCGGCGACCTGACCGCAAACGAGGACGGAACCGAGCAGAGTTTGCCCGTTATTGCGATGAGCTCGGGCACTTCTCTTGCGATCGAAGGCGTCGCGGGCGGATATTTGTATTACCGAATTCCCGACAATAACGGAAACACGCGTTTGGATTTCACCAACCTTTATTCGTTCTTGAAAATTTACGACGGTGAAGCGCCCGTACAGAATGCATATTCGGGTACGCTCGTTTCCAATGTTTCCGACTATACCTCATACCTGCCCATAGCGGGCGATGGCGGCGCGTACGTCGTCGCAACCGCCTCCGACGGAGTATATAACCTCGGCGCGGTGGACGGCGTGGCGCAAGAACGCGAACTCCTTGCGGAAGGAAGCATTACCGTGCTCGGAGTTCATGACGGCATCGTATATGGAACGATCTCGTCCATACTGAACGCTTTCAACGCCTTCGTTCGTCCGACCGACATACGGAACACGCTCACTCCTCTCGGAGTGGACAGCAGCCTCAACGTCGGACCTTTCAAACTCGACTTCTTCGACGTTTACAAGGCAAGCGGCGATACGGCGGTAAAGACCGATTCCTATCTTGCATATTT
>CANQCB010000018.1 GCA_947589145.1 uncultured Clostridia bacterium | reverse complement strand
TATAGTTTGGCTGGACGGCGGTCACTTCGCTTATGCGGAAAAGCCGCTCGCGTTCGAGGCGGCTTTGGAAGAGTTTATAGGAACGTAAAATGATAAATCAGATATTGGACCCCATATTCATATTCGTCTCAACGGCGTTGCTTTCTGCGGCAAGTATTAAAATGCTGCATATGTATCAGCTTTCGTCTTACCGCCTGCACGGAGTGCTGAATTGGCTGAAAGTCTCGCACTACGAGTATTTTCTCCGATATTTTTCCTATGCGTTTTTTGCGAGCGGCATAGCGTTGCTTTTCGATTTTTGTTTTTCTTATAATCCGGGAAGCAACGTACATTACTTTTCGTTCCTGTTCTACGTATTCTTCGGCGTAATTTTCTGCATAATATCCTATCGCACGAAATCAAAAGTAAAAATGGCGATAACGCCGCGAATGACGAGACTTATTTTGGTCAACACTCTCGTCTGTCTTGCTTTCAGCGTGGGCGGTTGGGGACTTTCCAAAACCCCGATGCTCGAAGTCGCTTATTGCATATTGCCGCTTTTTATTCCGCTCATCTGCCTTTTCGCATACGGCATAACTTATCCCGTCGAGAAATTGATAGCGCGTTCGTTCATAAAGGCGGCGACGGAAGAATTAGACAAGCAAAAGCGGCAGGGGCTTAAAGTTATCGGAATAACGGGAAGTTACGGAAAGACGACGGCAAAGAACATTCTTGCCGCCATGCTCGCCACCAAATACCGCGTGTGCGCCACGCCGGGAAGTTACAACACGCCGCTCGGTATATGCCGCACGGTGAACGACGTACTCAGCGAGGGCGACGAGATATTCATAGCCGAAATGGGAGCGAGACGGCGCGGTGACATCAAAGAACTTTGCGCAGTGGCAAAACCCGACTGCGCGCTCATTACGGGAGTCGGCAATCAGCACTTCGAAACTTTCGGCTCTCTCGAAGCCATAGCGGATACCAAATACGAATTGATAGAGGCGCTTGCGGACGGTGCGGCTGCCGTGTTTAATTGCTCCGACAAAGGCGCGTACGAACTTTCCAAGCGGTTTAACGGAAACAAAATCACGGTCGGCGAAAGGGAATGTACGATAACGTACTCCGACGTCAAATATTCCGCTTCCGGCTGTACTTTCGAACTCACCGACGGAAAAGAAACTCTGGTCGTCAGAACAAAACTCCTCGGCAGGCATATCCCCGGTTTGATAGCGTCCTGCGCCGCGCTTGCCATTTGGCTTAAAGTGCCGCTTTGCGCTTGCGTCCGTGCCTGCGAAACGCTCGGCGCCGTGCCTCACAGGCTGGAAGTGACCGTGGCGGGCGATAAAACGATCATAGACGACGCATACAATTCCAATACCGAGGGCGCAAAGAACGCGCTCGAAGTGCTTGCCGCATTCGACGGTAAAAAAGTCATCGTAACTCCGGGGATAGTCGAACTCGGAGATATGGAGAAAGAAGCGAATATCGACTTCGGCAGACGGATAGCCGAGGTATGCGACATGGCGGTGCTCGTAGGCAGCCGCGCGAAGCAAATCGCCAAGGGCGCGAACGAAATGGGAATGGAAGAGGGAATTTACGTCGTGGAATCGCTTAAAGAGGGCAAGAAAGTCCTTGCGACGATAGACGAAAAGGCGGTAATACTTTTTGAAAACGACTTACCGGACAATTACTGAAAAGGTCGCCGTCATAACGGGCGGTGCAAAAGGAATAGGTGCGCGGATAGCGCACCGTTTTTCTTCCGAGGGTTACGCCGTCGCCGTAGCGTACAGAAATTCGGAAGCCGAGGCGGACAAGCTGGTTGCCGAGCTCTCCGCGCACGGTCGCGCCATTGCCGTCAAAGCGGATCTATCAACGGCAAGCGGCGCAAACGCCCTCCGCTCGGCGGTAATATCGCAGTTCGGAAGGGTGGACGTTTTGGTCAATAACGCAGGCAGCGCTTTTTACGGCGTGCTCGGCAGCATGACGGAAGAGGAGATCGAACGCACGCTCGGCGACAATCTCAAATCGGCGATTTTGACGAGCAGAGCGTTCTACGACGACTTCGCGTTCGGCAAAAAGGGCGCGATCGTCAACGTTTCCTCGGTGTGGGGAATAAAGGGCGCGAGCGCGGAAGCGGTTTATTCCGCGGCAAAATTCGGCGTGGCAGGGCTGACCAAGTCCCTCGCAAAGGAACTTGCTCCAAGCGGGGTGAGGGTAAACGCCGTCGCGCCGGGGATAATAATGACGGATATGCTCTCTCGGTTCGGCGCGGACGAACTCGACGACATGCTTAGGGAGATCCCCTGCGGCAGGTTCGGCAGGGCGGACGACGTCGCCGAAGTAGTTTTTTTTCTCGCCTCGGACAAGGCGGCGTACATCACGGGCGAAATAATCGACGTGTCGGGAGGCTATGTTATATAGCGACGAATATGAAACACTACGATATAGCAATAATAGGCGGCGGCGCTTCGGGTTGTTATCTTGCCGCGCTTCTCTCGGACACGGAGCGGAAAACCGCGCTCATCGAGTCGTGCGACCGATTGGGGCGCAAACTTTCCGCGACGGGCAACGGGCAGGGAAATCTGTCCAATATCCTTATGTCTGCGGACAAGTACTTTTCCTCGGCGCCCGAACTCGTGGCGGACGTACTTTGCGACCAAAGCGTGCTCGATCCGTTTTTGGGAATTTTCGAAGCGGATGAAAAGGGCAGAGTATATCCGACGGGCCGTCGCGCGTCGTCGCTGACGGACTCTCTCCGCCGCAAAATAGAACGCGCCGAAAACATAGACGTATATTTGGGCGCGGAAGTAACTTCGCTTGCTCACGGCTTCGTTTTGACGTTCAACGGCGAACAAATCTCCGCCGACAAGGTGGTCCTCGCGGCGGGCGGCAAGGCTCAAAAACAATTCGGAACCGACGGCAAGGCTTACGCGCTCGCCGAACGCTTCGGGCATAAAACGACGAAACTCTATCCGTCGCTCGTTCAGCTAAAAACGGATACGGAAAATATAAAAACGCTTAAAGGCTTACGCGTCGATTGTTTGGCAACCGCGATTTATGAGGGCAAACCGCTGAGATCCTGCCGCGGCGACGTGATTTTCACGGACTATGGCGTGAGCGGAAATGCGATTTTCACGCTCTCGTCTTATGTCACGGATAAAATCGGCGCGGAAATAAATCTTTCGTTCCTTCCCGACGTCGGCGAACGCGAGATAGCGAGTGACGTGGAGCGAAAACAAAACGCAGGCTACGAGCGTTCGGAGTGGCTGGCTTGCACGCTTCCCAACCAACTCGGGCGTGCGATTATGCGGCGTTGCAAGTCGGATAAGCCCGAGGATATTGCGCGCACGGTAAAAAATTTCCGTCTCTCATGTAAAGGCACGCTCGGGTTCGACTATGCGCAGGTCACGCGCGGCGGCATAGAAATGTCGGGCGTATCGTACAACCTCGAAAGCGAATACGAGAGGGGGCTTTACTTTTGCGGCGAAATATTGGACGTGGACGGCGAGTGCGGAGGATATAATCTGCATTGGGCGTTCAGCAGCGCCAAACGCGTATTTGACGCAATCTATTTGCGACGGTGATATACAAACTCGACAACTTAAAACTCGGCATAGGCGAAAGCGAGGGCATATTGTTCGAAATCGCGCGGAATAAACTCGGCGCGACTCCCTCGTATTTTCGCATATTGAAAAAGTCTTTGGACGCACGGGATAAAGGGGATATACATTGGGTGTACAGCGTGGAGTTTTCCGCGGAAACGCCCAAGGAACAACCGCTCGAAAGGTGCGAAGGCAACGCAAAAATCGTCGTCGTGGGGAGTGGCCCGGCGGGAATGTTCTGCGCGCTGCGCCTGATCAACCGCGGTTTCAAACCCATTCTCGTCGAGCGCGGTAAGAGCGTGGAAGAACGCGAAAAAAGCGTAGAAGAGTTTTTCCGAAGCGGCAGACTGAACGCCGAATGCAACGTACAATTCGGCGAGGGCGGGGCAGGCACGTTCTCGGACGGAAAATTGAACAGCGGCACGCACGGCGAATATAACCGCGAGGTGCTGAAAACGTTTGTTAAATTCGGCGCGCCCGAGGAAACGGAATATCTGAACAAGCCGCATATAGGCAGCGACAATCTCAAAAAGATAGTTGCCGCAATGCGCGGATATATAACGAAAAACGGCGGCGAAGTCCGTTTCGATACGCGATTCGAAAGAACGGTGGTATCGAACGGCAGAATTTGCGCCGCCGTGTTGACCGACCTGAATTCGGGATCGGTTTATGAAGAACGCGCCGACGCGCTTGTGCTTGCGATCGGTCACTCGGCGCGCGACACTTTTGCAAGGCTTTGCGGCAACGTGGCGATGGAAAGTCGCGAGTTCGCCGTGGGAGTTCGTATCGAGCATTTACGCGAGAGCATAGACCGCGCGCAATACGGCAAAGTTCGCGGACTTCCGACGGCGGATTATAAAGCGGTATCTCACGCAAGCGACCGCGCCGCTTTCACTTTCTGTATGTGCCCGGGCGGTTACGTCGTGGCGGCGGCAAGCGAAGAGGGCGGGGTTGTGACCAACGGCATGAGCAATTACGCGCGCAATGCCGAAAATTCCAACAGTGCGTTGCTTATTCAAATACGCAAAAGTGATTTTGCTTCCGACGGCGTTTTGGCGGGCATGGAATTTCAACGGGAAATAGAGAAAAAAGCGTATGCGCTCGGCGGCGGGGAATATAAAGCGCCCGTTCAGCTTGTCGGCGATTTTCTTGCGGACAGGCAGAGCGCGCGTTTTCGTTCGGTTTCGCCGACTTATTCGCGAGGCACGACGTTCGCACCCCTCGGCGCGCTTTTTCCGAACGCAGTTACACTCTCGCTCAAACGAGCCATAACGGACATAGGCAGACGAATAAAGGGGTTTGATGACGCCGACGCCGTTCTGACGGGCGCTGAAACGCGCTTTACTTCGCCGATAAGAATGACGCGAAGCGACAAATACGAAAGTTTATCCGCGGAAAATCTTTATCCGTGCGGAGAAGGCGCGGGATACTCGGGCGGAATAACTTCGTCCGCCGCCGACGGAATGCGCATAGCGGACGCGATTTATCGTAAGTTTTGCAATTCTTAAAATCGCGATTGCGACATGGAAAAGAACTCTTCCTTTGCGACCGATTTGCGCAAAAGTTTAATAATTTTTTTATATTTTTCGTAATAACGCTTGACATACTTATAAAACCTATGTAAAATATAGGTATTGTAAGAAAAGGAGGCGCAAGCATGTATAATCACTTATATAAAGAGGTGGCGTTGCATCTTTTATGTCGAATGTGACGGTAAACGGCTAAAAATCACAATCATATTAAATAAATTATTTCAAAAAATCATATAAAAAAGGAGACAATCAATCATGGCAGTAAAAGACATAAAAAATTCGGAAAATTGGGGTTTTGAAACCAAACAGGTACATATAGGACAGGAGCAGGCGGACCCGACTACGGACGCGCGCGCAGTCCCGATATACGCTTCGACTTCGTTCGTATTTCACAATGCCGAGCACGCGGCGGATCGTTTCGGTTTGCGCGACGCCGGCAACATTTACGGACGCTTGACCAATCCGACCAACGATATATTCGAAAAGAGAATTGCTTCGCTCGAAGGCGGAGTTGCCGCGCTTGCGACGGCTTCGGGTGCGGCGGCGATAAATTACACGATTTCCGCATTGGCAAAAGCGGGGGAGCACATAGTGGCTGCAAAGACGATTTACGGCGGCACTTACAATCTGTTGGCGCACACCGTTCCGCTTACGTCGGGCGTAACCACGACTTTCGTAGATCCGGACGAAGAGGGTTCGTTCGAGAAGGCTATTCGCGAAAACACGAAAGCGATTTTCGTTGAAACTTTGGGCAACCCCAACTCCAATATTGCGGATCTGGAAAAGTTGGCGAAGACGGCGCACAAGCACGGAATTCCTCTTGTCGTGGATTCGACCTTCGCGACCCCGTATCTCATTCGTCCGATAGAGTACGGTGCGGACATCGTAGTTCACTCCGCGACGAAGTTTATCGGCGGACACGGAACGGCGATAGGCGGCGTTATTGTAGACGGCGGTAATTTCGATTGGAAAGGTTCGGGAAGATATCCTTGGATATCCGAAGCAAACCCGAGTTATCACGGCATTTCATTTGCCGACGCGGTGGGAAGAGCGGCATTCGTTACATACATACGCGCCATACTTCTCCGCGATACGGGTTCGACGTTGTCGCCGTTCCATTCCTTCCTTTTCTTGCAGGGACTTGAAACGCTCTCGCTTCGCATAGAACGCCACGTATCCAACGCGCTCAAAATCGTGAAATATCTTGCGTCGCACCCTCAGGTCGAAGCCGTTCATCATCCGTCGCTTCCGAGCGAGCCCACGCATAAGTTATATAAGAAATACTTGCCGAACGGCGGCGGTTCTATCTTTACTTTCGAAATAAAGGGCAGCGCGGAACAGGCGAAAAAATTCATAGATAACCTCGCGATATTCTCGCTTCTTGCCAACGTAGCCGACGTGAAATCTCTCGTTATTCACCCCGCAAGCACGACTCACTCCCAGCTCACCGACGAGGAACTTCTGGAACAGGGCATAAAACCCAACACGATACGCCTGTCGATCGGTATCGAGGACGCAGACGATTTGATAGCCGCTCTCGACGAGGCGTTCAAGGCAATCAAAAAGTAAGCGACGCATATTAACGGCGTGAATACTTTTTGATAAGTCGCCGAAATCTTTATAAAGTAAAACGCACTCTTTGAACCGAAGAGTGCGTTTTTATAATGCGATTAAATGAGTTATGTAAGGCAAGTCGAATGCCGAAAACGCGAAAGCGGCAAAGGCGAGGTAAAATGCCCAAGTCACATTATATAATACAGAGTGAGAAATAATGCCGTTATAAATGCCGATAAAAAAACATGCGACATGTTTCTTCGGCGCAGATCAAACCCCGCGATTGCCCGTACCTTGCCCGAATTTATGTCGGTTATCTTCGATTACGGGTACTTGGGCAGAAGGGAAGTTCCGACTTCGATAATATCGTTTCTATAATAAAATTACTCTTTGACCGTCGTCAAAGAGTAATTTTGAATTTAACATTGCGGATCCGATCATTCGGGCGTCCGACGTCTACGGAATCAATCTTCGAAGTCGTCCCAATTATTATTTCTGCGCGTAGCCGCTTTTCTTTCGGCTTCGAGTTTAGCGCGCTCCTGTTCTTTGCGCAATTCTTCCGCTTCTTTCTCGGCTTTGACTTTTTCAGCCTCGGCTTTTCTTTCCGCAAGTATGCGCTTCTGTTCTTCGGAAGGGGTGAAGTCTACGATTTCCTCGTCATATTTATATTCTTCGTCGTCTTTCGCTTCTTCGCTTTCGACAACGGCTTCGCCCTCGACGGCATTATCGCTTTCGACGGGCTCGGTCTGCTCGCCCGACGCGTTTCCGACGGGCTCGGCGTTTTCACTGACATTTTCGTCGGTTGTCTCGGCGGTTTCGGCGACGTTTTCGCTGTTCTCGGCGGTCTCGTCGGCTTCGGCGGTCGTAGTCTCGGTTGCCTTGACATCGGATTTCTCGATCTCTTCGGCTGCCTTCATGGCTTCGAACCTATCTTCTTCGTCCTCGTCGAACCTATCGTAAGAATTGTTGAGATATTCCTCTATATCTCCGATTTCCTCACGCGCCCGAACTTGTTTTGCAAGAGTCTTTGCGCGGTCGTAAGAAACCTTGATATTCGGGTCGGAATAGTCCTTCTTTCTCTTTTTTGCGAAGTAGCGAACGGCGAATGCGACGATGGCTATAAGCACGACGACCGCGAGAATAATGGATATATAGACATACCAATTATCGCCCGTGTTGGGAGTTTGCTCATCGGGAGTATCTCCCTCGTCGGTATCTTCGTCATCGTTATCCTGCGTAGCGGCGTAATCGGCAATTACGCTATATTTTTGGGAAAGGCTGTTTCCGCTTTCCAATTCAGCCATTGCCTCTTCGAAAGCGCCGACAGTGCCTTTTGTGACGGTAACGCCGTTAATGATAAGCGAACCGACCGCTCTTTCGCCGCGCGCACTGCCGCCTATACCGAACGAAAGGTTTACGGAAACCATATCTTCGGAGTCCTCGTCACCGGCGGTATGGACGTAAATGGTGAACTTGCGGAAGTTGTCGCCTACGTCCGTTTCGGGAGCGTAGAAGTCGGTGACGGTTGCGGAGTTCTTTATATCCGAGCAGAAGTAGTCCGTACCGTCTATTCCTATATACGCGCCTTTATAGTCGGGGCGGTCTGCCTTTTGCGAGAAAGGAATGTCCACCTTTGCGTAAACGGTAATGATATAATATGCCGCGCTTTCAAGCCTGTAATTATATGTGCCCGTAACTCTCGACATAGCGGGGGACTTATTGATGATCGCGAGAGAATAGATATTTGCGTCCTCTTCCGTTCCGTTCTTATCGACGATTCTCTTGCCCTGAGTGTAACCGTCGGGGAAGAGAGCGCTGTTTTCTTCCGAACCGTTGAATATGCCGTATGCAACGGCGTCTGTTCCTTCCGCGTTATTGGTGGAAAGAGTCCAGTTATAAGGAGCTTTCAGGAAGCTGTCGTCGTTGTGATCGAACATGTTGAAAGCGGAATCGGAAGCGGAATAAATCGCAAAGTCCGGAGAACCATCGGAGCCGAATTTGCTTTCATACTCGTTGATTTTCGCCTTGACGTTTTCTCTCGTATCGTCGTTATCGTAATTGCTTTGGCTGTCCGCCACGTTAATGTCGTCCGCTTCGGAAACCTCCGCTTTATCCACGAAAATCGTGCCTTTGGAAAGTTTGGAAGTATTGTCGAATTTATCGTAAAGACCCAGCCATATTTCCACGCTGAGGTTGGATAAGGATTTTCCCAAGGGGTCGATATAAATCGTATAAGTCTTATAGCCGTTGGTGTTTTGAATGCGTTCGACGGTGGCGAGTATATTCGAACCGTTTTTGAGAACGACGTTCGCGCCGTATCCCTCGATGTTCTCCGTGAGCATGGTAACTTCGACTTTATGAACCTTGTCCGAACTTACGCTGAAAGCGGAGGATTTGTAACCGACGGCGATACCGTCTTTGTTACCCGTGACGCCGTCGCTTCTGATCATAAGAAGTCGGGAATATTCGTTTTGCGGATAGCGCGTATTTATATCGAAAGTCTTTTGAGTTTTGTCGTTATCGTTTTTGCGGACGAAGGTATACGAAACATCGTTGGAAGAAACAACGCCCGTGTGCACGACGTCGTTATAATCTTCGTTGACGACGTTGTTGCTCATTCCCGTCGTTCCGTCCTCTCCGGCAGTCATAAAAGTCCAGCTCATGGGAGAGGGAAGCGCGCCGTCGTTCGAACTGACGAAATCGTCGAACTTGTAGTTGGCTATGTCGTTCGTGTCCGAAGCGTGGTCATAATTAAACGTTGACGTACTGCTTGAATAACTGTTGAATTCTTCGTTGGAGATCTCCTCGATTCGGATATTATCGAACATTGCGACGCCGCTGACGTTCTCGGTGGAGTAACCCATTTCGTTATTGTTGTTGATAGCCTTACGGCCCAACCAAATTTCGAAACTTACCGAATAATCGGTATAGAAAGAACCTTTGAGATAGAACGCGACTTCTTTCCACCCGTTATGCGATTTATTATTGCCGTCGCCCTCCGTAAGCTCGCCCGCCAAGCGGTTTTGAGGAGAACCGGCATTGGGACCCGTCGTTGCGTTTCCGCGATAATCTTCGCCGTAGAGCGCGGCGCTCGCTACCGAACCTCCGCAGGCGTTGACCCAAACGCTGAGGCGGTAATTGGTATTTTTCGGAACGGTGAACGGCTTGGTCGTGTATCCGATAACCGAAGAATCAAACGCTTCTTTTGCCGTGCGATAGTTTGAAAGAACGGCGATGTTATTATTTTCTCCGTCGGGGGAGAAGGGGCGCATATCGGTTATGCCGAGGTCCTCTTCGGAAGGTCCGTTGAACTGCCCGATTTTAATGCTCTGCGAGCCTATGATCTGAGTCCAACCGTTTGCTTCGTTGTCGAAACTGCCGATTTCATTTTCGCTGTATCCGGCGTCGGAAGAGCGAAGAATTTTGCCGTCGTCGCCGATGCTGAGGAAGTCGGAATCGTTTTCGCTGTAAAGCAAAACGTTGCCGCCGTCGTTGGTATAATAATTTCTGTTGTCGCGGCTCTCGATATCGAAAGATTTTTCGTTGACGATAGTCTTTTCCGCAACTTCTTTCGCGAATTGATCGGCCGAAAGTTCGAATGCGGTTACGTTATCGAAGAAGACGTAGCCTCTTGCTTTATGCGGACCGTAGTCGACGGATTCGCCCGAGCCGTCGGTATAAACCAGATAGTTTCCGAGTTCGAGTCCGATATTGACCGTAGAACCGTGCATGGTGGAAGTTTCGATATAGAAGGAATATTTGACCCAACCGTAATCGTTGGATTCGTCGTTTTTGTCGTCGCCGTTAAATGAAACGGTATTGATATTTTTGAAAGCCAGCGGATTTTCCATACCCGTGACTTTTACGGTAGCGCCTTGATTGCCGCCGAAATCGCTCGTCTTTACCCAGGCGCTGATTTCGTAATACGAATTTGCGGAGAGGGAAAGGCTTGCGGAATTGTAGCCGTAATAAGCGTCGGCGACGTCCGAGTTGATGAAGAGAGCGTTGGTGTCGGTATCCGGGAATTTTTTCGTGTTCACGCCGAAGGGAGTCAGATTACCGCCGAAGTTGCCCTGTATATCCTTGAACTCTTCGACGTCCTCGAGTTTGTAATCTTTGAGATTATCTTCATTGAGGAAGGACTGCGTGTCGAGGTCTATAACGCCGTGAACCGTACTGCCGCTGCTCGAATTTCCTTCGGCGCTCCAACTCGAAGGGTCGTTTACGGCGTCGCCGCTGCCCGCGTTCGTAAAGTCGCCGTTAGTGACGGAAATGCTTTCGCGCGTGAAAGCCTCCTCATCGAGTGCCGCGGCGCTTACTCCGCCGACCTGCGCGAATGCAAAAACGGACAAAGTCATCGCAAAAAGAGCAATGATCGTAAAGATTGCAATGATTTTTTGTTTTAACGATTTTTTCTTAGATTGCATCGATAATTATTCCTTGTATATAAAACCGCATATAGCTTCAATATAATACCGATACATTATAACGCAATTAGCAATATTATGCAAACGTTTTGCCCGAACATAGGTAAATTTTTTATGTTATTTTGCCACAATATAATTATATAGCGTTAAATTGCGCCGCAAAAACGGTAAATCGGAGGCACGCGAATGAAAAATCCCCTGAAAACGATTGTTGAAATACTAACGGGCGGCGCCGTCGGGTTGGCGAGCGGGCTGCTCGGTGGCGGCGGCGGAATGCTTTGCGTGCCTCTTCTCGAAAAGGTATTGAAAGAGGACGTCAAAGTCAGTCATGCGACGACCGTTCTCGTGATCCTTCCGATCTGCGTGGCAAGCGCGATAGTATATTGGTCGAGCGGGAATTACGATTTTGCGGATAACCTGCCCGTAATATTGGGCGTGCTTGTCGGCGGCACGGTCGGATCTTTTATGCTGAAAAATCTGCGCGGAAAGACGGTTGCGGTCGTTTTCGCGTTATTGATGATAATAGCCGGCGCGAGGATGGCGCTTTAATGTACGAATTTTGGCTTCTTTTGTCCGGCGCGGTCGGCGGTATAATAGGCGGTATGGGAATGGGCGGGGGAACTCTTCTCATACCTCTTTTGACCGCGTTTTGCAATTTCGATCAGCACACCGCGCAGGCGGTCAATCTCATAGCGTTTATTCCCATGTCGGTCGTGAGCGTCATCATTCACGCCAAGAACAAACTCATTCGTCCCAAATATCTTTTGACGGTAGCCCTGCCGGCGGTGTGCGTAAGCGTGCTCGCTTCTTTTTTGGCGATAAACTTAAACGGCAAGATACTTTCCCGGTGTTTCGGGTGGTTTCTCGTCGCGTTGGGAATATTCCAGCTTTTTTCCGCAGCCCGCAAATCCGAATCGAAAAAACCCTCGAAAACGGAATTTATTCTCCTGCCCGAGCATAACGATAAATAAGCGAAAGACGGTATATCGGACGGACAAGATACGCCGAGCGGCAAGATAAAATCATTCGACAGAAAAATATAAAATGAGCGTCTTTCTCGCAAAATTCATTACATACCGAAAGGTATAATCGGGGTGAAAGTTGAAATACATATTCGCGAACAAAAAAACGTTGATCGGCGTTGCGATTACGACCGTTTTGCTCATAGGCGTAATTACCGCGGTGTGCGCGACCGATTCCGCTGCGGTTTATCTCGGCAAAAGCCCGAGACTTATTCCGATATATTCCGTCGAAACGGATAAAAAGGAAGTAGCGTTGTCCTTTGACGCGGCATGGGGAGCGGATAAAACTCTCGCCATTCTCGACACGCTCACCGAATACGACGTCGTGGCAAACTTTTTCGCGGTGGGAATGTGGGCGGAGAAGTATCCCGAGGAGCTCAAAAAACTCTCGGAGAGCGGACGAATGGAGATAGGCACGCACAGCAACACCCACCCGGATATGGGCAAAATGTCCGAATATGAAATAAAGCTCGAACTTTCCGCTTCGATGGACATAATAGAGAACATTACGGGAACGCGTCCGACTCTGTTCCGCGCGCCTTACGGCTCTTACAGCGACGTCTTGCTGACCGCGGCTGCGGAACTCGGACTGTATACCGTGCAGTGGGACGTCGACACTCTCGATTGGAAGGGGCTGTCGGCGGGAGAGATAGCGAAAAGGGTGCTCGGGCAGGTAAGGGAAGGGAGCATAGTGCTTATGCACAACAACGGCGAACACACCCTCGAAGCGCTGCCCGTCATTCTCGACGGATTGAAAAACAAAGGTTTTACCTGCGTGAAGATAGGAGACCTTATCTACAAGGATAACTATACTATCGACTATACGGGCAGACAGATAAGGAGTTGAATAATATGACGAACGAAAATCAGATTCAGACAAACAGAGTGTTTCTTTGCGGCACGGTGGAAAGCGAACCCGTTCTCAGCCATGAACTTTACGGCGAAGGCTTTTACGAATTTACGATCGGCGTAATTCGCCTGAGCGAACAAAAAGACGTTCTGCCCATAACCGTAGCCGAGCGCCTGCTCGAAGGCAGGACGGTGACGGTCGGGGAAAAAGTGGCGATAGAAGGGCAATTCCGAAGTTATAATAAAATGGCGGAAAATCATTCCAAACTTATGTTGACGGTATTCGTACGGGAATTTCTCGACCCGACCGCGAGTTATCCCAACCCGAACACGGTGGAATTACTCGGATATATCTGCAAAGAACCGATATATCGCACCACTCCGCTTAACCGCGAAATATGCGATCTGCTCATTGCCGTGAACCGCGCCTTCAATAAATCGGATTACATACCCTGCATAGCCTGGGGAAGAAACGCTCGTTACTGTCGGTCTCTTCCCGTCGGTACGAAACTCAACGTAGGCGGAAGGATACAATCGCGGCAATACGTGAAAAAACTCAGCGAAGACGTCTCTGAAACGCGCACTGCTTACGAAATATCCGTCAGCCGCATAGACGAAACGGAATTTTGACGGCATTCCCGGCAGACGTCCGACCGTATCAAAAGGCAAAAATACCGAAAAAAGAGCAAAATAAAGAGAGTGTAATTAAATTTTCACTCTCTTTTTTTTCGTTATTTTGAACCGCGACGTTGCTCGGCGCGCGTCGGTTTATTGAATTTTTTTCTTCTTTTTGACGGCGACGACTATGATAATAATAACGGCAATCACGACAATGCCCGCGACCACGAACATGATAACTTGATACCAACTTCCAATCGTGAGGTTGATATATTCGGTTTTGACGTAGCATGTGCGAGTCGAGCCGCTTTCCTCGTCCTCGTAATATGTGATTTTGGTATATTCGTTATTGCGTTTATACTTTTCCGCGAGCTGAATTTTCGTGCCGTTCGCGATAGTGCCGTTTTCGATATATTCGCCGTCGGCGTTCAGTTCGTAAGTTTTGACTTCGACGTTATCTCCGGCTTTGATATATCCGTCGGGCACGATAGCCTTGTTGTCTCCGCCGGCGGGAGCGTTCGAGGCGCTGTTTTTGAGAATATACCCCTCGTGCGCGCCGTTCTGGTCGGTGAATTGTACGCGGCACCAAGCGCGACCGACTCCGTCACGGTAACTGCCCACAAAGTCAAGCAACGTAAACGTCGTGCCGACCGAGAAGTCAGAGACGGCGGGCGCTACGACGGAAGGGTATTTGTAAACGCTGCCCTTGTTTATGGAGTAACAAAATTCCTCTTTATATAACTTTTCGACGGGCAGGGGATCGCTCAAAGCGTTTTTGTTGACGAACCCTTTGACTCCGTTTGTGCTGCCGTTCGGCGCTTCGATTATGGCATAAAAGTAATCGGAGTTCGGATATTCTTCGATGACGATGACGTAAGAGCCGTATCCCGTCTCTCCGAGAGCCGTAGGCGATTCGATAGGTCGTTCGTAAATATCCGTAATGACGACGGCGTAACGAATATCCGGCTCGGTATCGACGGCGTTCGGAGCCGCGCTGTTCGCCTCTTCGAGGAAGGCGGTGAGTTCGACGTCCTCGCCGTCTTTCATATCCGTACCCACGTCCTTGCCGTTTATGACGTAACTTCCGCAACCGCTGTCGGGAATTACGATAACGTCGCCGTAACCGACGGCATTATCTCCGCTCATTTCCGTGTACGAAACGTCGATTTTACCGAGATCGGTAACCTCCGCGCTTGTTTTTTCTTTGTTTTTGTAAATGGCGTTTTGCGTTGCCGAGAATACGTTTTCGGCAACGTCGAGCGTGAAATCGACGACGTCTCCATCGATATCGCTTGCGTTTACAACGACGTCCTCGTCATGCTTGATATTCCCGTCGCCGTCGAGGACGTAAATATTTCCGGACATGGAAATGCGGAATCTCGCCACTCCTTCGGCAACCGTATTGCCGTCGCTTACGCAAACGAGATTTCCGTTTGCAAGCAGCGCGTAAACCGAGTTATCGACGGTGTCCGACGGGTCGACCGCTATTTGCAAAACGGGTTCGTCAAAAGAAACGTCGAGTTCGTTGATTCTTTCGAGATTACGCGAATATCCCAAAATTTTATTTTCGGTCGCCACCAAAATATTCCCGTCATAATCTATCGTCGCCGAAAGAGGTCTTTCGACGGTAACGGAGCGAACGTCGTTGCCGAGCACGGTAATCTTATTGTTGCCCATATCCGTGAACACGGCAAAATTTTTGCGGGTGGCGACGGAAACGCTCTCCGCCGCGGTTCTGATCGTGTGGCTTTCGCTTGTAAGCCGTTGAACTTTGCCCGAACGGGTGGTATAATACAACGCTTCGCCGTTGTTGGTCAGGGAAGTGATACCGCCGATATCGCGACCCGCGGAATTGCCGACGGCGAACAGAGAATAGTTCGTCGCATAATATATTTCGCTTTCCGAAACCACCGTCATGGCGACTATATCGCCGTCCGTCTTGACGTTGCCGTGCACGAGCGCGCGCGTATGATCCGCCGTATCGTAGGAAAACAACGAAACGGTCTTGCCCGATTTTTCGCAGGTATATATTTTACCGTCGAATACGTCGCCGCAAAGCAGAGAATAGGAAGGGGAGACGCTTTCGAATTGTTCGCCGTCGACATAGATCCCGTCCGCTTTAACGGCGCCGAAAATTTCGCCGTTTGCAAACAACGAGAGCGCGCCGTCATATCCCTCGGAAACGTCGGTTATATAAACGCCTTCGTCGTTGACTGCAAGTTTTGTCGCTTCGCTTTGTTCTCCGACGACGTTCAGCCCGTGTTGATCTTCTTTTATCACCTGACCGATATCGTCCAAAATAAACAGCCCCGTTTCGGAGAATTCGACTGCGACGGGATTGGTCATGATATATTCGTAGCGAAGTCCGACGGGCGCTTCCGCGGCGAACGTATACTCGGCGCCGAACGTATATTCGACTCCGAACGCCGCAATCAAAAACGCAGAAAGTATAATGACGCCGAATAAAGCGCAATATTTTCCAAGTTTAACCATATCGCGTATATTATATCCCAAAATTCGACGGATGTAAACACATTGGAAAGGATTTATTATATAAAAATATATAATAATGTATAAATTATTTTTCAAAAAGGTATTTACAAAGTGATAATTCTGTGATATAATCGGGAAAAATTGGGTTATTATATTCGATTTTGGGGAGAGAATGCAGACGTCGACATTTTACTTTGCATAGCAGCAAGAAAGGAGTATCAATGGAAAAAATTGCAGTAATTGACATGGGCAGTAATACGGCTAGATTGATTTTGGCTTATATCCTTATCGACGGACATAACGACGGGCATTTCGTCGTTTTCGACGAGCTTACGGAGTCGGTGAGATTGGGTCAAGATATGGAAAGGGACGGTTATATAAAACCGTCGAAGATTGCTCAGGCGGTAAAAACTCTGAAAATGTTCAAAAAACTATGCGACACCAACGACGTTGACAAGATCTATGCCGTTGCGACCAATGCCATTCGCCGCGCCAAGAATCAGAAGAGTTTCTTGGAAGAGGTAAATTCCACCTGCGGATTCCGCCTTCGCGTTCTCGGCGAGGACGAGGAAGCGCAATACATTTATCAGGGCGTAATAAACTCCATGGAATACCCGAAGGGCTTGATCATGGACATAAGCGGCAGCAGTATCCACTTAATACACTACAACAGAAGAAACATAATCAACCGCGTTATGTTGCCTTTCGGAGCGATTACTTTGAGCGACTTGTTCAACGACGGTACGCACACTCCCGAGGAGACGTCCGCGCTCATCGAAGAATATATCGACGGTCAGCTTGCGGAAGTGCCGTGGCTTAAAAATATCGATCCGGACATACAATTTATCGGGGTTGGCGGCTCGTTCCGCAATCTCGCAACCATAAGCAAGCGGCTCAGACGTTATGCATTGTCTATCATACATAACTATTCCGTAGGCAATGAGGAATTCAACAACATTTACGACACGATAAAAGTGCTTCCTCTGGACAAGCGCGCGAAGATAAAGGGACTCAACGAGGAGAGGGCGGACATATTCGTATCCGCGCTTGCCGCTATGAAGTCGGTATTGAAAATATCCGGCTTGCCGAACATAGTGATATCCTCTTCGGGGCTTCGCGAGGGCATAATGTTCGCATACGCCATGCCTTCGACTATGGAAAAGCCCATCAGCGACATAGTTGCACACTCCGTATACACGCAGCTTCACTATTGCGACCAAAACATAAAGCATTGCGAGAAAGTGTGCAACCTCTCCATATTGCTGTACAAACAGCTGAGAGTATTGCATAAACTTCCACGAATGTACGTTAAGGTTCTTCGAGTGGCGGCGCTTATGCACGACGTGGGCGTTCGTCTCAAATACTACGCGCACAACAAACATTCCTTCTATTTCATACTGAACTCGACGTTGTACGGACTGTCGCACAGGGAGCTGCTCCTTGCCGCGTTCGTTGCGCAGGGACATCACGCCAACGAGTTCAATATGCAGGAATGGGTGAAGTATAAGGATATTTTGCATGAAGAGGATCTCGCCGCGGTGATGAAACTTTCGGTAATTCTCCGCATAGCCGAGTCTCTCGACCGTTCGATGAGCGGTTGCATAAAGTCGATCAACTGCGACGTTCTCGGCGACTCCGTGATAATGAAAACCGAAGCGGAAGGGGATTGTTCGTTGGAAATAAAAGACGCGCTCGGCGTTCGTGCCGAATTCGCCAAGGCTTACAACAAGAATCTGGACATACTTTAATATGCGGCTGATACTTGCGTCCGCGTCGCCGAGACGGATAGAACTTATAAAAAAGTTGAAATATCTCGACGTAGAGGTCCGTCCCGCGAACGTAGAAGAACATACCGACAAAACCGACGATAAAGAAGCCGTTATGGAACTTGCCGAGCGAAAAGCGCGCGCGATAAAATCGGACGGTCTCGTTCTCGGCGCGGATACGATGGTCGTGGCGCGCGGCAAACGGTTGGGAAAACCCAAGACGGCAAGAGAGGCGCGCGAAATGTTCGGGCTTCTCTGCGGCGCTCCGCATAAGGTGCTGACGGGCGTTTGCCTGATACGCGGCGGGAAAATCATAAAAGCCTGCGAAGAAACCGCGGTGGAGTTCGCGGAATATGACGAAAGCGTGGTTTCGGCGTACATTGCGACCGGGAAACCGTTTGACAAAGCGGGCGGCTACGGAGTGCAGGACGCCGAACTTGCGCCGTTAATAGTGAAAATTACGGGAGATTACGATAACGTGTTGGGCTTACCGACGGCTCTTGTCGACGCGTTGATATCGGAGAATTACAAATGACGGAACAGCTTGCAATAATAATAGGTACTTCGAATACCATGATATACGTACCGAACAACGGCATTGTACTTTGCGAGCCGTCCAAGGTCGCTTATATCGGCGATCCGAAATCCGGTAAAGTGAGATACGTCGGCAACGAGGCGGCGGCAATGGTGGGGAAAACGCCCGAAAAGACCAAAATAATATTCCCCGTAAACGACGCGATAATATCCGACCCCGACGCCTGCCGCGATATGCTGACGGCATTTTTGAAAAAGATAATAAAACCGAGACTTTTCGGCAAGAGACCCAGCGCGATAGTCGCCATTCCGACGGGGCTCACCATGGAAGAGCGGAGATTATACGACGACGTGCTTACGCAGTCCGGAATAAAAGACGTGATCATGGTGGAAAAGGTCATGCTTGCCGCATTGGGCGCCGATTTGCCCGTGCATTCGGACAAGGTAAG
>CANQCB010000017.1 GCA_947589145.1 uncultured Clostridia bacterium | reverse complement strand
GATGTGGCCTAGCGGTATGGCATCAGCTTCCCAAGCTGAGGGTTGCGAGTTCGAGCCTCGTCATCCGCTCCAATAACAAAAAACCGCAACACAATGCGGTTTTTTGTTTTGTTTAGGACACAATTTAGGCACGAAGTTTTAATTATGCTTAAATAAAAACTCAACCTCAAACAAATGGCGTTTTTTATATTGACGAACTTCCGCGAAATTTTCGGTTCGGCGTTTCCGCGAATACAAATTTGGATTTCGGTTAATTCCGAACCTGCGAATCTCGATTTTTTGCAAAAACGCTTGACATATATACCCTAAGGGGGTATAATACAAAAAAGGAGAAAACCATGGAAAATTGTAATTGCGAAAAAAAGACCGAGCGCTCCGCAAAAGAAAAGCGCGCGCTCAGAACGCGGATAAATAAAATCATCGGGCAATTAAACGGCATAAATCGAATGGTGGAAGAGAACAGATATTGTTATGACATTCTCGTCCAACTTTCCGCCGCAGACCGTGCGGTCAAAAGCCTTGCCAATCTTATTTTCGAGCGGCACATATCCACTTGCATTGTGGACGATATAAAGAAAGGCGAATCGGATTCCGCCGTTTCTCAAATAATATCTTTGTTATCCTTATTGTAACCGACGGCAGACGGCGTAGTGGTCGCGGAAAACGAACGGTCGTATGCGGTAAATCCTTCGTAGGTTCGCCCGTGAGCGCCGCACTCGATCTTCCGAGGCCGACAAAACAAACGTTAAAAATAATTTCTTCTTTTTTGAAAAAGGGGAGCTCCCTTAAAAGGTTTCCGAAATAACGTTCAATGAAAAAAATATATGACATAACGGGAATGACGTGCGCGGCGTGTTCGGCGGCGATAGAGCGCGAGGTAAAGAAAGTAGACGGCGTGGAAAAAGCCGAAGTCTCGTTGCTTGCCGCCTCTCTCACCGTGGAAGGCGACGTTTCCGCGGAAAAAATAATAAGCGCGGTGAAGAGCATAGGTTACGGCGCGAGCGAAAAGACCGAGGCGCACAGCGTGGGCGCGTCGCACGCAAAGGAAGCGAAACGGCTCCTTGTTCGGTTCATCATTTCCGCTGTGCTTTTGCTCCCCATAATGTACTTTGCAATGGGCGAAATGATCGGACTGCCTCAGCCCGACATGAGGGTAAGCATGATCTTGCAATGCGTACTCACCGTTGCGGTCATGATAATAAACGGCAAATTCTTCATATCCGCGGCGAAAGGGATAGCGCACCTGTCCCTCGGCATGGACGTCTTGGTAAGTCTCGGTTCGCTTGCGTCGTTCGGCGTAAGCATAGCCGGCTTGGTAATGAGTTTTTACGCCGATATGAAAACGGCGATGAATTATATGTATTTCGACTCCGCGGCGATGATATTGACGTTGGTAACGCTCGGCAAATTCCTCGAAGCGTTGTCGAAAAAGCGCACCACCTCGGCGATAGACGGACTTATCGGACTGCGACCGACAAAAGCGCGCGTGGAGAGAGGGGGACGAGAGGAGATAATCCCGCTCGAACAGCTTCTTTGCGGCGACATATTCGTCACCAAAGCGGGCGAGAGCATTTCGACGGACGGCGTAATAACCGAGGGCGAGGGCAGCGTAAACGAGGCGGCGATCACGGGCGAGAGCATACCGCGCGACGTAAAAGTCGGGGACAAAGTCATCGGCTCGTGCATATTGGAGAGCGGATATATCAAGGTAAAAGCCGAGCACGTGGGAGAGGATACCATGCTGTCTCGGATAATAACGGCGGTGGAAAACGCGTCCGCGTCCAAAGCGCCCGTAGGGCGGCTTGCGGATAAGATAAGCGGCATTTTCACTCCCGCCGTAATAACGATAGCGATAATCGTTTTTTTGATATGGTTGTTCGTTCCGAACACCACGGTGGGGCACGCGGTTATATTCGCCGCGAGCGTATTGGTAATTTCCTGCCCCTGCGCGTTGGGGTTGGCAACGCCCGTTGCGATAACGGTGGGCGTGGGGCGCGCGGCGAAAGACGGCATACTCGTCCGCTCGGCGGCGGCGCTTGAAAACGCAGGCAAGATCACGACGGTAGCGTTTGACAAGACGGGCACGGTGACCGAGGGCAAACCGCGAGTGACCGTATGCGAGGGGGATATGTCCCACCTTGCGAGCGTAGCCGCCATAGAGGCATTGAGTTCGCACCCGTTGTCGTTCGCCATAACCGAATATATCGGGGAGACGAAAGAGACCGCGACGGATTACAGGCAATTCTACGGCGGAATTTCGGGCACGGCAAACGGGAAAGAGTATGTGATCGGTTCGATAAAACTCATGTCGGAACTCGGCGTAAACACGGCGGATTTCTCCGAAAAGATTGCGGAAATATCGGCAAGCGGCGGTACGGCAGTTATAGCGGCGACGGAAGGCAAAGCCGTGCTCGTGTTCGGCATAGCCGACGGCGTGCGCGAGGACGCGACGGCGGCAATGGAAACGCTGAAAAGCATGGGAATACGCACGGTTATGCTTACGGGCGACGGCAGCGCGGCGGCGGAATACGTGGGCAGAACGGTCGGCGTTGACGAAGTTGCGCATTCGCTCAAACCCGAGGACAAAGCGAAATATATCGAGGGGCTGAAAGCGAAGGGCGAGCGAGTCGCGTTTGTCGGCGACGGAATAAACGACGCGCCCGCGCTTACCGCGGCGGACGTCGGGTTTGCGATGGGCGGCGGTACGGAGATAGCGATGAACGCGGCGGACTTCGTGCTGACGGGCGAGAGCGTCACGAAAGTCCCGACGGGCATAAAATTGTCGCGGCGCAGCATGCGAATAATAAAGGAAAATCTCTTTTGGGCATTTATTTACAACACGGTTTGCATACCCATAGCGGCAGGCGCGTTCGCCGTTTGGTTCACAATCAACCCCATGATCGCGTCGGCGGCGATGAGCGTTTCGTCTCTGACGGTAGTGCTTAATTCGTTGCGGCTTATGCGCGGTTCGAAGAAAGAAATAAATAAAAATGATCCGAAATCGGGTTCGGAGCGTGAAAACGCTTGCGAAAACGAGGAAATAAAATATATAATGGAGGCAGGAATGAGAACATTCGAAATCAAAGGAATGATGTGCATGCATTGCGTCGGCAGAGTTCAAAAGGCGCTTGAAGGTCTCGGCTTGAAAGCCGTCGTGGATTTGAACTCGGGCATTGCCAAAGTGGAAGGCGACGCCACCGACGAGCAGATCGTAGCCGCCGTAAAAGACGCGGGTTACGAATGCGCCAAAGCATAAAATTCAAAGGGAAAAAGGAGAGGAAATGAAAAGCGTATTTACATTGACGGGAGACGACTTTTTGAACGCGTTGATCGACACCCGTTTCGATCTGCGCGTAACCGACATAACGGAGAACAACCGCGCAGCGGTGCGGAACAAACTCCGCGCGCTTTACGGCAGGGATTTTGCCGCTGAAAGCGAGGTGTACGTCGAGGGCGACGACTGCGTGTTCAAGAAGCGTTACAGCGACGGCGACCTTCTTAACGTTATGCAAAAGCTGACCGCAGAGGGCGGCTGTCCGTGGGATAGGGCTCAGACGCACAAAAGCATACGCGTAAACGCCATCGAGGAAGCGTACGAACTTTGCCAAGCGATAGACGGCTCCGACCTCGAAAACTTAAAAGAAGAGATCGGCGACCTGCTCCTTCAAGCGGTGTTCCACATGGACATTGCCGAGCGGGCGGGCGAGTTCGGACGGCTGGACGTAATAGACGCGCTGGTGTATAAGCTCGTCAGCCGTCACACTCACATTTTCGGCGCGGACATAGCGACGGACCCCGACGAAGCGCTCAAATATTGGGAAGAGGCAAAGGCGGCGGAAAAGCACGCGCTCAGTCTCGAAGAGCAAATTGCGCGAGTACCCAAGGCTTTTCCCGCGCTGTTGAAGGCGCAAAAAACGCTTAAAAAATTCGTCAAAGACGGCTTGGAAAACGACGTCGTCGGCGCGACCGCGATTGACCTGTTTCGTGCGGTTTGCGGCTGCGAAAAAGAGGGGATAGACGCGGAAGCCGAACTTTCGAGAATAGTGTCGTTGCTTAAAAAAGAGTATATGCACGGCAATATCCGCAAAGTGAGCGAACTCGAAGATAAATGAAAGACGTCCGCACGATGCTGAAAAAGGGCTGCCTGACGCTTGCGCCGCTTGCCGGATACAGCGACATAGCCTTTCGTCGGCTTTGCCGCGATTTCGGTGCGGATCTCACGGTGACGGAAATGGTATCCGTCGCCGGGCTGAACTATCGCAACAAAAAGACCAACCTTCTTCCGCATTGCGCCAAACGAGAAACCGAGTTGTTGTCAGCTGTTCGGGCGCGAGCCGGAGCAGTTCGAGCGCGCTCTCTCTCATCCCGAGGTCGCCGCGTTCGACATTATCGACGTCAATATGGGCTGTCCCGTCCGCAAGGTTTTCGGGCACGGCGAGGGCAGCGCGCTCCTCGGCGAGCCGAAGAGGGCGGCGGAGATAGTCAAAGCGCTCAAAAAAGGCGACAAGCCCGTCACGGTCAAAATGCGGCTGGGCATAGCGGATAAAAGCGCCGCCGTGGACTTTGCAAAAGAAATGGAGCAGGCGGGCGCGGACCTCATTACCGTGCACGGCAGAACGCGCGAACAGTTATACGGCGGAGAGGCGGATTGGGACGAGATAAGAAAAATCGCCGCGGCCGTCAGTATACCCGTGCTCGGCAACGGCGACGTAAGAGAGGATAACCTCAAAGAACGCATGGACGGCGTTTACGGCATCGCGATCGGGCGCGGCGCGGTGGAAAATCCGCAAATCTTCTCGGGCGAAAGAAAATTAACGCGGTACGAAGTTTTTTTGAAACACCTCGAATACGGCGAGGAATATTTCGGAGAGAGGTACGTAACCACCACACTTCGCGGTTTCGTGCCGTTTTATCTCAAAGGTTTGCCGAACATAAAGTCGGTGCGTAACGCCGCCATGGTGTGCAAAGATAAAGAGTCCCTTCTCGCCGTACTCGAAGGTATATAGCAGGGCTCGGCGGCTCACCGTAATAAGGAATATCCGAAAGCGCATAATGCAAAAGCTCATTATGCACTTTTTTCTTTATGGGCGAAATCATGTACCGAAAAAAAGAACAGTATACTTTTTGAATTACACGCGCTTAAAGTTCACTTTGTCGCGAATGGGTCTTATGCTATAATCGTATCATGGGGAGAATGATTCACAAGATGAGAGGCAATATGAAACTCAAAACGGCAATGTTTGTCGTTATATTGACGGCAGCGGCAATATTGTTTTCGCTTATGGCGTTTGCGTCCTGCGGAAACGGTCCGGACGAAGAGGGCAACGTCGTCATAAACGAAAATAACATAGTGTTCAAATGGGACGCCGTCGAGGGTGCGGATGAGTATAAAATTTATCACGGCGACGGAAGATATTCGTACTTTTCTCTCGAATCGACGCAGACCGAATGTAAATATACGGGAAAGGACAAATACGGTTATTACCGAGTGGACGCGATAGGCGGCGGCAATGTTTTGCAATCCGAGTTTTACGCATACGATTTAGAGGTGTTCGGGCCGAATACCTACGTATATTCGCCTTCCGACGACGCGGAAAAGATAAACGGGGACATAGACGAAAAATTCGAGGAATTGGAAGCGGGGCAGTTCTCGACGGAGCGTTTCGGCGTGCTTTTCAAATCGGGCGAATATCCCGACGTGCGCATGCAAATGGGATATTACACGACGGCTTCCGGCTTGGGACTCTCTCCCGAGGACGTCACTCTCGGTTACTTCAACGTCAACGCGCAGTGGTTTAACGGCAACGCGACGCACAATTTCTGGCGCGGTATCGAGAATATGACGATCGACGGCGACGTGCAATGGGCGGTGTCGCAGGCGACGAGTTTCCGCAGAATGAACGTGCTCGGCGACATGACGTTGGACGACGGCGGTTGGTCGTCGGGCGGATATATTGCGGACAGCAGGATAGCCGAAAAAATAAATTCGGGCGGTCAGCAGCAATGGTTTACCCGCAACTCCGAGTTCGAAGCATATCAAAATGCGAGTTGGAACAGAGTGTTCGTGGGCTGTGACGGCCAATATCCGAGCGGCAAGTGGCCCGACACCCGCAACACTATCATCGAAACGGCGGACGAGATTTCCGAAAAGCCCTTCCTGACGTTCGACGGCAACGAGGGATACGGCGTGTTTATCCCCAAATTGCGCACGAACGCGAAGGGCGTTTCGTGGGACAGCGACGAGATAGAGGGCGAAAGAATATCGCTGGACGAATTTTATGTGGCGCGCGTCGATCGCGACAGCGCCGACACGATAAACGCCGCCCTCAAAAAAGGTAAACATTTGTTATTCACTCCGGGAATTTACAAACTCGACAAGCCGCTGAACGTCGTAAAAGAGAACACCGTAATATTGGGTATCGGGCTTGCCACCTTGCAGATAACGGATAAGAATACGGACGCGCTCATGAAGGTTGCCGACGTCGGCGGAGTGAACATAAGCGGCTTGCTTTTCGACGCGGGCAGCCGCTCGAAGAATTTGCTCGTAGTGGGCGAGAAAAAGACCGACGTTTCGCATGCGGACAATAAGATTTACCTCAGCGACCTGTTCTTCCGCGTCGGCGGCGCGGAGAAAAAGGCGACTTCCGCGGACGTATGCGTAACGATAAATACCAACGACGTCATCATCGACCACTTCTGGGTATGGCGCGCCGACCACTCTTACGGCGTGGGTTGGAATATAGCCGAGCGCACGGACAGATACGGCGACGCTTACGTCTCGGGTAACGTGACAAAGAACGGCATAGTGGTAAACGGCGACAACGTCACGGCTTACGCGCTCATGGTCGAGCACTTCCACGAGTATCAGACGCTGTGGAACGGAGAGAACGGCAGGACGTACTTCTATCAATCCGAAGCGCCTTATGACGCCGTGCAGGAAGATTGGATGTCGCACGACGGTGCGGTCGAGGGCTATGCAAGCTACAAAGTCGCGGATGGGGTGAAAAAACACTCCGCATACGGAATCGGCGTATACGGCTACGCGAACGGTTGCGTTATGTCAAACGGCATAGAGGCTTCCACGTCCGAGGACGTGTATTTCGAGCATATATTCACCGTAATGCTTTCGGGCAGTAAGCCGAGCAGCGTCACCAACGTTATCAACGACGTGGGCGGCGAGGTTTCCAACGATCAGTTCTCCCGCACGATCGAGTATTACTACGGCGGACAGAGACAGACAGAGGGGAAGTAACAAACCCATACGGAGGGAGGAGGAAATGAGTAAAAAGATAGCGATAGTTTTGATATGTTGCGTTTTGGCGGCGGTCGCGCTGCCATTTACGGCGTGCGGCGAGGCTAATCCGCCCGTGGACCCGTCTGTCAGCGGGCTTGTTACGCTGACGCAGGATGGCGTGCGCCTCGAATTTCCCAAAGCGGAGGGAGCGGAAGAGTACAGAGTATACCGCAGTCCGAGCCGCTTCGGGGAGTATGAGCTCGTCTCCACGCAAAAAGAGCGGAGCTATGTCGACGAGAACAAATACGACTGCTTCCGCGTTGACGCCATAAAGGACGGACAGGTCATAAAGAGTACGCCTATGTCCTACGACTTGCAGACTTTCGGCGAAAACGTGCACATATACGCGCCGACGGACGACCGCGACGCTATCGCGGGCGATATAGACGCGTTTATGGAAAAAACCGAGCAGTTCTCCGCCGAGCGTTTCGCCGCCTTCTTCAAAGCGGGCGACTACTCCGAACTTAACCTCGGCATGAGATATTATATGACTTATGCGGGGCTGGGCGACCTGCCGACGGACGTTAAGATCGGCGATTTCGACGTGGATGCCGAACTGTCGGACGGCAACGCGACCTGCAACTTCTGGCGTGGCATTGAGAATATGCAGGTGAGCAGCGACGTCAAGTGGGCGGTATCGCAGGCGACGAGTTTTCGGAGAATGTACGTCGACGGCGGTATGACGCTGACCGAAACGCAGGGCGGTTCGCCTTGGGGCTCGGGCGGCTTCATAGCCGATTCGGTGGTGACGGGTACGATCGGCTCCGTCAATCAACAGCAGTGGCTAACCCGCAACACCGAATTCGGTAAGTGGTCGGGCAGCGATATAAATATGGTATTTGCGGGCTGTGACGGGCAGTTTGCCGATAGCTCCTATGTGTGGGGCAATCGTTGGATCACCGATCTGGAAAACACCAACGTCATGCGCGAAAAGCCCTTCCTCGTCTTTAATGACGACGGCTATTATGTCTGCGTTCCGCCGCTGGTGCATGATACCAAAGGCGCGTCCTGGACGGAGGGCAACTTCGATTGCGACTATCTCCCCCTCGACGACTTCTATGTCGCCAAAGCCGATCGCGACACCGCTGAGACCCTTAATAACGCGTTGAAAAAGGGCAAGCACCTTTTCTTTACCCCGGGGATATACCTGCTCGATAAGCCCCTGCTCATCACCGAAGCGGACACTATCGTTATGGGTTGCGGGCTTGCTACGCTCAAACTCACCGCCAAGAACACGGATACGGCAATGCGTATTTCCGACGTTGACGGCGTGAAGATAAGCGGGGTAATTTTCGACGCGGGTCCGTCCTCGAAATCGCTAATCGAACTGGGCCAGAAAAAGACTTCGAAGCGGCACACCGCCAATCCCACCGTGCTCAGCGACGTATACTTCCGAATCGGCGGCGCGGAGGACGTTAATACCAAGGTGACCTGCACGCTCATTATCAACTCAAACGACGTGGTGGGGGATAACTTCTGGGTATGGCGCGCCGATCACTCGAATGGTGTGGGCTGGAAGGTCAACGAGACGGAGAACGGCGTTATAATCAACGGCGACTACGTCACCATATACGGGCTTATGGTCGAGCACTTCCACAAATACCAGACTATCTGGAACGGCGAGCACGGCTTCATGGCGTTCTACCAGTCCGAAACGCCGTACGACGTTGAGGATCAGAGCGAGTGGATGAGTAATTGGAACGGCACCGACTACGAGGGCTACGCGAGCTACAAGGTCGCCGACTCCGTGCAAAACCACACCGCATACGGAATCGGCGTATACTTCGTCGCAAGGAATTGGACGGACTTCACGCTCGACCACGCCGTCGAGGCTCCGGGCAACAGCGGCATTCATATCGAGCACATGGGCCTTGCCAACTTCTCATCTCCCGACGGCCACGGCATTCGCCACGTAATCAACGACCAAGGCAAGGACGTTATCCGCCCCTTTCAAAACCCAAAGACGCATTTCGAGAGTTATATAGCAGGCGAATATACAGAATAATCTTGGGGACGGCGGCGCGGCGCCGATAGGCACCGAGAACATTCCCTCGATCATTTACAACTTATATCCAAACCGCTGAAATATGCGGAGTTATTGTGAATAACTCCGCATATTTTTTATGCTTTTACGAGGATATTTCCGTGCAAAAGATAAAATATAGAAACGAAACGGAAAAAATAGCGATAAAGTTCGGAAAAACGCTTGACAAACGGGGGGGTTGTAAACTGACATTACATTATTGAAAAAAATGAAAAAGTGCATAAAAGGGGAAATTTACCGAAAAAAGTAAATTAATATCTCTATTACGGTGATTTTTCTCTTTGCGTTGTGCATAACCCCTATATTTTTCTCGTGCTTTTACGAGGATATTTCCGCGCAAGAGAAAAATCAAGAAACAAAATGAAAAAATAACAATGAAGTTCGGAAAAACGCTTGACAACGCGGGGGGGGGGTTGTAAACTGATATAAGTTTCTGTATTTTGCTTAAACGCTGTTTCAAAAAGAAAAAAGAATATCGGTGAAATACGCTGAATATTGCACGAAATATGCTTGAAATGCTTGGCGTAATTTTTTTAACTATTATCGCACATTAAACGGATTAACGAGTATATGGGTTAAGAAAACGAATGTGCGTAATGAAATAACAAGGGAAAAATTGTAATGAAGATATTTGTGGTATATCATAAACCTGCAAAGCTTATCAAAAGTAAGATTTTTGTGCCCATTCACGTAGGAAGGTCTGTCGGAGAAAACGATAGTAAAGATGGGAAGATCGACGGCAAATATTTGAATTGGCTGCATAAAAACATGCAGGGTGATAATACAGGGGATAACATATCAAACGCCAACAGAAATTATTGTGAATTAACGGCTTTGTATTGGATATGGAAAAATTGCAAAGTCAAAGAAAACGATTATGTCGGTCTCATGCATTATAGACGGGTTTTTGATTTTGGCAACGATAGCGCTGCGCGTTACAGACCGCGAAATAAGAAAGTAATTTCCTGTGTAAAAAATTTTGACATTATTTTGCCTCAGGCAAAAAAATGTTGGTCCCCAAACTTAAAGACGAATGCGAAAAATGTTGCGGAACATTTCAGAGCGGAACACGGTGCGATCTATACGAAAATATTGGAAGAGGTATTGCAAGAAGATCCCCGATTCAAGGAATCCGCAAATAATGTTCTTTATGAATCGGATTCGATTAGTTGGTATAACATTTTCATTGCAAAAAAGGAAATATTAAACGACTATTGCGCTTGGCTGTTTGACACTTTGGAGAAGTTAAATCGGCGCTGTTTGAAATTTATTTCGTCTACGGAGTTGGAAACTTCGCGTATGATGGGGTTTTACGGTGAAATTTTGTTAAATGTTTATTTTAACAAAATCATCAGCGAAAAAAAATATGAAGTAAACTACTTAAAAGATATAAAATTGGAAGAGGATTCCCCGGAGAATATTACAGATAATTCAATTAAAGGCAAAATAAAGCGATTCATAAAAGGGACAAAACACGCCGAAGATATAAAGAACAGATATATTTTCTTCAAATTTTTGAGGCAAAAAAGGAAGAAGGAGAAATTTGACGGAGCAACGGCACATTGCGTCCACAGTCTTACTTATCGTAATTACTTTCCAAATGGCGGCGCAGGAGGCGGAGGCGCTGTTTTGTCGTGTCAAAAAATATTGTTGGGCAACAATTTTTTGGGTAGGCAGCTGAAATATAGTTTTTTTACCGAAAATCGTTATTCCGATAGAAACAACTGTAAAGAGCTTTGGGATTTATGGGGCGCCGTTCAATTTGTTTTTGACAAAACAAAAAACGAATCGAATACCGTTTATATAACACACGACTATGCGACTGCATTCGGGCTGTATCTTTTGGGAAAAAGATATGTATTGGTCAGTCATATCCAAGGGTCGCGTGTGCAAGAAAAGATTAATTTTAATGAAAAATTTTCTAAAACGTCGGCTCGCATCATTAAGTATTGCGAAAAAAAGGCCATGGAAAATGCCTTTTATATGTGTTTTCCAAGCCACGGTTCGTACTCTTATTTTGCGGATAGCAAATATTGTCGTGCAGACGTTAAAAATATAAAGCTCGGACCTGTATTGTATAATACGCTTTATGCGTTCCCCAAGCCCGAGGCATGTCCCAAAATAAAGGAAGATAAATCATTTTTAACTTTTTTTTCAAGCGGTCAGGCTACTGTTGCCAAGGGTATAGACCAAACGTTGAATTTAATTGAAGCGATCGTAAAGAGCACAAGCAAAAAAATTCGTTGGATATATGTTGGCGTCGGTCCTTTATTGCCTACAATTATCGGTCGTTGTGCCAAACTGATGAAAGAAAATAAAAATTTTGTTTTTTCGCATATGGGTACTTGTACCTATGGGCAGGCGGCGAATTTATACAGGATCAGTGATTATTATGTCATGTTGCACAGAATCAGCATTTTTGATTTGTGCACTTTGGAAGCAATGTATCATTGTAAAGCAATTATATTATCCGACGTCGGGGGAAATCCGGAATTCAATATTGATGAAAATATTTTATTTTTCAACGGGAATTATGAACAAACCGCACAAAAAATACTGAAAGCAGATTTTAAGAAGTTGGGAGGAAAAAATAAAAAAGTATTTAATTCCATCTTCGGTCAAGAAAATTTTATTGCCCGATACAAAACATTGATACTCAATTTAATTAACGGAAATGAAAATTATACTGAATTTATGCCGGCGCCTTTTTCCCAAGTCGGCAGAACGGAGCAAAGCAACCCGGAACCTTGGTCGGGGGAGACTCTTTCGCCGAACGCTGTGAAAGACTCGAATAAGAACAAGTTGCTCACTACCGATTCGAATAGGGACAAGTTGTCGGTCGCGTCGGATACTGCCGAAGCGAGTAATTTATTTGACAGCGTTAACTCTTTGTGGGGATTTTACGGCGCGAGCGACAATATTGTACAATTGGCTAAGCAATGTTTTGACGAAAAAAAGATATCGCAAGAAGATCACAGGACATGGCTGATATTTTTAAGTTCGCTGATAGAGCGAGGGGAACTTAAAATCGCCAAGAAAATTTTATATGCGTATATAAAAGAGTATAACGATTGGGATATATACAGGTATTTGTTGGTTGCCGAATTTGCGTGTGCCAATTCGATTTTGGTCGATGAAAAAATTCAGAAGTCCGATATTTTACTTAAACATCTAAGGGAAAGCCAAAACAATAAAGTTTTCCGGAACTTAGTCCAAGGGAAAAAAGTGGCGATTGTCGGTAATGGACCGAGTGAAACAGGAAGAAAACTCGGCAAAATTATCGATAAACACGATATAGTAATTCGATTCAATAATTACGATATACAAGGCCATGAGATTGATTATGGAACGCGGACAGATATATGGGTACGTGGAAGCGGGGCAAGCGATGTCATTAATAGAGAAAATGTTGAAGAGTATCGCTTGATTGTAATGGAGGCAGACTATTTGCATTACCCGGTTATACCGAACGGGCATCCCGATGTTTTGGTTAAATATATTCAAGAAGGGAAAACCCTTACCAATTTCGACTATGACGTGCACTATTCTTTGAGGAAGGAAAGCGAGATTGATTTTCCGACCTCCGGGCTTGTAACGGTTTGGTACATATATAACTTGTATAAGCAAAAAATCGTAAAAGATTTTAATATTTACGGCTTTGCATTTCGGCAGGATGTGCAAGACGATATCGCGCATCATTATTTTAACGATCGGTCGATGGAAACGGCAATAGAAAGAAGCAAGGTCCATAATCTTTCTAAGGAATCGTCGTTTATTTTGAAATTATTGGCAAATAAATAGCGGAGAATAATTATGGTAAAAATTTACAATCAAGATGGGACTGTTCAAGTTTTGGAAGATTATAAAGCGGTTGCTATTAAAGGGTTATCCTTAGACATAAACGGCGAGGATAATTTAATCGAGTTGCATTTGCCGCTGACGATGAATCGAGTCACAATAAAAATAAAGGGCAATAAAAATTTTGTCGACTTGCGGGAAAGCAAATATCAACTTAATAATATAATGATCAATTTGGGATTTGAGGTCGATAACAGGAGCGTTAAGATCGGATCTCGGTTTTTTTGCGGTGGATTAAACATTGTGTGCCCTGATCATGGCAATACTGTGGAAATAGGGGATGACTGCGTTTTTTCCGATAATATCGAGATACGTTCTGAGGACGGTCATACAATTTACGATGTAGTTTCGGGAGAGATCGTCAACAAATCAAAAAGCGGAGTAAAAATCGGCAAACATGTATGGATATCCCGAAATGTTTTTATCGGCAAAAACGTGCAAATTGCGGATAATTGCATAATCGGACACGGAAGCGTTTGCACAAAAAAATTGGATGAAGCCAATTGCATATATGCCGGCGTCCCGGCAAAGAAAATCAAAGGCGGCGTGAATTGGGATAGGTCGCGCATTTCAAATTTTGCGGTTGTGCCGCAAAAAACAACAAGAAAGGTTGTTGCGGTAATTCCCGCGCGTTATGCGAGCAGTCGGTTCCCGGGGAAACCGCTTGCAATGATTTGCGGAAAGCCGATGATTCGGCACGTGTATGAAAGAGTCTCCGAGGTAAAAGGTATTGCACAAACTTTCGTGGCGACCGACGACAAGCGTATATACGATGCGGTTAAAGAGTTCGGCGGACAGGCTGTTATGACCGGCGATTGTTCCTGCGGAACGGAAAGGGTATATGAAGCGGTCAAAAATATCGACTGTGATATTGTTCTGAATATACAAGGCGACGAGCCCTTGATTAAGAAACAGATGATAGAATTGTTGATATCCGCATTTGATGATTCCGAAGTTCAAATGGCAACATTGAAAAAGAGATTGGAATCAACCGTCGATATAAATGATCCCAATATAGCGAAGGTAGTAACCGATGTTAATAACAATGCGATCATGTTTTCAAGAAGCACGATACCTTTCAATCGGGATAAAAGGGAAGGCGTTATTTATTTTAAGCATATCGGATTATACGGATACACAAAGAAATTTTTGGAAATTTTTAACAGCCTGCCGCAGTCCGCAATCGAAAAAGCCGAGCAACTCGAACAGATGCGGGTAATCGAAAACGGATATAAAATTCGAGTTTTGGAAACGGAATCGGAAAGTGTAGGGGTGGATCTGCCGGCGCATATCGCTAAAATCGAGGAGATGATAAATAATGAAATCCATCGATGATTTGTATGGCGATATCATTAATAAAGACAAACTTTTTATTATGGCGGGGCCGTGTGCGATTGAAAGTCGGGAGTGTTTGGATGAGGTCGCGGAGCATTTGGTGTCGCTTTCAAAAAAATATGGGTTTACTTTTGTTTTCAAGGCGTCTTTTGATAAAGCAAACAGATCTTCTGTAAATTCCGAACGCGGCCCGGGAATCGAGGAAGGCTTAAAGATGCTGTCTTTTGTGCGAAAACGTTTCGATGTTCCGATAATTACCGATATTCATGAAGCATGGCAAGCGGAAGAAGTAGCCGAAGTAGCGGATATAATTCAAATTCCCGCATACTTATGCAGGCAAACCGATTTGTTGGTCGCCGCAGGACGAACCGACAAAATAATCAATATTAAAAAAGGACAATTTTTAGCGCCTTGGGACATGAAAAATGTCGTCGAAAAAATCACTTATAGGGGAAATAATAAAGTAATGCTTTGCGAACGGGGAAGTTGTTTCGGGTACAATCGGTTGGTCGTAGATTATACCGGTATGATAGAAATGCAACGAATGGGAATTCCCGTGTCATTTGACGCAACGCATAGTGTACAGCTGCCCGGAGGATTGGGAAATAAAAGCGGAGGGAACAGAGAATACGTTGCTTATTTGGCAAGAGCCGCGGCAGCAATCGGAGTTACGAATTTCTTTTTTGAAACGCATCCTTGTCCGGATAAAGCTATTTCGGACGGCGCTAATATGATTTATCTTTCGGAGACGGAAAATATAATAAAGCAAATTTTTGAAATAAAAAACGTGGTGTCAAAATATGAATGATTATTATAATGAATTTGACCGTGCCTTTAACGTTGAATTAGATGCGATTAAGAATTTCGGCAAACAATACGCTGAGCAAATTGATGAAATAACCGATATAATCGGCAAATTGGTTAATTGCGAGGGGCTCGTAATTGTCAGCGGAATGGGCAAATCGGGACACATAGCGAACAAAATATCCGCAACGATGGCAAGTTTGGGCGTTAAGTCAATATATCTGCATCCCGCAGAGGCGCTTCATGGGGATTTGGGGCGTGTCGATTCCAAAGATTTGGTAATTTTATTCAGCAATAGCGGCAATACGCAGGAAATGTGCAAAATGTTGGTTCAGTTAAATAAAATGCATATAGACACCGTTGCGGTTACCGCAAATGTAAATTCTTATATGTACAAAAACTGCGCAAACAAAATTCTTCTTCCGAATGTTCGTGAAGCATGTCATATGGGGCTGGCTCCTTCTTCCAGCACGACATTACAGTTAATGATCGGTGACGCTCTTGCAATTTCGGCGTCAAAAGCAAAAGGTTATACGAAAAAAAATTTTGCACGGAATCATCCGTCGGGCGCCTTAGGGAACAAACTAAGCATTTACATAAAGGATATTATGCATGCGGGGGATGAAAATCCGATAGTTTATATCGGTTCGGAATTAAAAGATGCGTTGATAGATTTAAGTGAATTCGGAATGGGCGCGATAAGCATTGTCGATCATTCTATGAATTTGATGGGATTGATTACCGACGGGGATTTGAAAAGGATACTTAACAAGAAAATAGATGTCTACTCTTGTAAGGTGGAGCAAGTTATGACGAAAAATCCCATTGTAATAGCTCCCGATGAGTTGGCATTTAAGGCATTAAAGGCAATGGAGGCTCGCAAAAAACAAATTTCCGTTTTACCCGTAGTCAAAGATAATAAGGTGGTCGGCATGGTGAGAATTCATGATTTATTCTCATTGGCTATATGAATCGATTGTCAGTTACATATAAAGACGGTTATGCTTATCCGATAAAACGTATATTGCACCGCGGCATCGATGACGCCGCAAAAATTGAAACTCCGAAGTATGGTAAAAGTCCGCAACCGAAGTTGCGGGCTTTTACGTTGTTCTGAAAGGCGTCGATAGCGCTGGCATTACTCGCCGCAATTTCCGCGCATACGGGCGCTCACGTACAAATTCCGCGATATCCGATCAAACGCCGACGAGCAAGAGTTCGACCGCGCCTTGTTTTGCCTGACACAAAGGGCATTGGTCGAAGGCCTCCTCGCCCGTATATTCATAGCCGCAATCGCCGCAACGCCAGGTGACGGGCTTGTCTTTTTTATAAAGCGTGCCGTTCTTCATTTGGGTATAGAGTTCGGTAAATATTCTTTTGTGATACTCTTCCGTGCCGATAATGTTTTCGAAAAGCCCCGCGATATCGTCAAAGCCCTCCTCGCGGGCGACTTTGGCATATTCGGGATAGACTTCTTCCGCTTCTATCGCCTCGTCCTCCGCGGCAAATTTGAGGTTATCGAGCAGATCCCACTTCTGCCTGTACGGATAGCCTGCGCAAATGTCTATATTGTCGATAGTGCCGTCGTCCGCGGTTTCGATAAAGGTATAGAGCATTCGCGCGTGGTTGAACTCCTGATAAATTATCTTTTCTATAAGGTTGGCTATACTTTTATAGCCCTCTTTTTTTGCGCCGTAGGCAATGAATTTATACCTCGTGCGCGCCATGCATTCGCCGGCATAAGCCTTGGCGAGGTTAACGTACGTTTTACTTTCAATTAGTTTCATTGTATTCCTCCGCTTTTAATTTGTCCCACTGAATGGCATAATATACCGCTCGATTACGGATATAATGAAAACGTGAGCAGCCTTGTATAATGCAAAATAAGGAAACGACCTGGCTGCAAGTTGCCGCTATCATATCGGTTCGTATCGGACTTGTGCAAGAAGATATATCATAGCCAAAACATTAAAAATAGACAAAATTATTGCAAATTCCACTTATGGGAGAATTATTTTCGGATAATTCTCTTAATTTTTGTGATGTTTTGTCGTAAGTTTTATAATGTAGAAGTGTGATAAGCGAGGCATAAAATTACTTTTTCGGCAGCTGACTGAGGGAATTGTCCCGCGGCAAACAAAGTTAGTTATTTCGGAGTACACAATCTCAATAACGAAAATTAAAAAAGATTTTTAGTTTTTTGAAAAAGGGTGTGCAGGGGGGGGGATGCTTTTTTTCAAAAAAGGCATTCCCCCCCCTGCAAAACACTTTTACATAAAAAGGTAAAAAATAAGTATAATAATACAATGGGAAAGTTGACGGTAACAATAGTATGTGACGTATCGGGCAGGGACATAAACGGCACGAGCATTGCCGCGCAAAACCTGATAGACGGGTTAAAGCGCGACGGGCACAACGTGCGGGTACTCTGTTGCGACGAGACTCGGCGCGGCGAGGACGGGTATTACGTATGTCCTCGGCGCAGTTTCGGCATATTCAACGGCTATGTCAGGCACGTCGGTATTACGCTCGCGAAACCGGATATGACCGTCGTGAGGGCGGCGCTCGACGGCGCGGACATAGCCCATTGCATGCTGCCATTTGCGCTGTCAAAAGCCACGGTGCGGATCGCGAGGGAAATGGGCATACCCGTGACCGCGGGCTTTCACTGTCAGGCGGAGAACTTCACTTCGCACTTTCACCTCATGAACAGCCGCATAGCGCGGAGATTGACCTATAAATACTTCTACAAAAAATTCTATAAAGACGTGGCATGCGTGCATTACCCTTCGCAATTGATTCGCGACATATTCGAGGGCGCGACCGAACCGACTAACGGCAGGGTCATAAGCAACGGCGTCGACGAAAAGTTCTATCCCGCGGCGGTAAGTGCGGACGACGGGCGGTTTATCATATTCTGCTCGGGCAGGTACTCGCGCGAAAAAAGGCAGGACTTGCTGATAAAGGCGGTGGGTCGGAGTAAGTATAAGGACAGGATAAGACTCATACTTGCGGGCAAGGGCGCGTTGGATAAGAAATATAAAAGAATGGTAAGGAGAAGGGGGCTCACGGGCGTGACCATGCGCTTTTTCGACCGTGACGAAATGGCGGACGCTCTCCGCGGCGCGAGCTTATACGTCCATACCGCCTCCGCCGAACTCGAAGGGATAGCGGTACTCGAAGCGGTCGGGAGCGGACTGCCCATTCTCGTATCCGACTCGGATAACGCCGCGCCTCGGCTTCTGGCGCGGGACGAACGCAACCTGTTTTCGGCAAAGAGCGCCAAGGACTTATCGCGGAAAATCGACTATTGGATCGAGCACCCGAAAGAGCTTGCGGAGTGCGCGGAGTATTACTCGACGAACGGGGCTCCGAAAAAGGACGAGTGCATAAAACAACTTGAAGAAATGCTTATAAACGTAAGCGGAGCGGGTGCGGAATGAAGAGACGGGTATACTATTACACAGACGAGCGAAACGACGACTTCGCGGGCACGGACATAGAAACAAAGGCGGTGCCGGACAGTTATAAATACGTCCACCGCAACATATTCTGGCGGATGATCGCCGCCGTGCTTTACATATTCGCGCTGATTGCGGCGTGGTTTTCCGCCGCTTTTCGCTACGGGCTGAAAATAAAAAACAAAAAGGCGCTTAAAAAGGTAAAAGGAAAGGGTTACTTTTTATACGGTAACCACACTCTCGTGTCGGGCGACGCATTTCATCCCAACCTCGTCGCGCCCTTCAAAGCGAAGATAATAGTCGGCGCGGACGCCGTGTCCATGCGCTTTGTCGGGACGTTGGTCGGTATGCTCGGCGGCATGCCTCTGCCCTCGTCGAGAGCGGGCTACCGCAACTTCCTTCGGGGCATGGAGACGCACCTGTCCCACCGTAAGGCGATAGTGATTTACCCCGAGGCGCATATTTGGCCGTACTACACCGGGATAAGACCGTTTACGAGCGACTCGTT
>CANQCB010000016.1 GCA_947589145.1 uncultured Clostridia bacterium | reverse complement strand
TTGTCCTCCACCTCGGCGCGTCGACTCCCGAAGCGGAGGACAACTGCGCGGTTATGGCTGTGGCAGAACTTAAAGACTTCCTCGAAAACGGCAATATTACCAATTCGGTAAACTTCCCCGCTTGCAACGCCGTAAGACAGGGCGCAAGCCGCGTTACCGTTATTCACAAAAACGAAAAGGGCGTGCTTGCAAAGATCACCGACGCGATCCACGAAGAGAATATCAATATCGAGAACTTCGTCAGCCAGTCGAGAGGCGACTTTGCCTATGCGATTATCGATACGACGGAGCCCGTTACCGACGACCTCGTCGGCTCACTTACAGCATTGGACGGCATAATCAGATGCAGAGTTATCTGACAAATCTTTGAACGTGAAAGCGGCGCGATTTGATTCGCGCCGCTTTTTCTTTGCACTTTTTTCACGTATTATTTTCTCTCGATAATTACGAGCACTTCGCCGCTTATCACCGTGACCTTTGCCCCGTCAAGCGGCTCATTGCTGACGCCGAGACTGTCGCGCGTAGTCAGCTTAAACGTGCCGCTGTATTTGCAATTCTCGATCATCACCTCTGCCGCGCCGCCGATCGGTATCAATGACATATATCCGCCCGCCGCGACTTGCGCGCTCTTGCCGATTATAAACAGCTCCGTTCCCTCGCCGATTATCTTTGCCTTCGCGCCGTTATTATGCAGGTATGACAGGGTGTGGATATTTGCGAGCGTGTGCGAAAGTCTCCCGCCGAGAGCGCAATATATCACGAAGTTGCGATACCCTCTTTTAAGTCCCTCCGCCGCGGCGGCGAAAGCGTCGGTCTCGTCTTTAACAGGATCAAGCCGAAACGCGCTCGGTTCATCGGGCACATAGCCGAAAGAGTCGAAGTCGCCCAAAACTATATTCGGCGTTATTTTTGCGCGTTGCAAATATTTTAACCCGCCGTCTACGGCAATCACCAAATCGCTATCGTTCGGAACAAAATCGAGCGGTACGCTTTCCCCTGCCGCGACGAGATAACATATACCTTTATTTTCACTGTCTGCGCCGTAATTTTTCATATTTTCAGTATAGCGATATATTTTTTCGTTGTCAAGGGCAAAACGTTTGACATGCGAATTCGTTTGTTTTACAATAAGGGAGCTTAGGGGCGCCGTAAATGCGCGGCTGAGAATTTACCGCTTGGTAAGAGTCCCTTTGAACCTGTGGGTCAGTACCCGCGTAGGGAAAGCATGATTGTAAATTTTGCATGCAATCGGACCGTTCCCTTTCGAACGGTCTTTTGTTTTTCCCGAAGGAGTTCGGTTATGTCGGACATATCCGTTATTTTGGAAGGATCGAAAGAACCCGTATACGCCATTGACGTCGCAGAGCCGATTGCGAAGTGGCTTACGGTGGGAGTGGTTGCCGCTCTGCTTATTGCAGGAATAGTGATTTTCTTTGCGGCGAGAAAGGTATTCGTCAAGTATGTCAAATTCGCAGGGATCGGAGCGATCGCTTATGCGGCAACTCTCGGCGTCGTTATGCTTTCGTTGGAAATTGCAAAAAAATACAGCGAGTCATACGCAGATAAATACGCTCTTAGCAGAAACGACCTGATATCGCATATACTTTTCCCTCTTGTGATTGTCTGCGGGATGATTTTGATCGGAGTCGTCACACTGAGTCTGATATATAAATTCAAACGCAACGCATTCAAAATCGCGGGATATATTTTCGGCGTGCTGATTCTCGCTGCGGTAGTCGTCGCGGCTGCGCTTATCGGAATGTATTACTCCGCACATATCGCGAACGACGGATATTTTAATTCCGATGACGCCTCGGTGAGCAATCTCGGCTTATATCTCAGCATGGGCATATTGATCGTCATTGCCGTTTTGATCGGCATATTCTTCGGAAGAGGCGACAAAAAAGGTTTCGATACCAAGACAATTGCTTATGCCTCCGTTTGCGTCGCGTTAAGTTTCGCTTTGTCTTATATAAAATTATTCGAAATGCCGCAAGGCGGATCGGTAACTTTGGCGTCGTTGTTGCCGCTTATGGTTTTCTCTTATATGTTCGGAATAAGAAAAGGCTTGTTCGTGGGTTTACTTTACGGCTTATTGCAAGCGCTGCAAGATCCGTTCATAATTCACCCCGCGCAATTCTTGCTCGACTACCCCATTGCGTTTGCGTTTATCGGCATTGCGGGGATATTTGCCAAAGTGCGTCCACTCGATAAAGTACCTCAAATCAAATTCGCACTCGGCGCAATAGTTGCCTGCTCGATCCGTTTCGTTACGCACGTTCTTTCGGGTGTGTTTGCATTCCAGGCATACGCGGGAGGGGGAAACGCATTGGTTTACAGCTTGTCGTACAATTCGTTCGTTTTTGTGGATATGCTTATTACTATCGCCGCGGGTGTACTTTTGTTCTCGTCCAAGAGCTTTATCAAGTTGATTTCGCAATACAACCGCCCCGTTAAGTCCGATCTCGCGGTCAAACGGTCATGGCAAAACGACGAGACGCCTTTTGACGTTTCCCTTTCACAGCAGAGCGCGGATAGAGGCGTGACTTCGGAGACTGACGGACTGGCACATACCGATACCTCCGCAAAAAACGATAAGTGAGCTCGAACCGGCACTGATAAACGGCAGCGGTATACCCGTCGGAGGAATGCTCCCCGTTACTACCGCTATATTGATCAATACTTGCACGCCGATCAGAGCCGCCATTCCCGCGCTGAGATAGCAACCAAAGCGATCTGCCGCGTTTTGTGCGATTTTAATCAAACGATATATCATGAAGCAGAACGCAAGAATGATTATCGCACACCCGATAAGCCCGAACTCCTCGCCTATTACCGAGAAGATAAAGTCGCTTTCGGAAAACGGCAGAAACAGATATTTCTGACGGGAATTAAATAGTCCTACTCCGAAAAATCCGCCGCTTCCGAGTGCATAGAAAGATTGAATCAACTGATATCCCTCTTCGAGCGGCGAAGCCCACGGGTCGAGAAAAGCGAACAGTCGCGCAAGGCGATACGGCTCGATTATTATCAGTACGATCACGAGCGCGGCGAGCGGAATTATTATAAAAATCAGGTGCTTTAAGCGTGCGCCGCCGATCAAAAGCAACGTCAGCATTAAAAGAGCGACGCACATGGTGACCGACATATTCGGTTCGAGCATGATAAGAAAACATATCAAACCGCCGACGGCGATCAAAGGCAGTAATCCTTTGACCGTCGTCATTTTTTTGTAATTCTTCGACATATACGCCGCCGCGAATATTACATAACCTACTTTCGCGACCTCGCTCGACTGCAAAGTTATAAAGCCGAGATTAAGCCAACGCCGAGCGCCGTAATTTTCCACACCGACTCCGGGTATTAAAACGAGGACGAGCAAGATAATGCTTATTCCGATTATGACGAAACGCGCCTTGCCCAACTTGTGATAGTCGAGCGCCGTCATTCCGAACATGGAAATCAAGCCCATTATCACGCCGAAAAGTTGCTTATACATGAAAAAGTATTCGTTGCCGTAGTTTATTTCGGCGTTGTACATCGACGCGGAATATACCATTAAAACGCCGAACGCCAAAAGACATACGGTGACAACAGTGAGCGGCAGGTCAAAATAAGCGGAGCGATCAGTCCGCGAATAACTTTCTGACTTCGCGTTCAAACGCCTCACCTCGTTCTGCGTAATTTTTATATCTGTCGAAACTTGCCGAAGCAGGAGAAAAAAGCACGCTGTCATATCCGCCTGCCGCGGCGCGGCGCACCGCTTCGCCGAGATCGGCGCATTCGATTATCCTCTCGTAACCCGTTCTTTTTGCCGCCGCAATCATTCCGCCGACGTTATCGCCCGTGAGATAAACTACCGCTACTTTATCTTTGATCCCCAAGAAAAGCACGTCATATTCATATCCCTTATCGCTTCCGCCCGCTATGAGCGCAACTTTTCCGCGCATACACTCGACGGCGGCAAGCGTTGCCGAAATATTCGTGCCCTTGGAATCGTTATAAAACGCCGTACCGTTAAATTCGCCGACCGTACTTATGCGGTGAGCGGAAACGTCGAAGCCGCAAAGTCCGTTTTTAATAAATGGCAATTCCACCCCGTCGAGATACGCCGTATAAGCCGCATTCAGCGCGTTTTGTATGTTATGTTCTCCCTTTACTTTGAGTTCGTCCGTATGCATGAGAAATTTATCTTCGAGAAAAATCTCACCGTCTTTCACGTAAAAATCATGCCCGTAAACTTTTATCGTAGGATTACTGTGCAGTCCTATAATATTCAAATCGGGCGGTATGAGCAGATAATCATCGGCGGTTTGTCCGTCGGATATGCGGAGTTTTGCGTGACGGTATTCCAGCATACTGCCATGATAATCCAAATGATCCTCCGCCAGATTTGTTATTACCGCAATATGTACTTTCAACGGCGAGGCTTGGAGAAGTTGAAAACTCGAAAGTTCGAGTATAACTCTGTCGTATCCGCCCTCCTCTGCTTTTTCGGCGAACGACTTCCCGATATTGCCGCAAACTGCGGCATTGACGCCTGCCGCTTCGTAAATCTTCCCCAACATTTCCACGGTCGTCGTTTTACCGTTTGTCCCCGTTACGGCTATGACGGGTTTTTGGTTCAGCATTGCGCCCAAACCTATTTCTCCGATTATCGGCACGTCGTGCAACGTCGCGTATCGATATATCGGGTGCGTATGATATATGCCCGGACTGACGACAAAAAGATCATATTCCGCTATGTCGTCGGGCAAAGTTTTGCTGTCGATGACGGTTACGTTCGCCCCCAATTTGTCAAGTACTTTCGCCGCGCCTCGTCCGCTCGTTCCGCTGCCGAATATCAGTACGTTGCAATCAAATTTCATACTACATAGTATGTCGATGGAAATGAGGATATGTTTATGTTGCAAAAATCACGGTAAGAAGTATCGCGCCCATGCCCGTAAATGCGGTTACCGCCTTATATGCGGTCGCTATATGATTTTCATGTATGCCCTTTTTCTCGAAATGATGATGAAGCGGCGCCATGAGAAATACTCGCTTTTTGGTTCGCTTGTAATGCAAAACCTGTATTATAACCGACAATGCCGTTATTACGTACATTATGCCTATTATCGCGCCCGAAAGCGATAATCCCGTAAGCACGGAGAGCGACGCAAGAAGTCCGCCGAGCGCCAACGAGCCCGTGTCGCCCATGAATATCCGTGCGGGATAACGGTTATAACACAAAAAGCCGCTTATCGCGCCTATGAAGCAGGCAATTAACACAAGTTCGTTGATTTGTCCGTCACTCGGCGCAAACGCGCAAATAATAAGCATAATCAAGGCGAACGCAATAAGATAGATATTCGTAACTCCGCCTGCAAGACCGTCCAACCCGTCCGTAAGATTTACAGCATTGGTAAACGCGAGAAAGATGAATACGTAATACGGAAGAGCGCCGTATGATAAATTCATTACATATCCCGTAAACGGCGCAAGGACTTGTCCACCCGTATCCGTACCCCAAAAAGCATAAGCCGAAACGAGACATGCGATCAGCAGCTGCAAAATCAACTTTGCTTTCGCGCTAAGTCCCTGATTGCGCTTAAAATGTACTTTTATAAAATCGTCGGTAAAGCCTACGATACCGTATCCTACCGTCACCACAAGGCATACGAGCGCGACGCCGCTATCGCCGCGAATAAGCAGCAGAAGCGGCAATGCGGCGGAAATCAGTATCCCCATGCCGCCCATTGTCGGCGTGCCGCTTTTTACCGAGTGGCTCTCTACGTAGTGCAAAATAGGCTGTTTTGCCTTCATTTTATTTGCTATCCGTATCACAAATGGCATGAGCGCTACGGAAAAGCCGAGAGCAAGCATAAAGCCGAGAATAACGCGTATCATTTCAGTAGCTCCCTCACGGTCTCCTCATCGGAGAAATGTGTTTTTTCGCCGCATATTTCCTGCGTATTTTCATGCCCTTTTCCGGCAATTACCACGGTATCGTTTTCGCCGCATATTTCGAGAGCGTATTTTATTCCCTCTTTTCTGTCCTCCATCAGCATATAATTGCCGCGAGTAAATCCGCTTTCTATCTGTTTGATGATTTCGAAAGGCGGCTCCGAGCGCGGATTGTCGCTCGTTATCACGGCAAAGTCCGAAAATTCGCTTGCGATCTCGCCCATAATCGGGCGCTTGCTCCTGTCGCGGTCTCCTCCGCACCCAAACACCGCTATGACGCGTCCGTTGGTAATTTCACGCACCGCTTTGAGAATTTTACGCAAACCGTCGGGAGTGTGAGCATAGTCGATAACGACGCGCTTGCCCGATTTTTTGATAATTTCGAATCTTCCGTCAACTCGTTTAACCGCGGCGACTCCCCTTCTTATTACTTCCGTTTCTATGCCGAGAACGTTTGCCGTAGCCGCCGCGCAAAGTACGTTGAGCATATTGAAATAGCCGGGCGCGCAATATCTCAATCGTGTTATGTCGTCCATAATGTTTGCTACGAAAGCGCAGCCTTTGTCCGACGAAGTGTAATCTATACCGAAAACGTCGCTGGGGTTTTCGCAACCGTACGTTACGAGAGGAACGGCAATCGAGCGTGCGATTTCCACGCCCGTCTCGTCGTCCATATTCACGACGGCGGTTTGCGTATGATTGGGCGTAAACAGTATTTTTTTCGCCTTTTTATACTCTTCCATACTCCCGAAAAAATCGAGATGATCCTGAGTCAAATTTGTAAACGCGCTTACGTCGAAAACTATTCCGTCCGTCTTTTTCAACGCAAGGGCGTGCGCGGAGACTTCCATTACCACCGCGTCGATACCGCTCTCCGCCATTTCGGCAAGCAGTTTATGCAGAACGGGCGGATCGGGAGTCGTTAAGGTCGAAGGGCGTTTTTCTTCTCCGAACATAACGCAGTTCGTTCCGATAAGCCCCGTTTTTCTTCCCGCCGCGTCCAATATGCTTTTTATGATGTGAGTGGTAGTCGTCTTTCCGTTTGTCCCCGTCACGCCGATCATGGTCAACTTGTCCGCGGGATTACCGTAAAACGTTGCGGACGTTACGGCAAACTTATGCCGAGCGTCGGAAGTGATATATTGCGGCACATTTATGCCGTCGATTTTTTCGCCGAGAACAAGCGCGGAAGCGCCGTGATCGATCGCAAACGCCGCGTCGGCAAGCGTTCTGTCGTCGCGCAAGCAGAAGTACAGACAGCCTTTTACGCAATCGGCGCCGTAACCTATCCCCGTAAACTCGGATCTTAATTTAATGGTATCGTATTCCATTTCGTGCCCCCTGAAAACATTATAATGCTTTTATCTTACGTTATATCCACAAGGGCAAAAGTAGTCAATTTTCGCAAACGTTTTACGAATCGTCGCCGTCCGAGCGTATTAGCGCTACGTCGCCTACCGCGATTTTGAGACCTGCGGCAGGCGTGGTGGAAAGTACCGTGCCGAGCCCGACTGTTTCCGTTTCAAGCCCGAGGTCTTCGAGTATTTTAACGGCTTGGTACGTGCTCATTCCCGTGACTTCGGGCATTTCTATATAGACCTTTTCCTCTTCTTCGCGTTCCCACCCTTCGCAGTCGGCTATCGAAGAAAAAATTTTCCCGGCATAAGGCGCGGCGGTCAAACTGCCGTAATATGTATAGCCGGACGGCTCGTCAACTATAAACAACACGGCATATTTGGGATTATCCGCGGGCGCAAACCCGACGAAAGAAGATACGTACTTTCCCTGCGCGATCGCTCCGTCTCGGTATTTTTGCGCCGTCCCCGTTTTGCCGCCTATTTTTATGCCCGCAACGCCTGCTTTCGAACCGCCGCCTTCCGCTACAACCCCGACGAGTAATTGTCTCAAACGCGCGCTTATATCCGCGTCTATCGGTTTTCCGCTGATAACGGGCAAATGTTCATAGACAACCGTGCCCGTAGGGGCCGTCGCTTTTTGAAGCAAATACGGCTCATAGAGAGTTCCTCCGTTTACCGCCGCGCATACGCCGCTGATAAGCTGTATGGGCGTAACCGCAACCGCTTGCCCGAACCCTATTCGCGCAAGGTCGACGTTTTTTATGTTTTCCTCCGCCATCATTATCCCCGGACTTTCTCCGAAAAAGTCAATTTTCGTTTTATTCCCGAAACCGAAAGAGCGCAGCGTTTTATACAGACGTTCTTTGCCGAGGGACAACGCGAGATTCATAAAAACTACGTTGCAGCTGTTGCGCACTCCGTCGGCGAGATTCTGAGAACCGTGCCCCGTCGTCTTCCAACACTTTATTCGCTGTCCGTCAACTGTCATGCTGCCGTTGCAATAAAAGCGGTTGGTATCCCCGACTACCGCGTTTTGAAGCGCCGCCGCTGTCGTAAATATCTTGAACGTGGAACCGGGTTCATAAACATCGGTCACCAGCGAATTTTTCGACAGCAAGTTGAGAAGGTCGATATCGTCCCGCGGAATGTCGTTGAGATCGTACGACGGATAGGACGCCATTGCAGTTACGCCGCCCGTGTTAACGTCCATTACTATTGCGGAACAGGACTTTGCACCCCATTCAAGCTGTGCGGCAAACACGGCGTTCTCCGCCGCCGCTTGTATTTGCCGATTGATCGATAACGTAAGATCGCAGCCCGGAATCGCGGGAACGTACCGCGTTTTACCGATTTCCAATTCTCGTCCCGCTATGTCCGCGTCCGAATATAAATATCCGTCCATGCCCGAAAGATATTTGTCATAATACCCTTCTATTCCGTTTTGACCGTCGTTGTCTATATTCGTAAAACCGATAACTTTCGACAGCATATTGCCGTAAGGATAGTTTCGCTTATAGCCCGGAGCACAATATACGCCGGATAAGTCCGCCGCTTCGATTTCGTCCGCAGTCTCCGTCTCTATATTACGCGCGATCGTAACTTCGCTCTGCGCCTGCGAAAGTTTCTTCGTTACGACTTCTTCCGAAAGCCCGAGCGCCGAAGATAACGCCGCGGCGACGCTCGCTTTGTCCGTGACTGCATTAGGTCGAACGTATACGGTATATACGGGTTTGTTGTCCGCAAGAACCGTCCCCGTGCAATCGAGAATTTTTCCGCGCGGTGCGGTAATCGGTATGTCGCGATACCATTGATTTGTCGCTTTTGAAGTTAAGAATTCGCCCTTTACTATTTGCAACCATATAAGCCGCCCGAAAAGCAGGCAAAACAAAAAGGTTATTGATATAATCACTATCAATAACCTCTTTTGCGTTTTGGTTATGCTATTTGTTTGCTTCAATAAATCAGCCTCCGAAAGAATTCAACCAATCCCTGACGGAGTCGAAAACTCCCGTTTCATCTTCCGAATCCTCTACCAACTCGAGATTATCGTAATCTCTGATGTCGCTTTGGTCTACCGTAACCATGCCCATTTCTTCCGCCGCTTCCAAAATATCGGCTTCGTCTACGACAAGTTGCGAACTCATATCCGCAATGGTGGATTCCTGACTGCTTATCGTACTTTGAATGCTTGCGATATCCGCATTTACGCTGCTTACGCACACACCCGTAATGATAACCGCCAAAACGAGCGCGAACACAATCGACATATACACGGCGATCGCCTTTTTCGCGGAAGCGGAAAGTCTCTTCTCGTGAACAACGACATTTTGCTTTGCAACCGCCTGCTCCCTTTTTTCTTCACTGCGAACTATTTCGTGCATTTGCGCAGTGCTCTGGGTGTATGCGTGGCGTTCTTCGTTAAGGGGAACTTTTATGGGCGCTTCTTCCGTTTTTTTCTCAATCGCGGGAGCGGCAACCGCTGCACCCTTGTCGGAAGAGGCACGCATTACGAAAAGATCGTCGTTTATCTCTCGTTCCGTCGAGACTGTCGAGTCCGCGGTAATGTCGGCAAAAGAACCGTATCTTTCCTGTTCGCTTTCGATTTGTCGTTTGATTGATAACATTTTATTTTCCCACCTTTCGGAATATTACAATTTCTCCGCAACTCGGAGAGACGCGCTTTTGCTACGTGAGTTTATTTCCGTCTCTTCTTTCGTCGCCTTAACGTTCGTTTTTATAATCTTTATTTCTGCCTTATGCCCGCACACGCAGGGCAGAGATTTGTCGCAAATGCAGTCAGCCGCCATTTCGCGCATTACCGATTTTACCGCTTTATCTTCCAAGGAATGGAAGGTTATTACGCAAAGTCTGCCGCCGACAGCGAGCCTACGCAGTATATCTCTTACCGCATTACCAAGCCCGTTTAATTCGTCGTTTACCTCAATTCTGATGGCTTGAAAGGTTTTTTTTGCAGGGTGTCCGCCTTTTCTGTACGGTACGCTGTCGGATATTATCTTCGCAAGCCTTCCCGTGGTCTCTATCGGTGCGTTCGCCCTCTCTTTTATTATGTTTGCTACTATGTTTTTCGCAAAACTTTCTTCGCCGTATTCGTACAATATACGGAGCAGTTCACTCGGAGGATAGTTATTGACGACTTCTTTCGCGGTCAGGTCCTGTCGCCTGTCCATTCGCATATCGAGTTCGGCATCGAACCTATACGAGAAACCGCGCTCGCCATCGTCGAATTGGTGCGACGAAACTCCTAAGTCGAGAATAGCTCCGTCATATTTCTCTATACCCAACTTGTCCGAAATATTGACGAAATTTTTGAAATTGTCACGGACAAGCGTATACTTGCCGTCCATTCCCTCGGTGCGAAACAGCGCGTCGGCATATTGAATCGCGTCACCGTCGAGATCCGTCGCTACAAGCCGTCCGCCCCTTTTCATAATTTCGAGCGAATGCCCGCCGCCGCCTAATGTGCCGTCGAAGTAGATCCCGTCTCGTTTGACCGCGAGTTGGGAAATCACCTCTTCAAGCATTACCGAAGTGTGATAAAACATCATTCTTTCGCCTTGGCAGCGCTTTTGAAACTCTCTTCGAGGTCTATGGAATTATCGTATGCGCTCCAAACTTCTTCGTCCCAAAGTTCAACGTGATTGCGCATTCCTATGCTAACGACGTTTTTACTTAATTTTGCATGTTCGATCAGGTATTGCGGAAGGCTTATTCTTCCCTGCTTATCCTCTTCGACAAAGTCTCCGCGCGAAAATATTTTTCTCATCGCGTCAAGTCTCGGGTCGTCGGCAAATCCGCTGACTTCTCCGAAACTTTCACCGAGAATTCTCTCGGCCTCGTCCTTCGGATAAATATATAAGCATCCGTTTTTTCCCACTGTTATAAAAGGATTCTTTCCCAAATCGTCTTTGAACTTTACGGGAATTCTTATTCTGCCTTTATCGTCAACCTGATGGCTGCTTCTGCCCGTTAAAAACATTTGAGACCTCCTCCTTTTATAAATTTTCTCTATTCTAACATACTAAATAACCCTTGTCAACCCTTTTTGCCCAAATTTTTCCTATTTTTTTCACAAAAGTTCCCAAATAACAACAAAAAACCGAGTCTTTTGACCCGGTCATGTTTATTTTGATATTCAAAGGTAAAAATTACGTTATTCTTTATCGTTCTCGGAATTTTCGAGCGCAAAGTTTATCTTTCCGTTTTCTACGCTTTCGCATACGACTTTTATCTTCTTTCCTATCGAATACACCTCGTCGCCCGCTTTCATGATATGTAATTTTTCGTTATATTCTGTATTTGTTCCGAGCGCCTCGCGGCGAACGAGACCCTCTATGCAATTCGGCAATTCCGCAAAAACGCCCCATTCCGTGACTGAGGATACCGTAGCCTCAAACGTCTCCCCTATATGAGCTTTCATATATTCGGCTTTTTTAACGTCGTCGGCTCTACGCTCCGCAGTCAGAGCAATTTGTTCGCGAACGGAACTTTGAGTTGCGGAGTCGGCTACGATTTTCGTATAGCGTTTTACGTATTCTCTGCCGTAAGCGAGATAGTCGGAAATTATTCGGTGGATCTGCAAGTCGGGATATCTGCGTATGGGAGACGTAAAGTGGCAATAGTGTTTCAGCGCAAGACCGAAGTGCCCGATATCCTTGGTCATATATTTGGCCTTTGCCATGGTACGCAATCCTATTCTGCCGACCGCGCGTTCGCACGCCTTGCCTTTTACGGAAGCGAGCAATCTTGCATAATCGGCAGGCGAACCGCCGCCGAATTCCACGCCCAAGGATTCGAGATAATCGATAAAAGCGAGTTCTTTATCCGGCGGAGGCGTTTCGTGAACGCGATAAACGAAGGGTACTTTGAGTTTGTCGAACATCGCCGCCACACTCTCGTTCGCCGCAAGCATAAACTCCTCTACAACCGTGTGACTTATTTTATGCGTATAAACTTCAACGCCCGTACAAACGCCGTCAAACGAAAGAATGATTTTACTTTCGGGAATATCGAATTCTACGCTCCCCCTGCCCATTCTTTTCTTATTAAGTATGAGAGCGAGTTCTTTCGCGCAGTCAAGCATTTCGCACACGTCGGCGTTTTCAGCACGTTCTTTTTCGTCTCCGTCGAGAATTGCCGCTACGTTATCGTAGTTCATTCGGCGGAGAGTTTTGATCACGCCCTTCGTCACGCGCGACTTGATTATATTGCCGCTCCCGTCTATTTCCATAATACAGGACAACGTCAGTCTGTTCTCTTGCGGATTCAGCGAACAAATACCGTTTGAAAGTTCTCTCGGAAGCATGGGAAAGACCATGCCCGGAAAATATACGCTCGTTGCGCGCTTAAACGCTTCTTTGTCTATTACGCCGTTTTCCTTGACGTAATGCGAGACGTCGGCGATATGTACGGAAAGCAAATAATTGCCGCCCCGCTTTTTTACGCTTACGGCGTCGTCGAGGTCTTTTGCGTCTACGCCGTCGATCGTCACGACAACGTCGCCGCGGAAATCCTCTCTGCCGAGAATTTCCTCCTCGCTTACTATAAATTCGGCATTTCTCGCCGCCGCTTCGACCTCGGGCGGAAACTCTTCGGTCAGACCGTATGCGCGAGCGATCGAAAGCATATCCACGCTTTTAACGTTTGGATCTCCGAGTACTTCCACGAGATCTCCGAAAAGAATATCCCCGTCTCTTTCGTACGGAAGCCCGACCACCTTATAACCGAGTTTGGGTTTGAACGAACCGATACTCTCGATATAAAATATGCGGCAAACTTTTCCGTCGTCGGGAACTATTACGGGATTACCGTTCCTGCTCTCGGCATAAGTGCCGACAACGTAAACGGTAGTTTGAGCCAAAATTTCGATGACGTTAGCCTCCGATCTGCCGTTCGCGTCCGTCAATATTTCGGCAACGACTCGGTCTCCGTTAAGCGCGCCGCCCATCCCGTCGCGAGGAATAAAAATATCTTCGCCGCTGTCCGGCGTGAGAAACGCGTATCCCTTGCCGGTACCGCGAAATATGCCGCTGACGATTTTTTTATCTTTTTTTGCGCTTGTCTTTCTGTTATTTTTGCTGATTTTTTTGTTATATTTTTTACTCATAAGTTAAAAAAAGCAACGGTTATTTGCCGCTGCCCTATTTATTTTTTCTTGCACCGGTGCGCTTGATTCATCAAACACCCGACTTGTCAATGGCCAACAGGATGAAGAACACAACCGCAAGCACTGCCATGGTAACGGAAATAACGATTGTCGCTATTTTCATTTTGCCTTCGATCGACTTTTTCTTGTTCTTAGTATAGTAAGTCTCGGTATTGTCTATTGCGCTGATACCCGTCGTGTTTGCCGGCTGAAAGAAAATCGTCACAACCAGCGCGACCGCAAGCACTGCCTCGGCTATCAGAATTATTGTTCTTATAATGTTAATTGCGTTTACCATAATGCGACCTCTGTCGTTATTCAATCTTGAAGATTATACCACAGAAATTACGCACATGCAAGCATTAAACGCCATTTTATATTAAAATTTTTGTAAAGAAGTGCCGAGAATGCAAGCTGCGGTTTTAAGAAGTGCAATATCGCTCGGCGAAATGCTGTCCGTACCCGTAATATAGAGCGCGCCGAACACATCGCCGTCGCCGGATATGGGCTCGGCAAGAAAGGCGGTCTGCTCATCAAAATGGACGTCGAGCCCCTTTATTTCGTCCACGTTGCATACCGAATAGTCTTTTCTGTTCAATATGTGCCTGCGAATTTCCTCTGGCAATTCTTTTCCGACAAACATGCCTTTTGCCGCTCCGCTGCCGCCCAACCACTTTTCAAGGTTGGATACAAGAATACTTCCCTTAACATTTTCCGATAATACCCTTATCGCGTTAAAAGACAATTCTTCCAACGTAAGCGTCAAATCCATTTTCTTCAATACTATTTCCCCGCTGTCGAGACAGGAAATTTCCATAGGGTCGCCGAGTGATATTCTGTGTAGTTTTCTGTATTCGCGCGGAATTACCACTCTGCCCAAACCGTCCACTTTTCTTATTATACCGTTCGTTTTCATACGATTATTATGGCGCAAAATGTCGTAAATATGCGTATCGGTTTAGTTTTACTCGTCCTTTCTCACTTGACATAGAACAAGCGGTAAGCGTATAATATGAATATGGATAGGACGGCAAAGATATATATTCGCGAGAATGAGGACGGCGAGCCGATTTTTGTAACGGAAGGCGTTATCGATAAAATCGGAAACAGCCTTAACCTAACCTATCCGATACAAAACGGAACTTATGCGATCGGCGTTTCCGACGGCGTCGTATCCATACGCAAAAAAGGCGACGAGGACTATGCGCTCATACTTTGCGAAGGCAAAGAATATCCATTCGATATAACTACGCCTTTCGGCACTTTAAGCATGAGTGTTCTGCCCGAGTTTGTGTTCGTATCCGACAGCGACAAAGAAGTTGAAATCAAACTCATCTACGATTTGATCGCCGCGGGCGGAAAAACCGATACGTTCCGACTGTTTATTAAATGTATCTATTCCGAATGATTTTATCGCCGAAAAACGGGCGCATATCATGCGCCCGTTTTTCTATATTCGCCTACCGTCTTTCTTTTTAATCGTTTATTCGCGTATACGTACTGCCTGACATAATCCATCGGATCGAAATCATACATTTCTTGCAAGCGCAAAAATATGCCGCAACACGCCCGTGTATCATACAGAGCATTATGATGTTCCACGAGTTCGACTCCCAAATGCCGTGAAAAGCCGGAAAGCACAAGATCCCCTCTCGTATTCTTGAAATTGAAATGAATACGCCTGCCCAAATCTACCGTGCAAAGATAGCGAATAACAGGCATTTGTATACCCCTGTTTTGCAACGCCTTGGCAAGAACGGTGAGATCGAATTGCGCGTTATGAGCGACGAATACTCTATTTTCGCAATACGGGCTTATCCGAGCCCATACGTCATCGAATTTCGGCGCACCCGATACCATTTCGGGAGTTATATGATGGATCGAAATATTGAAGTCGTCGAATTTATCCTCGGGATCTACGAGCGTGTACCATTCCTGCGTAACCTTGTTGTCCGTCAGCAGTTGCACGCCTATCGCGCAAATGCTATCGTTTTTGGAATTCGGGGTTTCGACGTCGAGTACGAGATAGTCCATCATGTACCCTCCGCTTTCCATACGATGAGTACGGTAAGCTCATACCGCCCGTCAATCTCCGTTCCTCCGTCTATGTCCCAGACCGTTTTTTCCGATAATTCGTCTTTGGAAATAAATATGCCGTTCACCACAATACCGAAGAATTCGTTATTCCCGTTGTCTTGAACCAACGCGGCAAAATCAAAGGCTTCGTTGTATACGGCTTCGGTATTCTCAAAATTATTGTAATTATTCTCAAATTTAAGGCTGTACGTTTTAGGCGTGCATACGGCAGTGAGGGTTATATCTTGTTTAGGCATTACGCCGTCGAAATGTTGCCCTTCCAAGTTCCAATCGGTTATTATATATCCGCTTACGGTCGGCGGCGATACGGTTTTCCCCCAGCCCACTTTCATCGTCGTGCTATGACCGTCCACGTTAAAAGTCACATCGTACTCTATTCGTTTATAGTATGCGGAAAGGACATTTTGAGAGCCGCCCAACGTTGCATGAATTTTGTTATCCGCCGACGGATCGAAAACATATCCGTCCGGTTTGATCGTTTCGGGATCGAAGTAAATCGTAGTGCCGACATTTCCGAACTCTTGATACGAAAGTTTGTCGTCGCTGTTCTCATAAGTCCCGTTTTCGCTTTCGAGATATATGTTGACATAGTATTCGATATCGATAGGCTGCCATTCGGATATGAGATTGAGCGTATAGTTGCCGTTGCCGTTTTTCGTTCCGCCGTCTATGTTCCAAACCATGCCGTTTATATCTTCATTGGTTATTACTATCTCGTCATCAAGACTCCAACCCACAAAATAGTTTGCCGACGTATCGCCACGTCTGAGAGTATTCCTTTGAGTGGGCGTCAATACGTCGTTATAGCTTATAGTAAATGCTATATGTCCGTCCAGCATTACCTCATATTTTTTATAATCTTCTGCCCAATGGGCGGTAATAATTATGTTACTCTGCGGCATTGTTAATTCCACGGATTCGTCTCCCGTGGGTTGCAGTATATCGAAGCCGGGAGCGTCGCTCGACCAAAAGTCAAACTCATGTCCTGCCATATATGGGGTTTCCAATATTATCGTTTGTCCCCAACGTGCCGTATAAGTAATTATTTGATCGGTAATTATGGTATAGGTATACGCGTCGCGTAAGAAATAATAATCCAAAACAATATCCTGCGCGGATAGTAGTTGAGTTTCAAACGGACTGTTGTGAAGTTCGCCGCTTGCGAAATCTTCGTCAAAATAATATCCGTCAAATTTAACGTCAAAGCCGCGAGAGTCTATTTTTATATTTTCCGAATCGACGCCGTAAGCCGTATAACCTCCCTGCCGCGAGAAATCGCCGTCTCCGGTTTCAAGATTATAATTAACCGAAAACTTAATCGCTTGCGACGGCTCGACAAACCGAGCGGTTGCGGTCATATCATCCGCAATTTGCCATATCGAATCCGGCAATATCCGCGTATCGTCGGGCAAATACCAACCGACAAACGTTTGACCGACAGACACGGGGTCGTTCGGCAACTCGACTTCCAGACCGTACGACACGGGGATTTCCGTTTGCGTGCCGTTGCTTTCCAACGTCAGCGTATATTGCAGTCCGCTATAAACGGCATTCAAGATTATTTCGGGCGAGTCGCTTGCTATCGTCCAAACTGCATTTTCGTAATCGGTATCGATAGTATGCGTCTCGCTGCCTGTCGTACATTGCCAACAGACGAGTTCGCGACCGGGCAATGCATGTTCGTATTCGGTAAAATCATACGATTCGTCATACGTGACCGTTGCAGACGCGTATTGGCCATCTACTTCGTTATAAAATAATATAGTATAACTTTGCGGAGTGTATTGCGCCACCGCAAAAACATCGTCTTCTCTTTCCCAAGTCTGCCGCTCCAACAGTTCGTCATCGTCATACCATCCGTCAAAATCGTATCCTACCTTTTGTGCGGTATACGGGACAAATTCGAAGCCGTAATCTACCGTTTGTGTGGCGGCAAAAGACGCGTTACCGTCGTGATCTATGACAAATCCGCCATTGGGGTCATAGTGTACTTCGCTCGTTTGCGGTATCCACTTAACTCGAAAAACAACGTTCGCGGCATATTCGAATGTTTCGGACGCGTCCACGTCTTCTTCGTTGCAAGTCCAGCCTCCGAATTGATAGTGTTCGAGTTGGGGAGTTGGAATGTTGCTCATAATTTGGGATAACGCGTCTCCTGACTTTACCGATTTCGAGGCAATGTTGCTCGGGTATGTTGCGCCGTTAAGGTCAAACGTGATGGTATATTCGTTGGGTATCCAGCCGGCATACAGAGACGTTTCGCCCGTAAGTCGACCGTTATTGTAAGGAGAACGAAGGTTTTTGTCCGTATACCAGGCGGAAAAAGTATAACCTGCCTTTTGCGGCTCGGGCAGGTCGGCATATCCGTTATCGTCCGTCAATATGGTCGAAAATACCTTGTCGCCGTCATATAAGGTCACGAATACTCGCGAATTTCCGCAAGCGAAGAATAGGCTAAATATCGCAAAAGCGGCGATAGTTATAACCGCAAGAGTTATTATTCTCCATATTCTTTTTCGTTTTTCCAAAGTTACCTTCCCTTTATTGCGCCTTTTTGGCAGCCTGCGTACTTAATATTCCACGCTTAACTATATATTACACCATAGAACGCCAAGTGTCAATTCACCTGCGCGATTACGATCAAATAATCGCTCCGTTCCGATCGCTTATGTTAGGCGGCATTCATATAAATCTCTTTTTCCCCGTTATTTCTTCTACGCTGATTTTATACACCGCGACCATTTTTGTCATTACGCATTTTTCGACCGAGTATCCGGTGACGCCGCAGTGACTGAGCAATAAGCTTATTCCGTGCTCGGCTTCTTTTTCGAAAACCTCTTTTGCGCTTCCGAATGCGATAACGCTTTCGTAATCTGCGGTAACGCCCTGTTCGGTTTTCCTATATCCGTTCAAAACGTCAGCCTCGACGCATACTTTTGGGTTGCGAGATATCAGGCTGACCTTTTTGCCCTCTTTTGCACAGTGAAAGTAAATATACAACTTGCCGTCTTTCTTTTCCCAACCGAATGAAAGCGGAACGATATACGGATATTCGCCGTCGAATAAACCCAATCTTATTGTCTGACACTTATCCAAAACTTTAATAATTTCGTCAAACTCTTTAATTTGTCTTTGTTGTTTTCTCATTTTTACGTTATAAATTCTGCATAATCAAAATACTTAGCAATTTGTTTCATCCGTTAACTCTCCCCATCTTATTTTCAAATCTTCTTCAATGTCGGTATACAAAAGCTAGTTTTTGATATTCAAATCCATATTGAGATATTATTCCCGCATTTTCCATAAATTTTACTCCATAGGTTTTATAATAGACTCGATAAAGGAGATTTCATCGGGGGATAGGCGACTTTGATACCCGAATATTTTTTCGGTAATAATCTTTGCGCCTTGAGCGCGCAAAAAATTTTCGGCGTTGATATATGCTTGCTCGCACGTAAGGGGCGGTTGCGTGTTGACAGTATTCCACACAAGAGTTTCAAGAGAATACTTTATCGTCAACGCTCTTATATGTTCATGCATCTTTTGGAACTGTCCTGTGCGATAATATTCGTGCAGTTTTTGCACGTCGTCGCAAAGGTCAAAAATTTCTTTTATGTCTTTGAACTTTTCAAAGACATCTAAATAATCATTCATATAGCACCTAGCCCTACTTCACATTGACTTCGCTTTCGTCACCGCAGATGTTGCGGACTTTGAGGCGGAGCGGCTTTTTATCCACGGTCATCGTGCCGTCCCAAAAAGTTTTCGTCTTTGTGCCGTTTGTGATCAAATAACCGTTCTTATCGATTTTGATTTCATAGTCGGAATGCCAAATGCCTTCGCCTGCGGTACAATCCACGGAGATCAATTCAATGAGCTCCAAGCCTTCCTCGCTGATCGTAATCGGCTTGAACGGTTTTTTCTCGCTTGCATTGGCGGCACCCTTTTGATTAAACTCGTTGATCTTCTGCGATACTCTGTCGCTGACAAATTTTTCAACCGTCAAACAATATTTCCCATCGGCTTCCTTGCAAGAGAACTCAATTTCATCCTGTACGACCACATCATCGAGAACTTCTTTCAGGTCGCGCAGTTCAATCTCTACCAGAGTGGAGTCGTCTTCCCGAATAAATTTTTTGATTTGTTCGAGATCGACAATATCAACATAATAGACGATCACTTTCTTTACGGAAGCGTCCAGCTCGGGAATTGCCTCATGTATAATGCGGTGCATGAGCATTTCATCAAGCAATTTCGTGGAACTATCCATGAGATTGGGAACATAGACGGGAACCAAACCAAGCTTGCTATCGGAAATTGCACCTTCCCAAAACGAGTCGAGCGAATCCTCGTTCTTTAAGCCGGGGATGAGTGCTTTGATTTTTTCCATTGTCTGAACGGGGTTGCGGTAAAGGGAAACCCCGTC
>CANQCB010000015.1 GCA_947589145.1 uncultured Clostridia bacterium | reverse complement strand
GGGTTGCGGAGTGCCCTGCGGAGTGTTTATACCCATGCTTGCCACGGGCGCGTGCATGGGCGGCATAGTCAGCTTTATAGCGCAGCAGTGCAATATGCCCGCCGCCTATTCGGATATTATCGTCATGATCTGCATGGCGACCTTCTTTACGACGGTGGTTAAAGCGCCGCTGACGTCCATCGTCATGGTGTTCGAACTCACGGGCAGTTTCAGCATAACCATGCTTCTCCCCACCATGGTCGGGGTCGCGCTCGGCTACGTCATTGGCAAAGTGTTCGGAACAAAAGCCATTTACGACGTTCTTCTCGAAGGGTTTATCGAGACGGACGGCGTCGCGGTCGGCGGAAAGAAAGAGAGGTTTGTCCTTTCGGTTTGCCCCGATTCCCCTGCCGTCGGCAAAGAAGTACACGACTTGCTTCTGCCTTGGAGCACGGTCATTACAAGCGTTAAAAGGAACGATGACGAAAATATCGTACCGAGCGGCGAAACCGAACTGCACGGAGGCGACGTGATTTCGGTGGAAACGGAAACCAACGACCGACAGGCAACGCAGGCGGAACTCGAAACGATATTCGGAAAATGCCCGACAACGGATAAAGAAAATAAAAATTAAACCTCGGAGGGCGACTTCCGTATGGATCTAAGAATAAGCGGTTTGACGGTCGGTCGGACCGCTTGTTTTATTCCCGTTACGCAGCGACTTCTTGCGACGCCGCTTTTCTTTTATGCGGAAAATTCCCGTAGGGCTTTACAAAACGGGCGCGCTGTGTTATCATTGGAGTATGTTCAAGATACTTGTTGTCGAAGATAATATAAACCTGCAAAAGCTCTATTGCACCATACTCAAAGCCAACGGTTACACCGCCTTCACGGCGAGCAACGGTTCGGAGGCTCTCGACGTTTTGCGCGAGGAGCACATCGACCTCATGATACTCGATATCATGATGCCCGTTATGAACGGTTACGAACTGACGGAAATTTTGCGGCAAGGCGGCAGCGAACTGCCCATTTTGATGATCTCCGCAAAAACCGAAATGGAAGATAAACGCGCGGGCTTCCTCGTGGGGATCGACGACTATATGACAAAGCCCGTGGACGAGGAAGAAATGCTCCTGCGTATCAAAGCGCTCCTCCGCCGATCGAAAATCGTTTCCGAACGAAAGTTGGAGATAGGCTCAACCGTCCTGCACTATGACAGTCTCACCGTGGAATGTAACGGCGTCACCGAGGTTTTGCCGAAAAAGGAGTTTTATTTACTCTTCAAACTCCTCTCCTATCCCGGGCAGATCTTTACGAAATATCAACTGCTCGACGAGATTTGGGGTCCCGAGAACGAGTCCGACAACACGCTTAACGTACATATCAACCGTTTGCGAAACCGATTTGAAAATAACGCGGATTTCGAGATTGTGACCGTGCGCGGCATAGGTTTCAAAGCCGTGAGAAAAGAAGATGAAAAAAAATAAGGGCAAACGCCGCCTTCCCGGGCAGTTCTATACGATAACTTTCAAGATAATTTCCTATGTGCTTATCCTGATGGTTGCCATGATCGTCATCGCGCTCAGCGTTATGACCATTTTGTATTATTGCGGCGTTTTCGGCGACAGCGGACACGAGACAGCCAACCCCATCGTTATCATTCTTATCGTAATACTCGTCAGCGCGGTGCTGGTCGGCGTGCTTGCCGTCGGGCTTTACAGTTACTCGTTCAAGGGTCTTAATCAATTCCAAGCGGCGATGAACAAGGTCGCAAAGGGAGATTTCAGCGTGACTTTGCCCACGGAAGAGGACAATTATATGTATGCGCTCAACTCCTCTTTCAACGCCATGGTCGCCTCGCTCAAATCCATAGAAACGCTCAAAACCGACTTTATTTCCAACTTCTCCCATGAGTTCAAAACACCCATCTCTTCCATTTGCGGGTTTGCGAAACTGCTCAAAAATCCCCGCATTTCCGACGAGGAAAAACAGGAGTATATCGATATTATAATTTCGGAGTCGGACAGGCTCACTCTACTTTCGAAAAATACCCTTTCCCTTTCCAAACTCGATAATCAGGAAACGATCTACGAGAAAAAGAATTACAGCCTCGACGAACAACTTCGCAAATGCGCGCTCATGTTTCAGACGCAAGTCGACCGCAAAAATATAGAACTGTCGCTGTTCGGCGAAGCCGATTATTGCGGGAACGAGGAGCTTATGCAACAGCTTTGGATCAACCTCGTCGGGAATGCCGTTAAGTTCACGCCCGAAAACGGCAGCGTGGATATTTCCGTCGAAAAGCGCGAGGGCGGCATTGCGGTCAGCGTGCGAGATACGGGTATCGGCATGGACGAGGAGACAAAAAGCCGCATTTTCGAAAGGTTCTATCAGGGGGATTCGTCGCGCTCGGTCTCGGGTAACGGACTCGGGCTTGCCATCGTCAAACGGATCTTGCAGATCGTGGGCGGCAACATTACCGTGGAAAGCGAACCGAGCAAAGGTTCGACTTTCACCGTCTTTCTCCCCGACGAAGCCGCGGAAATCAAAGATACCGAAAAGAAAAAAACACGGAAGAGCGTCTCCGCGCACCGCTGACGCTCGGTCGCCTTGCCCGACTTCTCTCGGCAAGCGGCTGATTTTTTTCGCCGACGATACTCTCGGATATTTCGGCATTACGGGTGCGTTGTCAAACCGAATAACGCTTTGAAAGTATAATTTACCATGTTCGCCTAACGATAAAAAGGCTGTCGCATTTTGCGGCAGCCCTTTATTGCGTTTATGTAAAATTCTTTATCGTTCGCCTTTTGTTTCGGGCGCGTCGGAACTTTCCAACAACGGTATGATATGTTCCTCGATTTGTTCGGGCTTCACGGCGGGAGAAAAACGTTCGACGACATTGCCCTCTCGGTCTATGAGGAACTTGGTGAAGTTCCACTTGATCCGGCTTCCCATAACGCCGCCTTTTTGCGATTTGAGATATGCGTAGAGAGGAATTTGGTTTTTGCCGTTGACGGCGATTTTCTCGAACTGTCGAAACGTCACGCCGAAGCGCGTTTCGCAAAAGGTCGCGATTTCTTCTTGCGTGCCCGGCGCCTGACCGAGAAATTGATTGCACGGGAAGTCGAGAATTTCAAATCCTCTCTCTTTGTATTTTTCATAAAGCGATTGAAGCCCCGCATATTGCGGAGTAAATCCGCAACGCGTTGCCGTGTTTACGATGAGCAATACTTTTCCCTTATATTCGGAGAGGGATACGTCCTGCCCTTTCCCGTCCTTTACCGTAAAATCGTATATCATAATCCAACTCCGTTTCGAAGTTTTTCCGAATTTTTTCGCGTGCGCTCGATATTTGCAAATAAAATACCTTTACGGACGCGTTATTATATCGTTTGTTTTTGCGGCGTTCTCTTATTGATTATGGGTACGTTTTCGTTGTCCGTGCGGAATTTTATGCGATCCGCTTTGCAAATGCGTTGGGCGGCGAATTTACCCGTGATCACAGCGGGCGGAAGTCCGCCGCTTTGGAAAATGCACTGCCCGGAGAGTATGAAGCCTTTCAAACCGGATACAACGCCTTTTTGCATGAGCGCCTTGCCGCGCGCGGTGTGGACGAAACCCTGAAAAGAGCCGTGGCGCGTGTTCAGATATCTCTCGTAAGTGCAGGGAGTTACGACGTCGATCACTTCGAGTTTGCCTTTGAGTTCGGGATAACGCTCTTCAACGACGGAAATCACATCATCGGCTACGCGCTGTTTTTCCGCCTTGTAAGTGCCGTCCTCTTTTCTCGCCTTCCACCAGAAATACATATTGTCGTCACCGACTATCTGCGCCTGTAAGACGGTCGCGCCGCCTTCGATTTTGAACGTCTTGTCATAGGAGTAGTTGCGGAGCGCGAAACCGTAATAATCCTTATCCATGCCCACCGGGTGCGCCATGACGGCGTGAAGCCCGAGCGGATAGTGCGAAAGGTCTACGGAAGAACGAAGCACGGCTATCGTCATGGTGTATATGGGATATTTTTCGATATCGGCATAGCGCGTGTGCATTTTTTTGACCTTGTAACCGTCGCCGAGCAGGTCTTTGAGACAGTGCTCCGCCGCGACCGACGATACCACCCAATCGGCTTTTATCTCGCTGCCGTCGGAAAGTTCCACGCCCACCGCTCTGTGATTTTCTATGAGCACCTTTTTGACCGTTACGCCGTATGTGTATGAGCCGCCGAGGTCGCAAAAACGGTTGTATACCCGTCTCGACATGGCGAGAGAACCGCCTATGGGAATGCCTCCGTCGTGATTCATGACGTGCGCAAGCATATAAAGCATGCTCATTACGTTATAGCCCGGCGCCATGAAGTTTGCGAAAAAGTAGCGGATATACTTGTTCTTGAAGTGCTTTTTGCCGTATTCCTCGCAGTCCATTTTGCTGAACTTATTCACCCAATAATAGTCGCCAGCCATGGTAAAGCCGATTTTCAGAAGTTCGAACAAGCCCATGAGATCCACGGGTTTGTCGACCGGTCCCTCTATCTTGCGGAAACGACGGATATATTTGCAGAAAATTTTGATTTCCTTTTCGTCCTCGGGAGAAATTTCGATCAGTTCGCGCTCGAAACGGTCAATGTCCGCCCACATGGTGAGTTTTACGCCGTCGGGAAACTCGAACACCGAGAAATCGTCCTGAAAATATACCTCGGTATCCTCTTCGAGCGCGCGTATGTTCCGCCACATTTCATAGTAGGGGCTGTTTTTGTTCGTACCGACCAGCCAGTGTATGCAACCATCGATATAGCAACCCTTGCGCTCCCAACCCACGCACGCGCCGCCCGGCAAACGGTTTTTTTCCAATATTTCCACGGAATATCCGTTTTGAAGCAGATAGATCCCCGTCGTCATTCCCGATATGCCGCCGCCTATGATTATTACTTTTTTGCCTGACATTGCACAAACTCCCATTATATGTAACAGTAGTTTACCCGAGTAATATAAACTTATCATAAATTTTTGTTTTTTTACGAAGTCTTGTTTTCTTTTACGCTTTTCCTATATGTTTAATAAGTTTTTATTCGTAAATGCGTTCAAAGTGGGTATAAATAATTGACAACACCGCCCCGTGTGTTGTAAAATTTACAGGTAAATGGATTTTACAAGTTTTTTTCAAGAGGTAATATATTATGGCAGTCAAATCTCAGAAGTCGGAAAGCCGTTGGGAGCTTAACAAGAATCTCGCGCAGATGCTCAAAGGCGGCGTCATTATGGACGTTACCACCCCCGAACAGGCGAAGATCGCAGAAGAAGCCGGGGCGTGCGCGGTTATGGCTCTCGAACGAATCCCCGCGGATATCCGCGCGGCAGGCGGCGTTTCCCGTATGTCCGACCCGAAAATGATCAAGGGTATTCAGGACGCCGTTTCCATTCCCGTTATGGCGAAGTGCCGTATCGGTCATTTTGCGGAGGCGCAGATCCTTCAAGCCATAGAAATCGACTATATCGACGAATCGGAAGTTCTCTCCCCCGCCGACGACGTTTATCATATCGACAAGACCAAGTTCGACGTACCCTTTGTTTGCGGCGCGAAAGACCTCAGCGAGGCGCTTCGCCGTATAAACGAAGGCGCTTCCATGATCAGAACCAAGGGCGAACCGGGCACGGGCGACGTCGTGCAGGCGGTCCGCCACATGCGCAAGATGATGAGCGATATTCGCCGTCTTACTTCCTGCGCCGAGGACGAACTCTTCGACGAAGCGAAAAAACTTCAAGTCCCCTACGACCTCGTCAAATACGTCCACGATAACGGCAAACTCCCCGTCGTCAATTTCGCGGCAGGCGGCGTCGCTACCCCTGCGGACGCTTCGCTTATGATGCAACTCGGCGCGGAAGGCGTTTTCGTCGGCAGCGGTATTTTCAAGTCCGGCAACCCCGCAAAACGCGCAAGAGCGATCGTACAGGCCGTTACGAATTATACCGACGCAAAACTCATAGCGAAACTCAGCGAGGACCTCGGAGAGGCTATGGTCGGCATTAACGAGCAGGAGATCCAACTTCTTATGGCGGAGAGAGGTAAGTAATATAATGCTTATCGGCGTTCTCTGCCTTCAAGGCGCATTTATCGAGCATATCCGTATGTTGGAACGCTTAGGCGCGCAGACAAAGGAAATTCGGCAGAAAAAAGATATTACGGGGGTTGACTTCGACGGGCTGGTCATTCCCGGCGGCGAGTCGACGGTTATCGGCAAATTGTTGAACGACCTCGACATGATGGACGATATTCGCGGGTTTATCGAGAAAGGCACGCCCGTTTTCGGTACTTGCGCGGGGCTTATTCTGCTCGCGAAAAGTATCGCGAACGACAGTCATTGCTATCTCGGCACAATGGATATCGTCGCGCGCCGAAACGCTTACGGCCGTCAACTCGGGAGTTTCGCAACCGTCGCCCCTTTCGACGGGCTCGGCGACGTCCCCATGACGTTTATACGGGCGCCGTATATCGACAGCGTCGGCAAAGCCGAAATTCTGTCCGTCGTTGACGGCAAAATCGTTGCCGCCAGACAGGACAACCAACTCGTGACGGCGTTTCACCCCGAACTCACGGACGATACTCGCATTCACGAATACTTTTTGAAGATGATCGCGTCGCGCGGTTAAGCGATAAAATCGTCCGATCGTTATTTGATTATCATAAAACTATCGATACGGCGGAATCGCCGTATTTTTTTATGAAAATTCTTTCTCATATATTGACAAGACCCCCCCCCGCGTGTGATAGAATGACTATAATAACATAGACAGAGGAGTGTCAAAAATGTTTTGTCCGAATTGCGGAAAAAAACTTCCCGACGACGCAAATTTTTGTGGCGTTTGCGGTTATCGGATAACGAACGCCGGCGACCATTCATTCGCCGAGAGCGAAAAATCCAATAGACAGCAACACCCTTACGGTCAGAAACCTTACGGACAATATTCTAACGGTCAACGACCTAACCGGCAACAACCTAACGGTCAAAATTCGTACAAGCAACAAACAAATGTCCTTGCCATACTCGGATTTGTGTTTTCGTTTTTCGGCATTGTCGGGCTTATACTCAGTATACTCGGCTATAACAAGGCAAAAAAACTTAGCGGCAAGGGCAAGGGTTTGGCTGTTGCCGGAATCATAATATCGATAGTGGCCATCGCCGCGCATATGACCCGTCGCGCGGTTTAAGCGATAAAATCGTCCGATCAATATTTGAGCATCATAAAACTATCGATACGGCGAAATCGCCGTATTTTTTATGAAATTTCTTTCGCAGATATTGACAGATTCCCCGCCCCGTGATAAAATGACTTCGATAACATAAAGGAGAAATCAAAAATGTTTTGTCCGAATTGCGGGAAAGAACTTCCCGACGACGCCAACTTTTGCGACGCCTGCGGTTCTCAGGTAACGAACGTCGGCGGTTCGCAGAACGAAAGCGAAAAACCCAACGAACAACAGCCTTACGGTCAGTCTTACGGTCAGCCGTATGGGCAACAACCTTATGGACAGCCTTACGGTCAACCTTACGGGCAACAACCTTATGGACAGCCTTACGGTCAACCTTACGGTCAACCTTACGGGCAATATCCCAACGGGCAACAGCCTTACGGTCAGCAAACGAGCGGACAGCAGACCAACGTCCTTGCCATACTCGGACTTGTGTTTTCGTTCTTGTTCAGCATTGTCGGGCTCATACTCAGCATACTCGGCTATCGCAAGGCGGGGGAACTTGGCGGCGAAGGCAAAGGTTTGGCGCTTGCCGGTATCATAGTATCGGCGGTGTCCATGGCGTTGTCGGTTATTTTGGGCATAATATATATAACGTATTACGGCAGCATATACTACTATTAAAATGTTTATTAAAACGTTGTCTTTGCGAATAATATAGTATAAAATCCGAGGAGACGGTGCAATGTATTGTAAGAATTGCGGAAAAGAACTTCCCGACGGCGCAAAATTTTGCAGAGAATGCGGCGCCGCACAAAGCGAGGCATATACAAATCGGAATGCAAGCGGCTTTCAAGCGCCGCCCTATGTCATGCCCGTTTATGTAAAAAAGGAGTATAACATTCTCGCCATACTCGGACTCGTGTTTTCGTTTTTGGTCTGCATTGCCGGGCTTGTACTCAGCATACTCGGCTATCGCAAGGCAGACGAAATGGGCGGCGAAGGCAAAGGTTTGGCGCTTGCCGGTATCATAGTGTCGGCAGTGTCCATCGGGCTCGTTGTTTTGACGCTTGTCATCTATTTGCCCGTCGCTCTCTACTATATGGCGCTTGCAATTTAACGAGATCGGGCGTCACGGAGGAAAGTTATGTATTGTCCCCATTGCGGAAAAGAAATTTCGGACGGTTCTTATATGTGTCCCTATTGCGAAAACATATTGGATCGGCCGAACGTGAACGGACAGCCGTACGGTCAATATCCTTACGGGCAGAATCCTTACAGACAGAATCCTTACGGTCAGCCGTACGGGCAGCCTTACGGACAGTATAATCCGCAATACGTTCGCCCGCAGCAAAACGAGCAGCCGAGTACGAAGAGTAATATCTGCGCGATATTGGGTATTATATTTTCGTCCGTCGCGATTCTTATAATTACCGCTCTGGACATTGCGGGATTTTACGTCTATTACGGAGCGCTGCTGTTGGGGCTTTCAATGATCGGCACCGCTCTCATGTGGGCGGGACTCATTCTGTCGATAATAGGCATGACGCGGTCGTTCAGAAATCGTTGCGGACAAAAGGGTTTGGCTATCGCCGCTCTCGTCGTCTCGATCGTTACGATAGTCGGCAATTTTATTGCAAATATGATTCTCATGGATCTCTTTATAGTGATGTGACATAAGCGGCGGAATTTAATAGACCGATTCGGAAAAGCGTTTTCGTTGGAAGGCGCTTTTTTCTTGTGCGAAAACGTTCGAAATAAGCGGCGGTTGAATTTTACTTATAACTTTGTGAAAAAAATGTAAAAATTTTTTCACAAGGTATTGACAACCCCCCCCCGCGTGTGTTAGAATGACCGTAATAACATAGATAAAGGAGAGTCAAAAATGTTTTGTCCCAAATGTGGAAAAGAAGTTGCGGACGGATTCAACGTTTGCCCTTACTGCGGCTCGGCGTTAGGTCAACAACAGCCGCAATATAATCCTTACGGTCAGCCCCAACAGGCCGCTCCCGTAAATCCCGTCGTTAAGAACGGATGCGCTACGGCAGGCTTGGTATTCGGTATTATCGGTCTCGCCGCAATGGTAGCCGCTATTGCGTTCGCGTATATCAGCATCTATACGCTGAGCGTCGGATTGGCACAATTTGCCCTGGTATTGACGTACATTTCCCTCGTTACTTCCATCGTGGGCGTAATCCTCGGCATTGTCGGCATAATTATGGCAACGGTGAAGCAGAAGGGTCATTTGCCCGTCGCTATCGTAGGTCTGTCCCTTGCGGCAGTAGCGTTACTGCTTTGGGTCGTTCCTATGCCTATGCCCGCTTGATAAGATACATAAAAAACTTCGGTTAAAACAGACACGATAAGATCTGAAAACGCAGTCGGCAAGCGTCGACTGCGTTTTTCTTATTGTTTCGATTTACGTTTTATATTGATTTGCGTTTTGTTTGATTTACGTTTTTCTTATTGCTTCGACTTGCGTTTTGTTTAGATCTGCGTTTTATTTGATTTACGTTTTCTTATCACTGCGATTTGCGTTTTATATCGATTCGCATTTTTTTCGATTGTCCGGCTACGCGACGAAGCCCTTCCCCGCCGCTTTAAGTCTCCCCTCGATTCCGAAACGAGCGGGCGCATATTGTGCTTTTATTTCACGAGTTCGACGAGGCGTTCTTACGCGCGCGGATCTTGGGCGATCTGTCCCAATTTGCGATGAGTTTTCTGTCCAGACCCGCTCCGTCAAAGAGGCGTACGGCGGAAAAATCGCCTACCACGTCGGGAGAGTGAGCGTCCGAGGAGCAAATAAATTCGCACCCCGTCTTGCCCAAAGTCTCGAAATCGTGACGTTCCAACACGCAATTTTTGGTGTTGATCTCCACATATACGCCGAGGTCTCTCGCCGCCTCTCCGAGCGCTTTCAAGTCAAGCGCTATTTGTTTGCAAGGGTGGGCTATCGCGCTCACGCGGTAGCGTTCCATCGTCTTTATATAAGCGTCGGTATTTTTTGCCACGCGGGCGGCTTTGTCAAATGAAAACGTCGCGTTCGGTAACCAAAAGCCGAAAAACGATTTCGCCTTATCCGGCATTCTTATCAGGTGAAAACCGAAATTGATCCAATCGAGAGCGTCCTCGGCTTCCTCGGGCAGGTCGATATCGCCGTCGTTTGACAGAAGATTGGATTCCACACCCGAAAGTATTTCTATGTCCGGATATTTCTCGCGGCAGGCTTTTATATCGAGAAGGTAGTCGTTTACGTCGGACGGGTGGATATTGTTGGGATACACGCAAACGCCGTGGTCGCTTATGACCACCGTTTTCAGTCCCTTCTCCCTCGCCGCCAGCACGTTATCCTCGACCGAACCCTTGCCGTGAGAGTATACGGAGTGAGTATGAAAATCTCCCGTGAATGCCATATTTGTATTTTACCACGCTTATCGCTTTTTGTCACCTGTTTTTCCGCGTTATCGTATATTTATGTCGCGTATAATAATTTCGTAATAAAAAAATCGAGCTGTCGCGGTATGACAACCCGATTTTTCTTATCAAAGATCGGAAGCGATGGCTTCGAGAAAGTCGCGGGAGTTGAGCTTTTTTGGCGTTATTCCGTCCGCTTTGAATATGATCGCAAGGTCGCCCGTCATGTAACCGCTCTCGATCGTGGAAATCGTGGCGCGTTCGAGATCGTCGGCAAAACCGATAAGCGCTTTGTTGTTTTCGGTCTCTCCGCGCTTACGGAGCGCGCCGCTCCAGGCGAATATGGTGGCGACGGGGTTGGTGGAAGTCTCCTCTCCCGCCCTGTATTTATAATAGTGCCTCGTCACCGTGCCGTGAGCCGCTTCGTATTCGAAGTTGCCGTCGGGAGATACGAGCACGCTGGACATCATCGCAAGCGAGCCGAACGCCGTCGCAAGCATATCGCTCATAACGTCGCCGTCGTAGTTCTTGCACGCCCATATCATGCCGCCGCTCGAACGGACTACGCGCGCAACGCAGTCGTCGATCAGCGTGTATTCGTATTTTATGCCCGCCTTTTCGAATGCGGCTTTGAATTCGCTCTCGAAAATCTCGGCGAAGATCGCCTTAAACCTGCCGTCGTAAACTTTGGAAATGGTATCTTTTGCGCCGAACCACAGATCCTGTTTTGCGTCGAGCGCAAAGTTGAAGCAGGAGCGCGCAAATGCGGATATCGACTTATCCGTGTTGTGCATGCCTTGAAGTACGCCGCCGCCCTCGAAGTCAAACACGGGGTATCTCTTTTCCCTGCCGTCCGCCTCCGTGACGAGAAGTTCGGCTTTCGCAGCGTTTTCCACGCGCACATCCGTCGCTTTGTATACGTCGCCGTATGCGTGACGGGCAATGGTGATCGGCTTCGTCCAAGTCGGAATGTACGGCGTTATGCCTTTTACGAGAATGGGAGTACGAAACACCGTACCGTCCAATATCGCCCTTATCGTGCCGTTGGGCGACGGATAAAGCCGTTTGAGCTTATATTCTTCGAGACGTTGGTTGTTCGGCGTGATCGTCGCGCACTTGACGCCTACGCCCAAACGTTTTATAGCCTCGCCCGCTTCCTTGGTCACCTCGTCGTCCGTCTCATCCCTGTGCACAAGTCCGAGGTCGTAATATTCGGTTTTCAGCGCGACTTTGGGCTCGATCAGAATTTCCTTTATCCAATCCCAGAGTATGCGCGTCATCTCGTCGCCTTGAAGTTCGGCAATCGGTTTTTCGTAAGTTATCTTTGCCATAATGCCTCCGCGCCTTCGCTTTCCGAAGGTCGTTTATATTATAGCATTTTCACCTTGCGCGGTCAATTATTTTCCGTCCTTTCCCGCGATTGCGGGAACATTATACGAATATACGAGTCGGTCTGCCGCCGCCTTACGCCTTTCGGCAATTCCCACCAGCCGCATAACGAATTCTTTTTCGCTTATGCCGTGACGTTTGAAAAAGTATGCCGCAAGCGAACCGGGCAACGTGTTGACCTCGTTCAAATACAGCGTGCCGTCGTTTGACAGCATAAAGTCCACGCGCACCACGCCCGAAAGACCCGCTTTTTCGAATACGAGTTTGGTGAGCCGCTTTATTTCCTCGGAGATCTCCGTCGGAATGTCGGCGGGATAGCGGCGTTTTGCCGCAGACTTCGCGCCCGCGTATTTGTCCTTGTATGAGAGAAATTCCTTCCAACCTATCGGTTCTTCCACCTCGCTGACCGTTACGTCGCCCTCGTCGCCGAGCGCCGCGCAGTTAAACTCCCGAAAATTTTCCAGCAACTTTTCGGTTATTACGCGATTGTCATACTCGAACGCGGCGCGCGTCGCTTCCACCAACTCGGCTTCGGTGCGCGCTATTCCCACGCCTATCGACGAGCCGAGGCAGGCGGGTTTTACAATGAGCGGATAGCCGATTTCGTTCAATCTGTCCGCAACCTTATATATGTTTTCGTTAAACTCCTTTCGAGAGAATACCGTATATGGCAGGGTCGGTATTCCCTCGTTTTTGACGAACTGTTTGAAAGCCGATTTATCCATGCATACCGCGCTCGCAAGCACGCCCGAACCCGTATACGGTATGCCGCAGATTTCGAGCAGACCTTGAATGCAGCCGTCCTCGCCGTTGTGCCCGTGCAGGCAGAGCACCGCCGCGTCTATTTTCGCGAATTTCCTGCCGCGTGCGGAAAACAGATATTGCGAGCCCGGGCGCGGATATACTTTTTTGAGCTTTTTCCATTCTTTTGCGGCTTCGAGGTCGTATAATTCCCCCGTTCTCCACTCGCCGTTTTTGTCTATGTATATCGGCAGAGGATCGAGCGCCCTTACCGCGTTGAGTATTTGCACGCCCGTCACTACGCTGACGTTATGTTCGCACGACCTGCCCCCGAATATTATCGCTATCGACATTGTGTACCTCCCGTTTGCTTTTTTATTTATGCGGCAGGCGGGGCGAAAGTGAGCGCAAAATAAAAATATCCGATCTTCTCGGATATTTCCACGTTGCCGTTTGTTTCCGTTTGTTCGGCATTTCGCCTATGCGCCCGTCAGAGTGAGCGTCAACGAGAGCAGGCTTACCGCGAAAAGATATACGGCAAGGGGTTTATAGCTCGCCTTTGCTATTATTTTCATCATTCCCTTTATCGCGACGAGACTGCTGACGAACGCCGCCGCCATTCCGCACAACGTTTCCCACCAACCGACGGTGAGTGCAAGTCCGTCCGAGCCTATCATCCCTACCGCCGCGCTGCCGATTATTATGGGAACGCTCATCAAAAAAGAGAACTTCGCGACCTCTTCCCTTTCTCCGCCAGCCGCTATTCCTCCGAATATGGTAGAACCGCTCCTCGACAGCCCGGGCAGGAGCGCGAACGCCTGCATGACGCCCATTGCCGCCGCTTGGCGCGCGCCGAAAGGCTTCGGATCGCGCTTTTTGCTTATGCGCTCGGTTACGATCAACAGAACTGCGGTGAGCGCGAACGTTATCCACAGCCATTTGCCGCTCGCGAAAACTTCGTCTATCGCGTCGCCGAGCAGGAAGCCGACGACCGCCGCGGGTATCGTAGCAAGCGTGAGCAGAAGAAGTTTTTTGAAAGGCGGTTTGAAAAGGGCGAGAATATCGCGGCGAAAAACGAGTATTACCGCGCCCAACGAGCCGACGTGGAGAAGAATATCGAAGAACATCGAACTGCTTTCCAACCCGAGAATTTGTCGGGTGAGAATCAGGTGTCCGCTGCTCGACACCGGCAAAAATTCGGTCAAGCCCTGCACGAAACCGAGGAATGCGGTCTGAAAAAAGTTCATTCCACCGCCCGCCTTATGAGTTCAACCGCGCCGTCCACGTCGCCGCCCTCGGCAAGTATGCGCAGAAGCGGCTCGGTTCCGCTCATTCTCACCACTATTCTTTCGGCGAGTTTTTTCGCCTCCGCCACAGCGCGTTGTACCTTGTCGCTCGAAAGCGCCGCGCCGCTTGCGGGCACGGATATGAGTTTGCTTTTGTCGAGTTCCAGATTTTCGAGTTCGCCTTTGGTCAGCAGCAGACACACCGCTATGCCCGAAAGCAAGCCGTCGCCCGTCGGTCGGTCGCCGAGTATGTAGTGCCCGCTCGGTTCGCCGCCGAGATTTGCGGACACGATTTTCATTACTTCGCTCACGTTCCTGTCTCCGACCGCCGTGCGAACGAAGTGTTTGCCGCGCAGCGCGAGAGTGCGTTCGAGCGCGCCGTTCGTCATCACCGTTCCCACGATTTTGTCGCCGAAACCCGAAAAACGCGAGAGGTTCAGCATGATCTCGTCGCCTGCCATTATTCGCCTGCGCCACACCACCAACCTATCCGCGTCTCCGTCAAAGGACAGTCCCACGTCGTAACCGCCGATTTTTGCCTCTTCCGCCATGTGTTCGGGAGCAAGCGCGCCGCAACGAACGTTTATACATTCGCCGTTGCAATGCGTGCAAAGTTCGCCCACTCTCGCGCCCAGCCGCTCGAATACCTCGCGCGAAATGCCTCGCGCCGCGCCGTTTCCGCTGTCGAGGAGCACGCGCATTCCGTCCAACCTGCCGCTCCGTCCGAGCAAATTCCCCATTCTTTCCGCTTCGCTCAAAAGGTGGTCGATATACTCGGCTCTGCCGCAGTCGCAATTTTTGCCGTCGCCCTTCGCCGATTTGCTCGGAAGATTATCCATATAATATTCGAGCGCCTGTTCCGCGGAAGTCGGGAGTTTGCCCGTACGCGTGAAAATCTTTATGCCGTTGTACTCGGGAGGATTGTGAGACGCGCTGATGACTACGCCGAAATCGGCATTTAACAGCCGCGTCAGAAACGCCGCTCCCGGGGTGGGAAGTATCCCCGCCGACATAACGTGCGCGCCGCCGTCCGTCGCGCCCGACGTGAACGCGCTTTCGAGATTGGGACCCGAAAGGCGCGTGTCGCGACATACCACGCCCCGTCCGCCGATCAGCTCCGCGATCGCTCTGCCCGCGCGATATGCAATGTCCTCGGTTATCCCTATGCCGTATATTCCCCTTATCCCGTCCGTGCCAAAATATTTCATAAGAAAAATGTATGCCGAAACGAGCCGCTATATTATCGTTTTCCTCGGATTTGCGGCGCGTTTCCCTTTGCGGCGAGGACTTTGTCGTATCGATGACTTTGATATGCTTCTTATTTTTCTATCGCGTTTTCAAAAAAGTATTTTCACATATTGTTGCGCTTCAGTCGGTAACCGAGAAAGGAGCGCGCGCATACAATTTATTGTTATGTGCGGAATTATTGGGTATACCGGGAATAAGCCTGCGGCTCCCGTATTGACGAAAGGGCTGCATGCGTTGGAATATCGCGGTTACGACTCGGCGGGCATCGCGGTTTGCGGGAGCGAAATCGTTACGGTCAAAGCGGTGGGAAGAATTTCCGCACTCGAAGAAAAACTCCGTGGGCGCGACCTGCCCGAGGTCTGCGGGATCGGGCATACGCGGTGGGCTACGCACGGCTGTCCAACCGAAATCAACTGTCACCCGCACCTGTCTTACGGCGGCAAGTTCGCAATCGTGCATAACGGCATTATCGATAATTGTCGCAATCTTCGAGTACTATGCGAAAATCGCGGTATTTCGCTCAAAAGCGACACGGACAGCGAACTTATCGCCCATCTTCTCGAATGGGAATATCGCGGCGATCCGCTCGCCTGTCTGTCGCGCGTCGCCGCCGATCTGCGCGGCTCTTTCGCGCTCGGCGTTCTTTGCGCCGATTTTCCGAGCGACATTTACGCCGCAAAAATGCGCAGTCCGCTTATTATCGGGCTGGGTGAGGATATGGCGTGCATCTCCTCGGACGGGACGGCTATGCCGAAGGAAGTTACCTCTCTTATCGTGCTTGCGGACGGGCAAGTCGCGCGGGTGCGCCCCGGAAGCGCGGAAGTGTTTTTCCGAGGCAGGCGCGTCGAACCCGAGCGCGTCAAATGCTCGTCGCCGGAAATCGCGGCGGCGCTGTCCGGTTTTCCGCATTATATGCTCAAAGAAATGTACGAACAACCCGAGGCGCTTGCCCGTACCGTTACCGAAGATTGCTTGGGGCGACCGTATTTACGTCGGAACGTGACGCTCATCGGTTGCGGTTCGTCCTATCATGCCGCGCTTGCCTCAAAGCCGCTCGTCGAGCGAATTACGGGTTGCAGCGCGGAGGTGTGCCTTGCAAGCGAGTTCATATACTCCGAAAAAACGGTCGGTCGGGGAAAACAGGCTGTTTTTCTGTCGCAGTCGGGCGAGACGGCGGACACCATCGCCGCCGCGGAAGAGGCTAAGCGTAGAGGATATCTCACGCTCGCCGTTTCCAACGTCCACTCGTCCACGCTTACGCGCGTTTGCGACGAGAAGTTCTGCACGAGAGCCGGTCCGGAAATTTCCGTCGCCACCACGAAGGGCTTTACCACGCAGGTCGGGGCGCTCGGAGTGTTGGCTTCGCGAAACGACGAAATTGCCGCCGCACTCAAAGAATTGCCGTTTGCCGCGGAAAAGGCGCTCGCCGTCGAGGTCGGAGAGGTCGCAAAACTTATCGCAAAGTCGGTCAATCCTTTCTTTATCGGGCGCAAAGCGGACTATGGCGCGGCGCTCGAAGGCGCGCTTAAACTCAAAGAAATTTCATATATCTCGGCGCTCGGCATTGCGGCGGGCGAACTCAAACACGGCAGTATCTCGCTCATAGAAAAAGGTACTCCCGTTGTAGTCGTGAGTACCGACGAGGCGCTCGGCGAAAAAACTCTGCTTTCCATGGCGACGGTGAGGGCGCGCGGCGGCACGGTTATCGCGGTGACAAATATCGACGAAGTCGCGCAAGCCGCCGATTTTGTCCTGCCCCTTCCAAACGTCCACCCTTTGTTGTCGGCGGCCGTCAGCGTTATCCCCCTGCAACGTTTGGCGTATGAAGCGGCGCTCTTGCTCGGTAAAGATATCGACAAACCGCGCAATCTCGCAAAAAGCGTAACGGTAGAATAAAAATTTCGTTATTTGCTTGCTAAAACGCTCCGCGAAGTGATAAAATTATGTCGATCGAAGAAATCCAGATATCGCAATCGAAAGGAGCTGTTTATGAAATATATCGTAATTTTAGGAGACGGTTGGGCGGACTACCCGGACGAGAACGGACAAACTCCCCTCTCGCTCGCCGTCAAACCGAATATTGACGCGCTCGCCGCAAAAAGCGTTTGCGGACTGTGCAAAACCGTACCCGACGGAATGAAGCCGGGCAGCGACGTGGCGAATATGTCCGTAATGGGTTACGACCCCTCCGTTTATTACACGGGCCGCTCGCCGCTCGAAGCCGCAAGCATGGGTATTACGCTTACCGAAAACGACGTTACTTATCGCTGTAATCTGGTCACGCTCGGCGGGGACGGAGATTATGACGATCTCACCATGCAGGATTACAGCGCGGGCGAAATCGATTCGCCTACCGCCGAAAAATTGATACGCGAAATCAACGAAAAAGTCAAACTGCCCGAGAATTGCGAACTTTACGCGGGCGTGAGTTACCGACATTGCCTCGTTCATCGCGGCGGCAAAACGGGAGCGATCCTCACTCCGCCTCACGACATTTCCGGACGTCCGATCAAAGACTATTTGCCGAGCGGCGTGTTCGGTAAAGAAATACTCGCGTTCCAAAAAGCGAGTATGGAAGTGCTCAAACGCAGCGCCGTCAACGCCGAAAGAGTGCGCGCGGGCAAAAACCCCGCTACGTCGTGCTGGCTGTGGGGAGAGGGTACGCGCCCTTCGTTCGCCCCGTTCGAAGAACTTTACGGAATTAAAGGCGCGGTAATTTCCGCGGTGGACCTCGTTAAAGGGCTGGGCAAAGTCGCCGGAATGGATTCGATCGACGTCGAAGGCGCATGCGGCACGCTTCATACCGATTTTCGCGGCAAAGCCGCCGCCGCACTCGACGCGATCAAAACGCACGACTATGTTTATATCCACATGGAAGCGCCCGACGAATGCGGTCATCAGGGCGACAAGGCGGGTAAAATCAAGTCTATCGAACTTATAGACGGCCTCGTCGTCAAACCCGTTTATGAAGAAATGACGAGGCGCGGCGAGCGGTTCAAACTCCTCATAACTCCAGATCACCCTACTCCGCTCTCCCTTCGCACGCACGTCGGCAACCCCGTGCCGTTCATTATCTATGACAGCGCAAAAGAGGTTCGGGGCGTTCCGACCTATAACGAAAAAACCGCTCAAAGCACCTCCGTCTTTGTGCCGAGCGGCGTGGAACTTTGCAAAATGCTGCTGGACAAATAATTCGATAAATTGTCGTTAAAGGGGACGTTGTTTGCAAACAACGTCCCCTGTTTTTACTTTTTCCCGAAAAAGCAAGATCTTTTTCGGCGGAGTTTAACTCTCCGTATAATAAAAAAGACGCCGTCTCTTTTATTTTTGTTTGAGATTTTCAATAAGAATATTCGGATCTTTTGGCGGCTCGGTAAAGTAATATTCCGCCGCCGCGCGGACGATTTCGGGGAGTATCATGCGGTAATTTTTGCGATTAATCTCCTCGAACTCATAGCGGAACACGTAAGATCTGCTCGCGGTGAGAGGAGCGTACAAGGGGAAATTGTTCTCGTAGCACTCGCTGTACATTCCCTTGATTTCGAACCATTCGAGATTGCCGTCCGTCACTTTGAACTTGAAGCCGTTGTTAAACTCGGTGACGCCGCCCTCTCTTTTGGTCACGGTCGCGCCGTCTATGAAATTTATCGCCAAAGTTTTGCCGTCGAGAAGGACGTAGTTGCGCGAATGTCCGCGCACCTTCTTATATATGAAAGGCTGATATTGCTTCGCGCCGCCGTCGAACAGTTCGGCTCTGTCGTCGCCGAGAAAGTAAAACCGCGCTTCTTCCCATTCGACCTTTCTGCCGCCGCCTGTAATCTCGCTCGTCACGCACTTGATATCTCCCGCATAGTACTCGATAATTTCCGCACATTTGGCGTTTTTCAGAGTTATTCGCCAACTTATCGACAGCAAAATCACCGATCCGCTCATGGTCAATACGATTATGCACTCGCAAATTATATACCAAACGTCGAATTGCGCGAAAACGAACTGCACGACGAGTATCGCCGCTATCACAAATAAACTCGCCGCAATCAGCAGCGGATATTTGCCTTTAAGCCCGAATTCGTTCCTTTGCGTTTTCTTAATCCGCGCGTTGGAGATTTTTTCCCATGCGGCTATAAACCGTTCCCGTTCCTCCGCAAGCGTCCGTTCGATGTCGTTATATTCCATTTCTACCCCTTGCTTCAATCGCCGCTCGAAAGAAGTTTTCTGACAAGGTCGCCCGCGATTTTCGGATTGATCTTTCCTTTCGTCGCCTTCATGAGTTGCCCCACGAAGAAAGAAAGCACTTTTTCGTTGCCGTTGCGGAAGTCCTGCGCGGGACCGGGGTTGGCGGCTATTATGTCGCGCACGAGTTTTTCTATCTCGCCCGTGTCGTTGTTTTGGCGAAGTCCGAGTTTGTCCACCGCCTCGCCCGCCGTCATATCGCTTTGCCAGATCTTGTCGAGCACGTCTTTTGACGCCACGAGGTTGATTTCGCCCTTTTCCACGAGCGAAAGGATTTCGGCAAGCTGCGCCGACGTCACGCCCACGGTGATACCGTCCTCGCCCTCGGTTTTGCCCTTTCTCATGATTTCGCTCATAACGTAGTTCGCCGCTTTCTTGACATTCGCGCCGAGCTTCACCGCGCCGTCAAACAGATCGGCTATGCTCGGTTGAGCGGTGAGAATGTCCGCGTCGTATTCGGAAAGTCCCAACTCTTCGATATATCTCGTGCGGCGCGCGCGTTTGAGTTCGGGCAAAGTCGCCTTGATTTTTTCTATGTCCTCGTCCGTCATTACGACGGGCATGAGG
>CANQCB010000014.1 GCA_947589145.1 uncultured Clostridia bacterium | reverse complement strand
CTCCTCATACTCGGTCTGCCTGCGCTCATATCCACCGTTACGTTTGCGTCGGGGTATCTTATCGATATAATCATCTCGCTCTCCGCCGCCCTGCTCCTTCTGTTCTGCGTGCTTATCGGGCGCGGCAATAAAATAAACCGCGTCGGGGGCGTAATCATGCTCCTCTCCCTCTGCGGCTATCTTACGTATCTGTTCCTCTCCGCTTAGCCGTTTGGCTCAAAGGCGGCGGAACTTAACCTGCCCAAATTCGGGCGGAGTGCCGCGAAATTAAGCAAACGAGATTACTGACAAAATCACGAAGAAGTCGGAAAACCTCCCGACTTCTTTTTTATGCTTTTCGTGAGAATAAAATTACGGACGGCGAGTTACTCTTCCTCGTAATAATAGGAATAGTCGATCCCCTTCATGAACAGTTCGCGGTCGTTGATTCGGTCGGTCAACGCGCCCTCGATAAGCCGATAAATGTCCGAAGCGTCGACGGGACTTTTTCGCATGGCGTCGAGATAGGCGCGCTTGTCGATTTTGCTCCAATCGACGCATTTATGCAAGTTTTTCTTCAAAATGAGGTCGAGCCAAATGCGTGCGCTACGGCCGTTGCCTTCCATGAACGGATGAGCGATATTCATTTCGACGTATTTTTTGACAATCTCTTCAAGGGTGCTTTCGGGCATTTTCTCAATGCGCGCGAGATTTTCTTTTAAGTACATTGCGGGCGCAAAGGCAAAGCCGCCTTTGGCAATATTCAACCCGCGGATCTGCCCCGCAAAGTCAAACAGCCCGCCGAAAATGTAGCCGTGGATCTGTTGCAACCCACGGGCCGTCCCGACCTCTGTCTCCCCGATTATGCCGCTTTCAAACAATTCGTATGCTTTTTGCTTGCTCTTTTCGTCGATAGTGCTCCCCATGCCCGAAAGCCAACGGACAAAATTTTCACGGCTTGTGGCGGGAATGAGCGCGACGACCATATCGACCCCGCCCGCGTCCACCACGTCGGTGAGATAGGATTTACCGTCCCGTGCGGTGAGTTTCAGTTGTTTACAAATTGTAATCAACTGCGGATTGCGGCGTTTGATTTGCGCCCAATATACGCGCGGATTTTTACTCTTCGTGAGCGCCTCGGCTATGTCGACAGCGCAAAACCACCATTTGGAATCTTCGTCATTCCAGACGGCTCTTATCGGGGTATCCTCGAAAAATCGAATAGACGTCTTAATCATACGGTTTCAAACATTATACCGCTTACGCCGTTTAATGTCAAGTTGCGCCCGAGCGGGATGGAACAATTTACTCTTTCCCTTTCTCGAAGCCGTGAAAGTCGCATATAGGACCGTATATGCCGTGGTGCAAGAGCTTATCGGCAAGAAGAGTGAGATAGAAGGCGGCTGTGCCGACGAGCGCGGAAATCATATCTTCCATGGTGTCGGCAACGGGCGACTTGCCCTCGGCGACGGACGCGGCTATTTTTTGCGAATCCCAGCCCGTCATGAGGTCGATAAAATATTCGAGGATCTCCCACAACGCCGAAACGCCCATGGTAAAAAGCAATATGATAAGTACGAACCCGAACGGTTTGAGCCGCGCGCCGTTCCACCGCAAGAGGAGCGCAAAAGCCGTCAAACTGCACGCAAAGCCGAAAAACCCGTGAACGATCGAGTCCCAGAACGGCAGAGATTTATAAATGCCCAACGCGCTGCCGAGGTCGCTCGCGAGAAATACGAATACGGCGGCAGAAACGCCGAGCGCGGTCGGCAGACGTTTTTTGGAAATCGCGCTGTACACGGGAAAGATAAAGGGCAAAAGCGCGGACGCCGTGAGTTCCAAATAAACGCTCCAAGTCTCCCCGTTTATTTTCGCATAGACGACGCAAAACACGCCTGCAATTATTTCCGCCGCAATCCCGGGCAACCATGGTATGACTTTCTTTTTCATTTCACTCTGCTCTTAGCATACCCTTTTAGCTCGCGACTTATCCCCGCAGCCCGTGCGTACAAATCGTTAAGCCTTCTTGCAATCCCCCATAGAGCGCCGCTTGCCCCCGCTTACGCATAAAATCAGAGCCGCTTGCCAAACCCCGCTTATATATAAAAACAGCCCGAACGCCCTTTTGATTGACGTTCGGACTATCATGATTGATATGCACAAAGAACGTAAGTCGAACCTCGACCTGCGTTCTCTTTTCATAAGAAAATGGGAGCAGACTTTTCCGCCCCCTGTTTTCATTCCAAATACGACTGCAAAAAACAGCAACAACCGCTTATTCAGAATTTGGGTTGTAAGAGCGCGGCGTGTGCTTGTCTTGAACAAATGGGCGCTCTTGGGGCTTATTGAATATCAAAAATTAATCTCTTTTCAGTCGTCCCATAGTGATGTGATAGGTTCGCTCGATAAAATCCTCATAATCGTTAAAAATAACGCCATCGCCAAAGGGGTCGCCAAGTTGAGCGGCATAAGAAAGTAGGTCATTATCGTGAATGACGGATTGATAATACGAAGCGTATTCCTCATCATTTTTGTATTGATATAGCGGCGATTTCTCTTTTAATTTTATCAAAGCAACGAGTGTTTTATCGGGGGTATGGAAGAAAACCGTAGGGTCGTCCTTTGATAATGCCAAGTATTTGTCCAAATTGTGCGGTGTAATAGTATCGTATTTTTTGAAGCTGCCGCCTTTTTCATAATATGGCACTTTATCAAAAATGATAAAGATTTGAAAATACGGGATAGAATTGGCGCGAATATTTGCTGTTTCTCCCAACATATTTTCAAAATAGTTGTTACTGTTTTGAGAATAGTTCCGCATTACAAATTTAACAGCGTATCCGGCGACAACTTTCCCTGCTTTTTCAATCGTTATATCCACATTTTTGGGATAATATCTCCCTTCAATACTTCCTTCTTTATCATTCTCCCAACCTTGCGAATGAATCGAAAAACCTGCGCCGAATTTTTCCGCTAAATCTGTAGCGATATGACCATGCAAAGGTTTTAATTTTGCCGTGCTTCTTGATGTCCCAATGCGTAAATAGGTATGAAAGGAATCTTTTATAACCTCAAGAAAATCTTCATTCGTCATCATGCAAAAAGTCCTCCTTCGTATGCTAATTTATAATCCAAATAAGCCTTGACATCTTTCGAGGAAAACGTATAGTAACCGCCGCTCTTATATTTTCCAAGCAATGATATGTACGCCACAAAGTCATCGGACATGAGTGCTTTTTTTGCCATTTCTAACTTTGCCATATCTCCGACAAGATACAAACCACTATAAACACCTACACCCGCCGGCGCTGAAATCAATTTCAAATCGCTCACAGAGCGCAAAAGCGTATTGACGGTAAGTTTGTTTTTATAGGTATCATTGATTGCTTGACTTCTACCAAAAGCATACCAATAAGCGTCTGTTCCATTTTCATTACTTCTTTTTGTCAGTTGTCTTTTATGGGAAAGAAGATAACGATATAGATTTCCGTCTTTTTGTATTTCACTCTCCGGGATAAGCCGAGAATCTTTCCCATACGGATAAAAAATTCGCGCACGTTTCCCCGTAGACGCTTTTATCACGGGAATGATATATGCGGAATCAAAATCAAAATCTCCGATAAAAACATCATCGCAAAGGGTCGCAAATCCGTTTTTTACGGCCACGTCACAATGCCCCAAATTATAAAATATTTTTTGGAGCAGGTGAAGAGCGTTTATATTTGAAAAATAGAAGTTGTTACAAATATAGAAATCATCGGGAGTAAGGCTATCAATATAATATGGTATTCTGTTTTTTTCATCAAACTGATAATAAGACATGATATTGTCTTCTCTCGCTTTTTTCAATATAACAATCGTCGTATAGGTGGTCGCCGCAAACGCTTGATAATGTTTCAGGTCGATAATTTTTTCAATCAAGTTATTTTTAATAAGGTATTTGCGTAAAGTTTCACCTGCAAGACTATTAAAAAATGAGCTGGGGGTGATATAGCCCAAAACACCACTTTGATTAAGCATTTTCAATCCGATTTCATAAAAGACAATATAAAAATCCGTCATTCCCGATTTGGCAAACGAGAACTGTTTCACTCGATCGAAAGATTCCCCGACATTATGCACTCTCACATAAGGGGGGTTTCCCAAAACAAAATCCATTTTCCCGTTATAATCATTTACTTCCATCGTATCGGCACAACGAATGTCCCATTTGACGGAAGGAATACCAAAAAATTGTGCCACGCCACTAACGTTTCGTATGCACTTTTCACATTCTTCTTTATCAATCTCTATGCCATGAACATACAAACACAAGTCTTTTGCAATCTCATCATTTGATAATCCAAGCTGTTTTGCGCTTTCGCAATAACGTTTGACAACTGCGACAAGAAATGCACCGTCCCCGCAACTGTTATCTATGACGTGTTTTTTTACAATCCCAACGCCATAATAACCCGACATATCCAAAATATTTTCCACAATAAATTGCGGCGTATAAAAACGTCCATTGGACTTTTCGATAGAAATGCTTTTTTCTTGAATGTCCATATTGGTGAACCCTCTTACGACCTGTGTTTGTATTGTAGCACAGAAACAGATTTTTTTCAAGTGTATAATGAAGTCAAAATAAAATTTGATTTTTGCTCGAAAAAATCGGGGTTGTGATAATTGGACAGTCCGCTTGCTTCCGCGCCCTTTTCTTTTTGCTTAAAATTTTTTTATGAAAATACCATGTCAAGTAGATTCCCCCCCCTGTCTAAATATCACGCGATATTACTCTCACCCCCCCTATATTCTCCGCATAAAAAAATAAATCCGAACCTCGGCGGATATACGCGCAAAGTTCGGATTATTATCATTTGGTACGCCCGACGGGAATCGAACCCATATCTCCGGCTCCGGAGGCCGACGGTCTATCCATTATCCCACGGGCGCACGAACAATGGAAGTATACTATTTTTTGCGGCGCAAGTCAAGAGAAAGCGCGCTTGTGCGCAAACTCGCGCGGCATATACATAATTATTGAAAATTTTCGGATAAAATTTTCAAAATGGGTATTTACAAAACGGCTGTCGTGCTATATAATATATTTGTGGAGTGTGGCGGCTCCCGATTTACACCTGCCGAGATAAGAGGAAGATATGGAAAGAAAAATCATTGCAAAACGCCCCAATAAGGTTATGTATGTCGAGGACGGGAAACTTTACAAACAGTTCGACAAAAGCTTCAAAAAGTCCGACATATTGAACGAAGCTGTCAATCACGCGCGCGTCGAAGAGGCGGGACTTAAAATTCCCAAGATCTACGACGTCAATATTAGCGGCGAGGGACAATACTCCATCGTCATGGAATATATCGAGGGTAAGAGCCTTGCACAGCTCATGAAAGAGAACCCCGAAAAGAAGGCCGAATATCTCCGTCAGTTCGTGGATATTCAGGTGGCTATGCACAAGTATAAAGTGCCCCTGCTCAACCGCACCAAGGAGAAGTTTTCGCGTAAACTGCTCGAAGCCGATCTCGACTCGGACACCAAATATGAGCTGCAAATGAAGCTCGAAGGTATGCCTACGCACTTCAAACTCTGCCACGGCGACTATAACCCCTCCAACGTCATCATCGACGCAAGCGGCACGCCGTATATTATCGACTGGTCGCACGCAACTTCGGGTAACGCCTCGGCGGACGCTTCCCGCACCTACCTGCTTTTCAAACTCCACGGTGAGGACGACCTCGCCCGCGAGTATATGGACCTCTATTGCCAGCAGTCCAAGACCACCAAGCACTACGTCTCCAAGTGGCTTCCCATCGTCGCCGCCTCGCAGTCCGTCAAGGGCAAGCCCGAGGAGCGCGAACTTCTTATGCGCTGGGCTACCATCGCCGACTACGAATAAAATCAATTCAAATCATAAATAAAACAATGCCTTACTTTTCGGTAGGGCATTTTCATTTGATTACGATAAAGCGCGCTTTTTGCGAACCCCGCGAAAAATGCCTTATAATATGCCCGAAAAGCGCTTTTCTTTGGGCGCTATTTCTTTTGCAAAAACAAAAATAAAATGTTATAATGATTTCTGTTCCGTCAAGATGACAAAGCAACGGTATAAGATCCCGTTTGCCTTACCGCCGCCGATAATATCCAAGCGCTATCGGCACCGAAAAAAGTCGGCAAATTAAAACGAATTTTAAGTTTTTTGAAAAAGCGCAAAATCCCTCTTGCAAAAGGATTTTTGCAAACTTCGAATGAAAATGAAAATAAAAGAAAAAATCAAAAACATATTCAAGCCGATAGACCTCACGCAGGGCAAATGTTGGAAGGTTATTTTGGTGTTTTGCCTGCCCATAATACTGTCATATCTTTTACAGCAAGTCTATACGGTGAGCGACGCGGCGATTTGCGGACAGACGCTCACGGGCGACGAAGTTGCGGGGATTAACGACATCAACCCCCTGCTCTTTATTTACCTGCAATTCGCTTTCGGCTGTACGGCGGGGTTTTGCGTGGTCTCGTCTCAATCGGTGGGAAAACGCGACGACGTCGGCGCAAGACGGTCGCTCGCCTCGCAAATAACTTTAAGCGCGATAATATCGGTTATTCTCACGGCGGTCGCAATACTTCTCCTCAAACCGATGCTTGCCTGGCTGAACGTCACGCCCGAGAACAGTCAAACGGTTTATGACGCGGCGTACCTTTATTGCGTAATAATCTTCTCGGGGATTGCCGCGCAAATGTTTTACAATCTCATCTGCTCCTTTCTCCGCAGCATCGGCGACTCTCTCACTCCGCTGTTGTTCCTTCTCGCGTCGACCGCGCTCAATATCGGGCTGGATCTGTTGTTCATTATGGCGTTCAAATGGGGATTGGCGGGCGCGGCGGTAGCGACGATCGTCTCGCAATTTTTGAGTACGATCGCTTGTTTCGCTTATACTTTCATAAAATATAAGCAATATCGCCCTCGCCTCGCGGATTTCAAAATGACGAAAAAAGACGTGGGCGAGCATTTGGCGCAAGGACTACCGCTCGGCTTGCAATTCTCGGTCCTTGCCTTCGGAATAATCGTCATGCAGGGCGGCGTCGTTCTTTTCGACACGACCGCAAACGGAATGGTGCAAGGCACGCCTGCGCAAAACGGCTTCGGGGCGGCGAACAAATTGGAAAACTTGCTCATGACGCCGATGAACGCGCTCGGCGCCGGAATGACGAGTTTCGCGGCGCAAAATCTCGGCGCAGGCGACATAAAACGAGTGAAAAAAGGTACGAATCAGGCAATGCTGATTATGATTGTAATGGGTACGTTGCTTGCCGGCATAGGCTTGCTTTTATCAATAAACGGAGCGTATCTTCATATTTTTCTCAGCCCCGATAAAATAAATCCCGAAACGATACGGTTCGGAAATACCCTGCTCTATACCGACCTTCCCATGTTTTACTTTCTCGGCACTATATTCGTGCTTCGGAGCAGCGTACAGGGCATCGGCAAATCGTTTTTCGTGCTTATGGCGGGAGCGGCGGAACTTGCCGCGCGAGTGCTCGTCTGTACCTTTTTCCCGTCTCTGTTCAACGGCGGAGCTATCACCGCGACGGCAAACGGTTGGGCGTTCTTCGGGCTGACCCTCGGCAACCCCATCGCTTGGATCGCCGCAGACGCCGTCCTTCTGATCCCTTACGTAATGAATATATTAAGGCTTAACTATCGCTATATTGAAAAACGAAATCCGACGATATAGACGGTATGAAAGAATATACAAAAAACGCGAAGTCATGCTTCGCGTTTTTTTTCGGGCGGCTAGGCCCTACTATGCCTCGTTATTTTGTTCGATCCCGTTTTCCGTATTCTTTTTGACAAAGCAATAAACGGAGATCGCGGCTACGTTTACCCTGCCCTCGCAAGTTTCGATAGCGTTATCGCCTGCGCGGTCGCCGTTTACGCGAAGCTCCCACTTGCCGTCGGGAAGAGTAAATTCCACGTCGTCGAGAGGATTATATATAATCAAAATCGTTTCTTCCTCATCCGAAAGAGTATATGCGATGACGTCGTAGCGCGGAGATTCGAGGAAATGCGTGCGCTTTTCTATTTCGTCCTTGTCCCAGAGACGGATGAGCGAATGCGCTTTTCGGAAAGCGATAAGACCCCGGTAATAGTCGCGCGTTTTCTTCTGCGGCGAGTCGGGATTGATATCCTCCCAGTTGATATTGTTGAGATAGTCGGGAGAGTTATAACTGTTCTCCTCGAAGCCGCCGCCTAATTTCGGTTTGGAGCGAAGAAGTTCTTCGCCTGCCTGCATGAAAGGCACGCCGCGGCTCGTCAACACGATTGCGCCGCACATCCTGCTCATGCGCACACGGTCGGAATAAGACCTTGCGCTGCTCGTCATGCAAATTTTATCCCACAACGTGTTGTTGTCGTGCGCAGATACGTAATTGATGACTTGATTCGCAGACGACGCGACCCAATTCGTGCCGAAGTTGGGCGAAGTACTGCCCATGGAAGCGAACTTCACGAGATTGACTTTTTCCCAAGCATGCCCGTTGACGTAACCGCCCTCGTTCGCATGGAAAACCGCGCCCTTAATGCTATCGCGCGTAATGTCCGAGAACACCGCAACGCAGCCTGCCGCGCCCGCCTGTTGGTGTATTATGTTTGCGTTCCATCTATTGCACTGTTTGTTGTCGGGAAGCGCCGTCGGACCGCCTACCCAACCCTCGCCGTAGATGATCATTTCGTGCGAAAGCGAGTGAAGCGCGCGCTGAATTTCCGCCATCGTGGCGACGTCGTGCAACCCCATGAGGTCGAAACGGAATCCGTCGGCGTGATAGTTCTTCGCCCAGCCGAGGAGCGAATCGAGAATAAACTTGCGACACATCGGTCTCTCGCTCGCCGTCTCGTTGCCGCAACCCGAACCGTTCGTATAATTTCCCCTGTTGTCGTGGCGGTAATAATAGTAAGGCACGGTGCGTGCGATCGGCGCGTTCATGTCGTAGGTGTGATTGTATACCACGTCGAAAATAACGCCTATCCCGCGCGAGTGCAAGGCAAAAACCGCCTCTCGAAGTTCGAGAATGCGCGAATGTCCGTCCGCGGGATCGGTGCTGTACGCGCCCATGGGCGAGTTATAATTTTTGGGATCGTAACCCCAATTAAACGCGTTATAATTCCTGTCGTTAAGCCGCGTCGAATCGACGGTCGCATACTCCGCGACAGGGAGAAGATGAACGTGCGTTACGCCGAGATCGACGAGATAGTCAAGCCCCACGGGCTCGCCGCTTCTGTTCGTCAAACTTTCGGTAAACGCGAGGAATTTATGTCGGTTGTGAGCATAAGTCTTGCCCGAAAAGTCGCGGACGTGCACTTCCCAAATGACGGCGTCGGTATAATTTTTTATGGCGTGGTGCGCGCGGTAACCCTTATGCTCGCTCTGCCAACCGTGCGGCGTGACGGAATGCGCATTCATATTCGTAACCATGCCCCGCATGCCGTTCAGCCCGGCGGAAAGCGCGTAAGGGTCGACGGTTTCCACTTCCCCCAAAGCGCTGTGCGTGAGCGCATAGGTATAATACAGCCCTTCGAGATCCCCCGCGAGCGTGACCGTCCATACGCCTCTTTCTCCGCGCGTCATTTTTTCCACGCGACAGGGCGCGCCGCCGTCTCCCTCGGTATATAATTTCAATTTAACGCCGAAAGCAAACGGCGACCAAACGCGGAAAACGGTGCGGCTGTTTTCGAAAGTCGCGCCGAGAATGCCGTCGTAAGTATAATGTTCCCGAAACTCCGCCGTATCGTAAATGCCGAGCGGCTCCGCGGGAACTTTCTTGTTGTTGTAAACGACGTAGCACGGCTGCTCGGGATTGAGTTTATCTTCCAAGGTCAGGTGCAATTCGTCGCAATACGTCTCCGAATTTGCAAGTAAATTTTTACCGCCACAAAGGACGAAAGGTATCCCTTCCGCTTCCCCCTGATCGGTCAAACATAATATGCGGTTGTAACTTTGTATAAACGCTCTTAAAATCTGCATAATCAACCAAATGTAATGTGAATCGGCTCTGTTATCCTTGCACGTTAATGGTGGTTTTTGCCGTTACTTCGGGGTGAAGTTTGACAGCCACTTTATAAACTCCCACCTGCTTGATCGGTCCGTCAAGAATGATTTTCTTTTTGTCCACTTCCACGCCCGCCTGTTTCAGGGCGTCCGCAATAGTTTGCGCGTTGAGCGCGCCGAAAAGTTTTCCGTTTGCCCCCACAGTCACTTTGACGGTGACTTCCGTGGCGTTCAGCCTGACCGCAAGTTCTTTGGCTTCCTTCAACGCGGTGGCTTTTTTGAAAGCCTCGCTCGACCTCTGCGCTTCGAGCAATGACAGGTTGGTGGCGTTGGCGGGCTCGGCGAACTTGTTTTTGAGCAGATAATTGTTCGCGTATCCGTCGGAAACGTTCACGACGTCTCCTTTTTTACCCGTGCCTTTAACGTCTTTTAACAATATTACTTTCATTATATTCGCCTCTTGCGCTATTGTAACATAATACCGCTTTCAATGTCAATGCGTTTTGCCATTTTGCCGGGTCGAGATAACGATCGGATAAACGGCGCTCCGAATTTGGGAGCGCCGTTACATTACTTTTATATATATTACATGCAAGCCCCGCCGCCTGCGCGTCACTCGTCCCATAAAACGGGTTTGCCGCTTGCCAAAGTTTTGGGAAGGTCGAGCAAGCGCTGATTGCGCGAGCCGCGGAAGCGCAACGTAATGTCCTTTTCCGCGAATATAAACCGCCCGTCCACCAGCACGTCGATCAAAGACAAAAGCTCGTCGGTGTACTCCGTTCGCGCGCGGCTTTCCCCCGTCAGTTCGTCGAGGGTAAAGCCCGAGTATACCCACACGTCGCGGTTGGGCTGTTCCGCCCTCACACGCTTTATAAGCGCGAGCACGCCCGCCTGATTTTCGGGCTCGAAGGGCTCGCCGCCGAGCACGGTCAATCCGCGCATATAGTAGGGCGCAAGCTCGGTCAGTACGTACTCCTCGGTCTCTTTCGTATATTCCTTGCCGAAGTCGAAGTCCCAGGCGATTTCGTTAAAACAACCGGGGCACTTGTGACGGCAACCCGAGACGAACACCGAAACGCGCACGCCCGGCCCGTTTGCTATATCTCTGTTTTTGATTTCCGCTATATACATAATTCCAAAACACAAAGGGACTTTGTTACAAGCCCCTTTTCGTCGGTTACAGGTGCAAGACGCGCTCTTTGATTTCCTGCGTTCTGCCTTGGTTCCAGAACTGCGAACCGATATATCCGCAGGTACGGCGCGCGACGTTCAGTTTCGCCTGATCTCGGTTGCCGCAATTCGGGCATTCCCAAACGAGTTTGCCGTCGTCCTCGACGATCTGAATTTCGCCGTCGAAACCGCACTCCTGGCAGAAGTCGGACTTGGTGTTGAGCTCGGCGTACATAATGTTGTCGTAAATGAACTTCATTACCGACAGAACGGCGTCGAGGTTGTTTTGCATATTCGGCACTTCGACATAGGAGATCGCGCCGCCCGGGGAAAGCGCCTGGAATTTGGACTCCAATTCCAACTTTTTGAACGCGTCGATTTTCTCGGTGACGTGAATGTGATAACTGTTGGTAATATACGACTTATCCGTAACGCCGGGGATAATTCCGAAACGCTTTTGCAGGCACTTCGCGAATTTGTAAGTCGTGGATTCGAGGGGCGTGCCATAAATGGAATAGTCGATATTTTCGTCGGCTTTCCACTTGGCGCAGGCGGCGTTGAGCTTCTGCATAATGCGAAGTCCGAGTTCCTCGCCCTCGGGTTCGGTGAGTTTTTTGCCGCTGAGTTCGTAAACGCACTCCCAAAGCCCCGCATAGCCCAAAGAAATCGTGGAATATCCGCCGTGCAAAAGTTTGTCGATCCTTTCGCCTTTCTTCAAGCGGGCAAGCGCTCCGTACTGCCAAAGTATGGGCGCGGCGTCCGAAAGCGTGCCTTCGAGCCGCTTATGCCGAGCCTGCAAAGCGCGGTGGCAAAGTTCGAGACGATCGTCCAGAATCTTCCAGAAGTCCTCTTCGTTTCCCCTGCCTGCCGTGCAAGCGACGTCCACGAGGTTGATCGTAACGACGCCCTGATTGAAACGTCCGTAATATTTGGGTTTGCCGTTTTCGTCGACGTAAGGCGTGAGGAAGGAGCGGCAGCCCATGCAGGTATAGCACTGCCCGTTGCCGTTCTTGTCCACTTTGAGTTTGCGCATCATCTTTTCGGAGATGTAGTCGGGAACAAGGCGCTTTGCCGTGCATTTTGCGGCGATTTTAGTCAGATAGTAATAAGGCGAATCCTCGTGAATATTGTCCTCTTCGAGCACGTAAATGAGTTTGGGGAACGCGGGGGTAATGTATGCGCCCACCTCGTTTTTGACGCCCTCGTAACGCTGATTAAGCATTTCCTCGATGACAAGCGCAAGATCCTTCTTTTCTCTCTCGCTGCGCGCCTCGCCGAGGTACATGAAAATGGTAACGAAAGGCGCTTGCCCGTTTGTGGTAAGCAAAGTCACGAGCTGATATTGAATGGTTTGAATGCCCTTCTTGATTTCCTCTCTGAGCCGCTTTTCGACGATAGCCGCCTTGACTTTATCCGAGGGCGAAACTTCCATAAGCGACGCTTCGTTGTCTACGTCGCGCGTAATTTTCTCGCGCGAGACCTGAACGAAAGGCATGAGGTGCGTAAGACTTATTGACTGTCCGCCGTATTGGTTGGAAGCCACCTGCGCGATGATCTGCGTCGCAATGTTGCAGGCGGTGGAGAACGAGTGCGGCCGCTCGATCATCGTACCCGAGATCACGGTGCCGTTGTTGAGCATGTCTTCGAGATTTACGAGATCGCAGTTGTGCATGTGCTGCGCGAAATAGTCGGCGTCGTGGAAATGGATAAGCCCTTCCTCGTGCGCCTGAACGATATCGGGAGCCAAAAACAAACGCTTGGTAAGGTCTTTGCTCACCTCGCCTGCCATATAGTCGCGCTGAACGGAATTGACAGTCGGATTTTTGTTGGAATTCTCCTGCTTGATCTCCTCGTTATTGCTTTCGATCAACGTCAGAATGGACTTGTCCGTCGTATTCGCTCTGCGCGCAAGGTTGCGCTGATGGCGATAACGGATGTAGCGCTTGGCCACTTCGTAAGCGCCGAGCCGCATTATTTGCGTCTCGACAAAGTCCTGCACTTCCTCGACGGTCACGGCGCGCTTCATCTTGGCGCAGTCCTTTTCCACCGTAAGCGCGAGAGTTTCGATCCAATCTTCGGTAAGCTCGGGTACGCCGGCGCTGTTTGCCTTCTTGATAGCGTTCGCGATCTTGGACCGATCGAATTCCACCTCGGAACCGTCTCTCTTGATAATCTTCATCTTCTTACCCCTCCGAAACTTTCTTAAAGTATATTCGCTGATTCTTCCTGCAATGTAAGAGACACAATATATATTTATTGTTATGCAACTATAACCACAATATCTTGTGTTTCACTCGACCCTTATATAATAATACAAGCAAAACGAAAAATCAATACCTTTGTATAAAATATTATTTGTTTTTTTTGAATTTTTTTACATTAAAATACTTGACAACGGGAAATTTCGGATTTTTGACCGTACAATTCGTTAAGAGGCAAGCGTTTTTCACGCCGCGGTCGTCAGGCGAGTCCCGTGGGCGGAATTTTGAAATAAATCATTTTGCGGAAAGAGGATATGAGAAAAAGCCGTTACGGCAAGCGTAACGGCTTTTTGATTATACGACTTTAAGGCGTCTTATTTTTCTTCTATGACTTTGCCGCCGACCATGATGATCATCTTCACGGCGTCCATGGAATAATCTTGCGCTTTGACCGTAAGCGGTTTGTCTATCGCTCCGCGCGCCAACACCTTTATGTAACCTACGTTTTTGGGAACGAGTCTCTTTTCTTTGAGCGTGGCGAGATCCACGACGTCCCCTGCCTCGAAGTTGGCGGAAAGCGTATCCACGTTGATTACGAACTTCTTGCCCGTTTTCTCGGTATTCTGCGGCTTTACCACCTCTATAAACTTAGCGGCGTCCTCGTCGGTTATCATGGACTGCGCTTCCGTAACCGTAACCGATTCGCGGACTTCCACCCCTACCTCCTGCAACTTTTCGGCGGTGCTCTCCTCGACAGGTTTGGGTTCTTCCGACGGTTCTTCCTTTTCGGCGACCGCGGCTTCCGCATTGGCTGCGAAAGCACCGAAACCGCCGCCTTTCGATACGACGAGTTTAATGAGATTGCGCTCGATAAGTTTCTCGGTGGACTCGTAAGGAAGCGAATAATCTACGGATTGATCGGCGACTCTCTTAATGTCCCGCGCCTCAAACATTTGAGCAATAAGTTCGGCGGCATATTTTACCGAACGGTTGGATCTCAACTTAATGCGCGTCGGAACGGAGTTGTAACGCTTGATTTCGCCCACGTCTTTATAGAAATATTTGGTGTTTTCAAGCGTCGCGGGATCGATCGCAAGATACAAATACAGCGTCTTGCCCTTGATTCCGAATTTCGCAACGGTCAGGCGGCCGCAACGAACGGTCTCGTTATACCAACCGATACGGGTCTTGACTTTCTTATATGAAAGTAATTCGTTCTTGACCGCGCCGTATCTGTTCTGCAAAGCCTCGTCGCTTTGAATCAGTTTTGCAAGGAAACTGCGGTTGTAACGTACCGTCGTGCCCTCGCCGACTGCCGCAACGACAACTTCTTTTGCCTCGACTTTCTCTTCGGGTTGATCCGAAGTTTCCGCGCTTGCGATTATAGGAATGGAAATAACCGCCGTCGTCTCGGACTGCTCTTCGGGTTGTTCTTCCGGTTGCTCCTCGGGTTGTTCCTCAGCCTGCACAACGGGCTGTTCTTCGGGTTGCTCTTCCGGCTGCTCTTCGGTCTGTGCAACGGCTTGTTCCTCAGTCTGCTCTTCCTGTTGTTCTTCGGGCTGTTCTTCCGGTTGCTGCTCGGGCTGTTCCTCGGTCTGCTCCTCGGATTGTTCCTCAATCTGCTCTTCGGGCTGTTCTTCCGGCTGTGCCGCGGGCTGTTCGTCCTTCTTCTTTTTCGAAGGGACAAACAGAACTATCAATTCGGCAACGAGCAATGCCGCAAACACCCCGCCTACTACAATCAATGCGATTAAAGTGCCACTCATGTTAATTTCTCCTTATCATCGCTATGATAACACATAATTCTCTTAATTGCAATACTTTTCTGAAATTTTGTGCGTTTATTTCTCGAATCCCTTTCGGATATTTTTTATCCGTACGTTATCGCAAAACGTCATACGGGTACGGTTTTCGGGCGTCTTAAACCCCCGCGCCGACCTCGGCATACAGCGCGAAGCGCGGTTCCCGACATATCGATTTTTTCGTTCCGGCTTGACGCATAAATTCCGCCGGACTTGACACATATAGATTTTTAATATACAATACAAGTAATCTGATTCGAGAGGAGGATAGTGTTATGTCATGTTCTTCCAAAAGTAAGGTCTTTTTCGGACTTTTAGCCATTGCGTTGTTTACGATCGTAACTTTCGTCGGGCTTGTGTTCGGACTTTGCGCATGCGATCCGTCGAACCCCGTTACGATAACATACGTCGCAACCGACGGCGGATCGATCGTCGGGGAGACGACGCAACGCGTCGGAAGCGGCAAAACCACGTCGGAAGTCGAGGCGATTCCCGACGAGGGCTATAAATTCGTAAAGTGGAGCGACGGCTCAACCGCTTCGAAACGCACCGACGAGGCGAGCGAGGACGCGACTTACACCGCGCTGTTCGCCGATAGCTCGATGACCGATTTTTCGGTAACGTACACGACCGCAGACTATACGAAATGCACCTGGGATAAGGCATACGTCGGGAACTCCTCCGTGGAAGGCAATATCACCGTGACGGTCACGCCGAGCCTCGGTTATCGCTTCGTATGTTGGAGCGACGGACAGACCTCGCCCACCAGAAGCGACGATTTCCGAAGCGACGGGGAGACTTACGAGGCGCAATTCGCAATCGACGAATTGGAACTGCCCGTGATGATCATCAACACCGACGACGGCGGCGACATCGTATCCAAAGAGGAGTACAAGTCCTGCAAAATATCGGTGACGAACGCCGACAAAGAATATTGCTTCGAAAATACGGTTGCGGATATCCGCGGCAGAGGCAATTCCTCGTGGGCATGGGACAAAAAACCGTATAAGCTCAAATTCAAAGACAAAATCGACCTGTTCGGGCACGGCAAGGCGAAAAAATGGACGCTCATTGCAAATTATTGCGATTACAGTCTGTCGAGAAATTACATTGTTTACAGCCTTGCCGCTCAATTCTCCGAATTAAGCAAGACAACGACCGACGTACAATTCGTGGACGTCTATCTCAACGGCAGATACGACGGCGTTTATACCGTTTGCGAACAGGTTGAGACGGGCAGTAACCGCGTCGATATCGAGGACGATCTCGAAAAGGTTCCCGAGCCCGAAAAACTCGGCTTTCTGATCGAGTTGGACAGACGCCCCGTCGAGGATATGGGTAACAAATATCCCTTCAAGAGATCTTTCGAATTCAACGGAGATCATTTCATCACGTTGGATGATCAACATACCTATTTCGGAGGTGACGGAAAAGAAGGAGAATATCCTTTCGGAATAAAAACTCCCGATTATGACGACGCGGCGGAGCTCGGTTTTGAGTTCACGAAATACGAAGATTATATCCGCAACTATATGAGCGACGCGCTCAAAACTTTATGGAACGGAAATTATGCCGCGGTACAGGAGAAATTCGACGTGGAGTCTTGGGCAGAAGGTTATATCATCGACGAATTGTTCAAAAACGTGGACGTGGCGTACAGCAGTTTCTATATGTTCAAGGACAATTCAAACGGCAAACTTTACCGCGGTCCGCTGTGGGACTACGACATCAGCAGCGACAACTGCAATTATTTCGATGGGGTCAACGACGCCGACAAAATATATGCGACGAGAAATCCGATATATAGCAAATTATTGGGATATTCCGGCTTCCGCGCTCTCGTCACCGATCTTATAAAGCGAAAACAAACCGCGATAACCGAAACGATGGACGGTTGCGTCGAATACGTTCTTGCTCGTGCGGACGCATTCAACCGCAACTTCGAGCGTTGGCAGCTACTGAACAACGGTCATTTCGGCGGCAACTTTTGTCCCGTTCCCGACCACTTGAAAAACAAAGCGACCTGGAAAGAAGAAGTCCAAGCGCTCCGCGATTGGTTGGGCAGGAGTTTTAACCGAATGTTATCCGAATACAGATAACGGCACGCTACCGCGCGATATCAAAAAAGACCTTACGAATTATTGTGTAAGGTCCTTTTATTTGGTTGATATCCGCGTAAAGTCCGAGTCTCGGTACGGAAAGTCGTTTTTTGCGCACGGAAACTTAACTTTACGGTTACGCCTTATTCGCCCTTGAACGGGAGGAGAGCCATCATTCTTGCTCTCTTGACTGCGGTGGTGAGCTGTCTTTGATGACGGGCGCAACAGCCGCTTGTGCGTGCGGAAATGATTTTTCCCTTTTCGGTCACATACCTTCTGAGCCGAGAAACGTCTTTGTAATCCACTTCCGCGATACCCTTTTCGCAGAACTCGCACACCTTCTTTTTCATGGGTCTACGAGTCTTTTTGATTTTATCGTCTCCGCTGAAATCTTTGGCGGCAGACGTTGCCTTTTTATTATCCATTTTTAACTCCTAATCAAACAATTTTCAGAACGGAAGCGTATCGTCCGAAACGGGTTCGAGAGTAGATGTCTTTTTCGCGGGGGGAGGATTATCTCCGTCTCCCTTCGGGGACAAAAACTCGACCTCGTCGGCAATGACTTCCACGCTTTGGCGTCTGTTGCCTTCTTTGTCTGTGTAATCGTTAATCTGCACCGCGCCCGAAACTCCGACCTTTCTGCCCTTGGCAAGAAAAGATCCGCAATTCTCGGCGGTTTTGTTAAAGGTAACGATGCGGAAGAAGTCCGCGTCGCGTTCGCCCTCCGAACGCGCGCCTCTGCGGCGATTTACCGCAATGTTGAAACGGCACAGAGGAACTCCGCTCGCCGATACCTGATAATCGGGGTCTGCGGTCAGATTACCGATAAGAACTATCTTGTTCATATTTATCTCCTGTGTTATTCGGCTTTTTCTCCGTTATCTGCCGCTTCGGCAGCGACATCGCTCGCTTCGTCAACCGACGCTTCGACTTGTTCAACGGCTTCCGTTGCGACTTCCTCGGTTACGGGTTCTGCGGTTGCGACTTCCTCGGTGGCAACAGGCTTTGCGGCCGCATTTGCGATCGCTTCCTCGCGTGCCTTAGCCGCGGCGGCTGCCTTTTCGGCGGCCTTTGCGCGTCTTTCGCTTTCTGCGCGAGTGAGCTTGTTCTCAACCTTTTTCGTAACCATGAATCTCATAACGGAGTCTGTAATACGCATCAGTCGCTCGAGTTCCGCCGGTAAGTCCTCGGGTGCCGAGAAAGTCATAAGCACATAATATCCTTCGCTTTGGAAGTTGATCTTATACGCAAGTTTTCTCATGCCCCACTTATTGACTTCCGCACTGCCGCCTGCCGCGATAACTACGTTGCGAAAACGCTCGATAAGTTCTTCGCGCGCGGCGTCGTCGGTTTTGGGCGAGATGATGTAAAGCAGTTCGTAATTCGTCATTATGGTATACCTCCTTGTGGATTTTAAGCCTACGCCGTCGGCGCAAGCAAGGAACGAGGTCTCTCCTTTCGAAAAGACCTCGTTTATTCTACCATATATTTTTTAATATTGCAACTGTTTTAACGGAGTTTGGGTTATAAGCTCTCTTCGAGTTCCTCTCTCTTGGATTTTGAGGGGAGCATTGCGCCTGCGACAATGAGCACTATTGCCGCGACAAAACTCATTATTGCCGCCACCCATACGATCCAAGTGAAACTTAGAGGATTAAACATCTGAGCGAAGTCGAAGAACGATTCGCCGGACATGAAACCGATGAGTAAGAACGCGTACAGATTGGGGAATATCCAAATCAAAACGGCAGCGATGATAAAGAATATCGCGAGCGCGATTTTTCCGCCTTTGCCTTTGCGTAGCGTGCTGATAAGCGCGAACAGGAAAAGAAGCACGGGTAAAAATATCACCACGCCCGCAATCAAATTCAACAACCAGACGAAAGCGCTCGCCGCGGCTTCGGGCTTGTAAGTAACCATCGTCCATCCCGTCATTCCGGACCCCTTAATCACCTCGAACACAAGCATTAAGCACGAGAACAGCGCGGCAAGGAATACAAATCCGAAAGATATCCAATTTATCGCGATCTGCTTTTTCGTAAATACCCCCGACTTTTTTTCGGGTTCGGACGACGGAGCAGACTCCGTCAAAGCAGGCTCGGGCGCCGAAACGGGTTCGGCCGCGGGTTTCGATTCGGACTTCGTCTCGGTCGGCGCGGTCGCCGCGGGAGCGGTCTGAACGGGCGCCGCGTAAGGGTTATAGGGATAAACGACGGGCTGAACGGGTTGAGGATAAGGATAGGGATAAACGACGGGCTGAACGGGTTGAGGATAAGGGTAAGGATACGCAACGGGCTGAACGGGTTGCGCGACTTGCTGTGCGGATTGTGCAGACGGTTGTGCGGATTGCGCGTTTTGCTGCGCGGAAGCAGTTGCCCCTGCTTGGCGCACCAAATCCGTATATTGTTCTATGGTCAAATATACGCCGTTGTTTGTTTCTCTCATCTCGCGAGCAAGGCGCATGTATTCGTTACGCAAAGCGGCATATTCGTCGTTACCTGCCGCGGCCCCGGGACGAATGCGCATTTTCTGCCCGCACACGTCGCAGACTTGAATATCGTTTATAGCGGTAACAGTAAAAACATGACCACATCTGGCACATTTTACCTTTGCCATACCAACCTCCTTATGATAGCAATTATACGCTTACAGTATAGATTATACTACTCGCCGCTTTAATTGTCAAGTACCCTTTTTAATGTCGGAGTATAATTTGCCTTTCAAAAAATCCCCGAACCGAGCCTATGCATAAAAACATGGCGAAAATTGACTCTTTTATCACAATTTCTTCTTGTATGCGTAATTTTTTTGTTGACAACCGCATATATTAGTGTTATACTGAACGAACTTTGACGCGGGGTGGTAGCAGCCGGTGCTCGTTGGAGCTCCTCAGCCGAGCAAGTCCGCAGGGCTTGCGAACGCCACGAGCCGCAGGCGAGTATAACCCAAAGGGAAATAATCACAATTTAATAATCAACTTTGACGCGGGGTGGTAGCAGCTGGTAGCTCGTTGGGCTCATAACCCAAAGGTCGTAGGTTCGATCCCTACCCCCGCAACCATTGAAAAACCGTCGCAATCAGCGGCGGTTTTTTCGTCGACTCCGCAGG
>CANQCB010000013.1 GCA_947589145.1 uncultured Clostridia bacterium | reverse complement strand
CGATAAAGTCATCGTCGTACTCAACACCACCAACCCCATGGAAATGGGCTTCATAGACGAAAAGGACTATGACGGCACGAGGGATAACGTTGACGCGGCGCTCTTCATGGGCACCCCGGGAACGCGGGGCACGATCGGGCTTGCCAAACTTCTCACGGGCGAGATCACACCGTCGGGGCACCTCACCGATACCTGGGCATACGACCTCTCCACCGCGGCGTCATACGCCAACTCGGGTCGCGAGGGCGTAGGCACCTATACGGATATAAGCGGAGACACCACTTTCAGCACGAGAATTAACAAATACTCCGACTATACCGAGGATATCTACGTCGGCTATAAGTGGTATGAGACGGCGGACGCCGAGGGTTTCTGGAACAGCAGCGCGGCCAAACTCACCTGGAACCTTGCAAGAGGCTACGATCAGGTCGTGCAGTTCCCCTTCGGCTACGGACTGTCCTACACTACGTTTAAGTGGACGGTAGTCGGCGTTACGTCGAACGGCGAGGCGGTCAGCGACGGGGCAGTGCTTGCAAAGGACGGCAAGATCGACATTCAGCTTCTCGTCGAGAACACGGGCACCGTCAAGGGCAAGGACGTCGTACAGCTCTACTACACGCCCCCTTACACCAAGGGCGGTATCGAAAAGTCGGCTGTAAACCTCGGCGCCTTCGCAAAGACGGCGGAGCTCGAACCGGGCAAGTCCGAACAGCTTACCATATCTCTCCCCGTAGAGGACATGAAGTCTTATGACTGCTACGACAAGAACAACAACGGCTTCATGGGCTATGAGCTCGAGGGCGGGGAGTACGTTCTGACCCTTCGCACCGACGCACACACGCTCGCGGACGTGTCGGCAGGCAGGAACACCTTCAGATTCACCGTTCCCGACAGCGGATATAAGTACGAGACGGACACCGCGACGGGTAACAAAGTGGAGAACCGCTTCACCACCTTCACCAACCCGACTTCGGGCGCGTCCAGCACCATAACCGAGCTTGCCGTACCCAAGGCGCACTCCGTCGACGGTAACGACGAACCGGTGAAGATCAACTACATGACGAGAAATGACTTTATCTCCACCTTCCCTTACCAAAAGACGGAGAACAGGCTTGCGGGCACTATCAAAGAGGACGCTCTCTACGTCAGACCCACTCCCGTGGATATGGAAGGCGCGACGGCTCCGCCCCTCGGCTCCACAACCACTTGGACGATACAGGACGTTATGGGGCTGCCTTATGAGGACGAGAAGTGGGATCAGCTCGTCGGACAACTGGATATAGACACCATGGCGCTGCTTATCGCTTCGGGCGGTTTCGGCACAATGGCGATCGACGCAATCGGCAAGCCCCGCACGACGGATACCGACGGACCCGCAGGCTATAACAACACCGTCACGGGTAACGGCGGGCTCAAAGCGGTATGCTATCCCAGCGACACCGTCATCGGAGCGACCTGGGATTGGTACATGGCTTATCAGGTAGGCGCGGCAATCGGTATCGAGGGCAAGGCTCTCGGCATCAGCGGCTTGTACGGACCGGGCGCTAACCTTCACAGAAGCGTTACGGGCGGCAGAAACTTCGAGTATTACAGCGAGGACGCACGTCTCAGCGGCGTAATGTGCGCATACGAAGTATACGGCGCCAAGGAACAGGGCGTCACCGCATACGTCAAGCACATCGCGGTTAACGACAGCGACTCGGGCAGAAACGGCGCCTTCAAGTGGCTCACCGAGCAGAACCTTCGCGAGAACTACCTCCTTCCTTTCGAGTATATCGTCAAGGTAGGTAAGGGCAACGCCTTCATGAGTTCGGTCGACCGTATCGGTTCGACGAGAGCGTCGTCAAGCTACGCAATGCTGACCTCCGTTCTCCGTAACGAGTGGGGTTTCCGCGGAACTGTCATCACCGACTTCTATCAGTCCGCAACGGCAACCCCGAGTAAGACTTCCGACTGCATACACGACGTTGACGAGTGCGTCCGCGCGGGCAACAGTCAGATACTTCACTCGGACGGAAAGGTGAGCATGTTCGACGACACCAAGAGCGTAACCTCGCAAAGAGCGATATTCAACTCGGCGAAGGACATACTCTACTCCTACGTGGATACCGTGAACTTCGCGGCAACGTCGCAGGGGCTTGACAAAGATTCCGTCATCGGCAACAGCGTCGAGCCCTTCCGCTGGTGGATAATCCTCGTTGTCGGGATTAACGTGGTCGTCGTCGGCATAATCGGCGTATGGCTCTGGCTCCTTTTCAAAAAGCCCCGCAAGGCAAAACAGAAGAGCAATGATTAAGCCCGAATAGGGAAACAAATTCTTTTCCCTCCCCAATACACAACATTACCGACGGCGCACTGCCGTCGGTAATGTTTTTTTAGTTGACTATATCGCCGACTGATGATAAAATTAACACGGGGATTGGGCGGACGCCCACCCCGAGCGAGGCAACGCATTATGAGAATAGACGACGTACTTAAAAGAAAAAAGACGCTCTCTTTCGAGGTGTTCCCGCCCAAAAAGGGGGATACCGAGACCGAGCGGCTGTATAAAGCCATCGACGAGCTTCGCGCGCTCCGTCCCGACTTTATCAGCGTGACGTACGGGGCAAGCGGCTCCACTGCCCGCAACTCCGTGGAGATCGCGGGGCATATCAAATCGGTGGGGATCGAACCGCTTGCGCACATAACGGGCGGGCCGTCCACGCCGAGCGAGATAGACGCGATAGCCGAGGATCTTAAAGCGCATAATGTCGAAAACGTCCTTGCTCTTCGCGGCGACAGACCGATCGATTACCAAGCCGAGTATTGCAAATACTTCCCGCACGCCACCGACCTGATGAGCCATATCGGCAAATACGGGTTCGCCATGGGCGCGGCTTGCTACCCCGAAGGTCACCCCGAGTGCGAGACGCTGTACGCCGACCTCAAAAGCCTGAAAAAGAAGGAAGAGTGCGGCGCAACCTTCTTCATAACCCAGCTGTTCTTCGACAATTCATATTATTACCGTCTGGTGAACGAGGCGCGCAAGATAGGGATCAAATCCCCCATGATACCGGGTATCATGCCGCTCGTCAGCGTTAAAAACATAAAGCATATTAAGGAAATGTGCGGCAGCGCCATACCGATCGAGTTCCGCAACATGATCGAGATATACTCGGATAAGCCCAACGTCATGCGTGAGATCGGCATGAACTACGCCGTATACCAGATAATGGACCTCATTGCCAAGGGCGCGCCGGGCGTGCACTTATACACGATGAACAAAGCGGACGTCGCTATCGAAATATGCCAAAGAATGGAGAACGTCATCGGTGAGTTCTTTGCTTAAATCTCGGATATACGCGTATCTGGGCGAGAGCGGCGAAACCGACGGGCTTATTGACGAGTGTCTGGAAGAAATCGCGTCGACCGCGAGATTCAGATACGCATATAAAACGTTCGCCGAGCCGCCCGAATTTTTGCGCCGCGAGCCGTACTCGAAATTTCTCGAAGGTACGCGCGGCGTGATACTCTCCGTCATGACGCTCGGCAGAGAAACAGACAAACGCATAGGGGTTTTGGCGCGTACGGACATGGCGAAATCGGTGGTATACGACGCCTGCGCGAGCGCATATCTCGAACAGCTCGCCGACGAGTACGAAGAGAGGTTCGGCGAGGATCGGACATACCGTTTCTGCCCGGGCTACGGCGGCAGCGACATAAAGGACGTCAAATATATAATCGAACTCGTAAAGCCCGAAGCGACGGGCGTGACTTTGACGGAATCGGGATATATGCTGCCGTTGAAATCCATGGCGGGCATAATCGGGATAGGCAAAAAAACGGAGAAAACATGCGCGGGCTGCGCTCAACTCGCGCACTGCAATTACAGACAGGAAGGTAAAAGGTGTTACGGCTCGGAAAACAAGTGATCATTTTCGACGGCGGCATGGGCAGCGAATTGGAAAAAAGGGGGCTTACGGGCATTCCGGAAGAACTCAACATAACCCACGCCGAGGAAATAAAAGCCATACATCGCGCATACAGCGCCGCGGACATAGTGACCACGGCGACGTTCGGCTTGAACGGAATTAAGTATCACGGCAAATACGGCATAAAAGAAATTGCCGAAGCGGCGGTGGAAAACGCGCGCGCGTCGGGCAAAAAAGTCTTTTTCGACGTAGGTCCGACGGGCGCAATGCTCAAACCCATGGGAACGCTTACTTTCGATCGGGCTTACGAGGCGTATGCGGAAATAGCCGAAATCACGAAAGACATAGTGGACGGCTATATTGTCGAGACCTTTTCGGACGTTTATGAAATCAAGGCTTGCGTGCTTGCGCTCAAAGAACATTCGGACAAACCTATATTCGCGACCATGACTTTCGATTCTTCCGCGCGGACGTTGACGGGCTCAACGCCCGAGATCGTCGCGCTCGTGCTCGAAGGGTTGGGCGTGGACGCGTTGGGCGCGAACTGCTCCCTCGGTCCTCGCGAACTCTTCCCGATAGCCGAGCGTTTTCTGGCATGCACCGACGTGCCCGTCATAATACAGCCCAACCGCGGTTTGCCGAGAATGGAAAACGGCAGAAGCATATACGACCTGACCGAGGACGAATTCGTCTATTGGACGAAGAAATATATTTCCGCGGGCGTCAGCGTAGTCGGAGGGTGTTGCGGCACGACCCCCGAGTTTATTCGCCGCATATCCGAGTTTTCGGGCAGGAAAGTCAAATCGCATAAGACGCAGCACGGCACAAGTATATGTTCGGCTACGAAACAAGTCGTCGTCGAAAATGTCAAGGTCTGTGGCGAGAGATTGAACCCCACGGGCAAAAAGAAACTCAAAGAAGCCGTCGAGCGCGGCGATATGGACTACCTCGTGGATGAGGCGATAAAACAGCAAGAGGCGGGCGCGGATCTTCTCGACCTCAACGTGGGCATACCGAAAATAGACGAGGCGCAGGCGCTTTCCGCGGCGGTGGAGAAAATTCAGGAATACGTCGATCTGCCCATACAGATAGACAGTTCGGACAAGACCGCAATCGAGAGGGCGGTGAGAATATACAACGGCGTGCCTCTGATAAACAGCGTAAACGGGGACGACGACGTGATGGATCGCGTGTTCCCGATCGCGAAAAAATACGGCGCCGTCGTACTCGGACTTGCCATGGACGAACGCGGCGTGCCGAAAACGGCAAAAGAACGCTATGCGATAGCGAAAAAAATCGTCGAACGTGCCGCGGCTTACGGCATACCCAAACACAAGATCATGATAGACACCCTCGTTCTCACCGCGTCGGCGGAACAGTCGCTCGTCAAAGAGACGGTGGAAGCGCTCCGTCTCGTGCGCAGATTGGGAGTAAAAACCGCTCTCGGCGTGTCGAACGTATCTTTCGGATTGCCGAACAGGGGACTGCTCAATAAAACCTTCCTCACCATGGCGATGACGAGCGGTCTCAACATGCCTATAATGAATCCGCTCGACGGCGAGATGATGGGCGCCGTAAAGGCTTTCGGCGTTCTGTCGAACATTGACGGTAACGCCGAGGAGTATATTTCGACATACAAGGATTATAACGCGCCTACCGCGGCAGTCGTAACGGGCTCGGCGGATAAAACGGTCGCGAACCTTTACGACTGCATAAAAAAGGGAGTAAGGTCTCAGGCGGCGGCGTTGGCGGAAAAGGAACTCGAAACGAGCGACCCCATGACCGTCATAAACGAAGTTCTGATAAAGTCGCTTGAAGAAGTCGGTCGGCTTTTCGACGGCGGAAAACTCTTTCTCCCGCAGCTCGTTTCCTCGGCGGAAGCGGCAAAGACGGCGTTCGAAGTCGTCGGCAAACGCCTGCCCAAGGGCGCGGAAAAAGCCACGGTGGTTCTCGCGACGGTGAAGGGCGACGTGCACGATATCGGAAAGAACATAGTAAAAGTCGTTCTCGAATCTTACGGTTACAAGGTTATCGATCTCGGCAAAGACGTACCCGTTCGCACCGTCGTCGAAGCGTACGAAAAATACCGTCCTTTGGCGATAGGGCTTTCCGCGCTGATGACCACCACCGTCGGCGGAATGGAAGAAACGATCAAAGCGCTCCGCGCGGCAAACTGCACCTCGAAAATTTTCGTCGGCGGCGCGGTTATCACCGCAGATATCGCGAAAGAGATCGACGCCGACTATTACACGGAAAACGCGTTGGAATTCGTTAAAGTTCTCGATAGCATTACGAAATAGTTTGACGCGTTATCCAAACCGTGATATAATCGCGGTATAACAAATTACAATTCAAAGCACATACGGTACGCCCGAAAAGATAAGGGCGTTCAATAGGGAAGTCAGAGCCAATTGCTCCGCAGCCCCCGCTGCCGTTTCGGCGGTCGCTCGTTTCACTGAGAAATTCGGGAAGGAACAGCGATAAAAGCCGCCGAATAAAGGGAAACCTTTACTAAGCCGGAAGACCTGCCTTATGCGCCGAATGTTTGAATTTCCGAGGGGATGCGGAAGGACAAATGACCGTATGGGCGAGTTCTGCCCATGTCGTTTTACCGTTCTCCTCGGCGCAGCCTCGGAGAATTTTTTTATTGGCGGCGTGTCCGCCCCGCACGGTTCATGCTCGTTGCGAAAAATTGCCTTTCGGTCATTCCGCGAAGTGTCGGCGAGCCGTTTCGTAGCACAATATACCTCGGCGCGCTTCGGGTTCGGGAGAGTTCGGGAATGTCGGCGAGTGGATCTCGTAGTAAAATATACCTTATAAAAAGGAGAAAAATATGAAAAAATTATCGACGATCATTTTGATTGCCTGCACCGTGCTTGCCGCATTGGCTTTTACCGCATGCGGCGATCCGATAACGGGCAAAGACGGCAACGTAAAGACGACGGAGAACAGCGTAGCGTTCACCGCGAGTCAAGAGGTTATGAACCTTACCGATAGCACTTCGCTCAAAGATTATATGGACGTATTGAAAAATAACGGCGAACTGACCTTCGAGGGGAGCAACGGCGACTACGGGTTTTTCATTTCGTCAGTAAACGGGAAGGCGGCAAGCGGCAATTCGTTCTGGGGCGTATACACCGATCTCGTAACGATAGAAGGCGACGATTTCGTATATTCGAATGCGGCGTGGGGAACGGTGGAGATCGACGGCAAAACGCTCAACAGCGCGTCGGTCGGAGTGTCCTCTTTGCCTTGCATAGACGGCTATACATACGCCCTCGTACTTTCGACATATTGAATTATAATAAATCATTATAAGAAATCGCAGGCTTTTCGCAGAGGTAAACGGTGAATAAATCGGGAAAGCGCGCCGTATTTTCCGCGGCGCGGGAAATAGCATATACCGCCGTAATGTGCGCGCTTCTCATCGGCGTGCAATTCGTGTTGTCCTTCGTGGCGGGCGTCGAACTCGTCACGCTCGTTTTGGCGTGCTATTCGAGCGTGTTCGGCGTTCGCCGCGGCGTAATGCTCGCCGCGTCGTTTTCGCTGCTTCGCTGTCTCATTTTCGGTTTTATGCCCAACGTGGTACTGCTGTATCTCGTTTATTATCCGATTTTTGCCTGCATATTCGGTCTGCTCGGGCATATAAAGCAGTCTGCGTTCGAAAGATATTCCGTGCGCCTGCTCGTCTCCGTCAATATTATTGCGGCGGCGATCGCGGCGGCCTGCGCGCTCCTGTTCTTCTTCGACGCAATAACGGTATCCCGCCTGATCAAAGGCACGGTAAACGTTATGCTTTGGGTCATATTCGGGCTGTCGTGCGCTCTTCTCGTCGCTTTCGACATACTTTTCGCGATCGGCAAATCGGGGAAAAACGTCGCCGTTGCCATACGGCTGCTTTTTTACGCGACGACGGCGGCGGTCTGCACGATATTTTTCACCCTTCTCGACGACGTAATATCGCCGCTCATGCTGCGCTATACTCCCGAAGTCGCCCTCGCTTATTTCTACACGTCCTTTACCTCCATGCTGTCGCAAACCGCCTGCGCCATAGTTTCCGTGTGCGCGCTGTACATGCCGCTCGAACTTTTATTCAAGCGCGTCGCCCGATAAAAGTACTTCAAACGGAAAAAGACAAAAATCGGGATAATTTCGGACAAAATATGAAAATTTTTTGAAAAAATTTATGAAATTTTGCTTGACACTTATTGCCCGAACGAATATAATAATTAGGCTGCACAATAGCGTGCGGTAATTTTTAACGCGAAAAGCGAAAGAATTCGGAGGTTACGCGCCGCTCGGGACTTGGAAACGCGCGAGAACTTCGAAGGACGCGCAAGGGCAACGATCCCGATTCGCGGACAAGCCGAAAATGCGGACTCGAACAGTCGGCGGTAAGGCGCGATAAAAAGCGCCTTAGCAAATGCCGAGAAAAAGACACGCACGATAGGGTTGTCTAAAAAGTCAAAACGGAGGAATCAATTAAAATGGCAAGTCAGAAAATCCGAATCAAATTAAAGGCTTACGACCACGAGCTTCTGGACAGCAGCGCCGGAAGAATAGTGGATACCGTCAAAGCGACGGGAACCAAGGTAAGCGGGCCCGTACCTCTTCCCACGGACAGGGAAGTCATCACGGTGCTTCGTGCCGTGCACAAATATAAGGATTCGAGAGATCAATTCGAAATCAAGACTCACAAGCGACTCATAGATATATACAGTCCGTCGAGCAAAACGGTGGACTCGCTTATGAAGCTGGATCTTCCCGCAGGCGTGGATATCCAGATAAAACTGTAAGCAAGGAAGGCTCAAAGAAATGGAAAAAGCGATTTTAGGCAAAAAAGTCGGTATGACGCAGATCTTCTCCGCGAAGGGAGAGGCCGTTCCCGTAACGGTAGTCAAAGCCGGACCCGTAACCGTCGTCCAGATAAAGACGGCGGAGAAAGACGGATACGGCGCGGTCAAGGTTGCGTTCGAAGACATCGAAAAGAGAAAGGTAACAAAGCCCGACATGGGGCAGTTCAAGAAAGCAAACTGCTCGCCCAAGCGTTATCTTCGCGAACTCAAACTTGACAAGACCGATTATGAGATCGGCGCGGAGATCAAGTGCGACGAATTCGCGGCAGGCGACATGGTGGACGTAACCGGCATCACGAAGGGTCACGGTTTCAGCGGCACTATCAAGCGTTGGAATCACCACAGATTGAAGATGACCCACGGCGTAGGCCCCGTGCACAGAGAAGTAGGTTCGACGGGTGCGAACTCCACTCCCTCCAAGAAGATAAAGGGATTAAAGAGCCCCGGCCGTTACGGTCACGAACAGGTTACGATACAGAACCTCGAAATAGTCAAAGTCGACGCCGCGCGCGACGTAATTCTTATACGCGGAGCGGTGCCCGGACCGAGAGGTTCTCTTCTTACGGTCAAGTCGACCGTGAAGAAGTGAGAGGAGGACGGATAAATGCCCAGCGTTAAAGTATATAAGCAGACAGGCGAAGAAGCAGGCAACATCGATCTTGACGACGTTGTGTTCGGAGCGGAGAGAAACGTCGCTCTGATCCATCAGGTAGTCGTCGCGCAACTTGCCAACAAAAGACAGGGAACGAAGAGCACTCTCACTCGCACGGAAGTAGCGGGAGGCGGCAGGAAGCCTTGGAGACAGAAGGGAACGGGTAACGCCCGTCAGGGATCGAATCGCGCGCCTCAATGGAAACACGGCGGCGTGGTATTCGCTCCGAAGCCCCGCGACTTCTCTCAAAAGATCAATAAGAGAATGAAGGAAGCCGCTTTCAGAAGCGCGATAAGCTCGAAAGTAGCCGACGATCAGCTCAAAGTCGTAGAGGAGATCAAAGTAAACGGCAAGACGAAGGAAATGGCGGCTGTCGTTTCCGCGCTCAAACTCGACAAGAGAACTCTTTTCGTTCTTACCGAGGGCGACGAACTCGTAGTGCGCGCCGCAAACAACCTCGAAAAAATAGAGACGATCAAGGCGGAACTCGTCAGCGTGCTCGACCTTATGAACTACACCGACGTCGTTCTTACCAAGGCGGCGGCCAAGCAGATCGAGGAGGCGTATAAATAATGAACGCATACGACGTTATAATAAAGCCCGTCCTTACGGAAAAGGCTTACCAAAATATCCCCAATAAGAAATATTGCTTCTACGTCAACGTAGACGCAACGAAAACGGACGTTAAATCGGCAGTCGAAAGGATTTTCGAAGTGGAAGTCGAGAAAGTCAACATCGTAAACGTCCGCGGAAAGCTCAAAAGAGAGCGCGGATCGGTCGGTTACACGGCGGCTCGTAAAAAGGCTTACGTTCAACTCACCGAGAAATCAAAGACCATTCCGTTCTTTGACAGCTTAGGTTAAGGAGAAACAAAATGGCAATAAAGAGATTTAAGCCGATTACTCCGGGCACGAGATTCAAAACCGTTTCTTCGTTCGAAGAAGTAACGAAGTCGAAGCCCGAGAAATCTTTGCTCGTTGCAATCAGACACACGGCAGGCAGGAATAACTACGGTCGCATAACCGTTCGTCAGCACGGCGGCGGAAACAAGACCAAATATCGTATAATCGATTTCAAGAGAAATAAGGACGATATTCCGGCAAAGGTTGCCGCGATCGAATACGACCCCAACAGAACGGCATATATCGCGCTCCTTAACTATGCGGACGGCGAAAAGAGATACATTCTCGCGCCTTTGGGACTCAACGTCGGCGACACCGTAATAAGCGGTCCGAAAGCGGACATAAAGGCGGGCAACGCGCTTCCTCTTTCGGAGATCCCCGTAGGTACGCTCGTACACAATATCGAAATGCAGCCCGGCAAAGGCGGTCAGATCGCAAAGACCGCGGGCGCGGCGGCTCAGCTTATGGCTAAGGAAGGCAAGTACGCAACGCTCCGTCTCCCCAGCGGCGAAATGAGATATATACTCGCTCGTTGCAAGGCGACGGTCGGTCAGGTGGGCAACCTTGACCACGAACTCGTCAGCCTCGGCAAAGCGGGCAGAAAGCGTCACATGGGCAGACGTCCGGAAGTCCGCGGCGTTGTCATGAACCCGAACGACCACCCTCACGGCGGCGGCGAGGGCAAGTCTCCGATAGGCAGACCTACGCCCGTTACGCCTTGGGGCAAACCTACTCTCGGTTACAAGACGAGAAAGAAGCGCAAGTCCGACAAGTTCATCGTTAAGAGAGTCAATTAAGGGAGATAGCAGATGTCAAGAAGCGTTAAAAAAGGTCCTTATGTGGATAAGAAACTCTACAATAAGATACAGACCATGATAAATAACAACGAGAAGAAGGTCGTCAAGACCTGGTCGAGAAGTTCGACGATAATGCCCGAGTTCATCGACTTTACCATAGCCGTACACGACGGACGCAAGCACGTTCCCGTATACTGCACCGAAGAAATGGTAGGGCATAAACTCGGAGAATTTGCGCCCACCCGCACTTTCCGCGGTCACGGCGGCGACAAGACCGCCAAGGGCAGATAAGGAGAAACGCCATGGCAAAGAGAATGAGAGAAAAAGCCAAGCAGAGAGAGGAGAACAAGGAAACGCGTCCTTCCGCCACTGCGAAATACATCAGAATTTCACCTTCCAAGGCGCGCGTGGTAATGGACGCAATTCGCGGCAAGTCGGTCATCGAGGCGCTTGCGATCCTCGAAAACACTCCCAAAGCGGCGTCCGAGCCCCTTATCAAAGTCATCAACAGCGCGGCGGCGAATGCCGAGAACGGTCAGGGTTTGACGAAAGACGAGTTATTCGTTGCGGAGATCAAGGCGGACGCAGGTCCTATCTACAAGAGATATCAGCCCGTATCCAAAGGCAGAGCGCATTCCATAATGAAGCGCACGAGTCACCTTACCGTAGTGCTCGACAAAAAGGAGGAGGCATAATTTATGGGACAGAAAGTCAATCCCCACGCACTCAGAGTAGGCGTTATCGACGGCTGGAACGCTCAATGGTACGCCGGCAAGAAAGATTTTGCCAAAACTCTCAAACAGGACTATGATATTCGTACATTCATCAAGAAGAAGTACTATTCTTACAGCATTTCCAAGGTGGTTATCGAGCGCAGTCAGAACAAGGTTGCCGTCAATATCCACACGGGTAAGACGGGAATGCTCATCGGAACGAAGGGCGCCGGCGTAGAGCAAATCAGAACGGAGCTTAAAAAGCTCACCGGTCTTGCCGACGTCAGAATAAACATTCACGAAGTAAAGAAGATAGATCTCGACGCGACGCTCGTTGCGGAGAGTATCGCATTCCGTCTCGAAAAGCGCGAATCTTTCCGCCGCACCATGAAGAAAGCCATGGGAAACGTAATGCGCAGCGGCGCGAAAGGCGTGAAGGTTATGGTAAGCGGCAGACTTGACGGCGCGGAGATAGCGCGCAGCGAGCATTATCACGACGGTTCCATTCCTCTTCAAACGCTCAGAGCGGACATCGACTACGGTTTTGCCGAGGCACATACGACTTTCGGCGTGATCGGCGTCAAGGTATGGATTTACAAAGGCGAGGTACTTTCCAAGGCCAATAAGCCCGAGAAAGGAGGAAACGACAATGTTGATGCCTAAAAGAGTAAAGAGAAGAAGAGTTCATCGCGGCAGAATGCGCGGCGAGGCTTTGAGAGGCAATAAGGTCGCATACGGCGAGTTCGGTCTCGCGGCAACGGAATGCGGTTGGATAACCTCCCGTCAGATAGAGGCGGCCCGTATAGCGATGACGAGATATATCAAGCGTGGCGGACAGGTGTGGATCGACATATTCCCTCACAAGCCCGTTACAAAGAAGCCTGCCGACACCCGAATGGGTTCAGGTAAAGGTTCTCCCGAGTTCTGGGTGGCGGTGGTAAAACCGGGCAGGGTTATGTTCGAAATAGCCGGCGTCTCGGAAGACGTGGCCAAAGAAGCGCTCAGACTCGCGTCCCATAAACTCCCCGTAAAGTGCAAGTTCCTTCGCAAAGGCGAGCAGTTGACGGGAGTGAAAGAGGAGGTTGAAGCAAAATGACAGGTAAGCAAGTACACGAAATGACGGACGCCGAACTCGAAGCAAAGTTGGTCGAGCTCAAAGCGGAACTGTTCAACCTGCGTTTCAGTCATGCTACTCATCAGTTGACCAACCCCATGCAGCTCAAAAACACCAAACGCGATATCGCGCGCATCAAGACCGTGATCGGCGAGCGCAAAGCTAAGCAGGCGTAAGGAGAAAAGCAATGGAAGCAACAGTCAGAAACGAACGCAAAGTCAGGGTGGGAGTAGTCGTCAGCGACAAGATGGAAAAGACCGTCGTAGTTGCCGTTCGCGACAAAGTAAAGCACCCCATATACAAAAAGACGATGAACAAGACCAAGAAGTATAAGGTTCACGACGAAAACAACGAAGCAGGCGTGGGCGATACCGTGGAAATAGAGGAGACAAGACCTCTTTCCAAAGATAAGTACTTCCGTCTCGTTCGTATCGTGGAGAAAGCAAAGTAAGGAGTTAAGCCATGATTCAACCGCAGACATATTTGAAAGTAGCCGACAACAGCGGCGCAAAAGAAATAATGTGCATACGCGTCCTCGGCGGCTCCTTCAGACGCAGCGGTAACATCGGCGATGTTATCGTAGCGTCGGTCAAGTCCGCAACGCCGGGCGGCGCCGTCAAGAAAGGCGACGTAGTCAAGGCGGTTATCGTCCGCAGTCACAAGGGCATTACGCGCCCCGACGGAAGCCATATCAGGTTCGACGATAACGCGGCAGTCATAATCGACAACCAGAAGCAGCCCAGAGGATCTCGTATCTTCGGACCCATTGCAAGGGAACTTCGCGAAAAGGATTATATGAAAATAATCTCGCTCGCTCCCGAGGTATATTAAGAGGAGGACGGAAGTGAACAGTTTGAACGTAAAGAAAGGCGATCACGTAATCGTCCTCGCAGGCAAGGATAAGGGCAAGAAAGGCACGGTCATATCCGCGTCGCCCAAGAACGAGACCGTCGTTGTCGAGGGTATAAACATCATAACCAAGCACGTCAAGCCCCGCAACGCGCAGACCCCGGGCGGAATTCAAAAAGAACCGGGCAACATTCACGTTTCCAACGTGCAGATAGTTTGCCCCGATTGCGGAAAGCCGACGAGAGTGGGACACGTCATTGCAGACGGAAAAAAGACCAGAGTATGCAAGCATTGCGGCGCGTCTCTCGACAAAGCGGGAAAAGCGAAGAAAGAGAAAAAGCCCGCAAGAAAGGCGAAGAGCGAGGACGGCGAAACGACCGCACCCGTAAAGAAAACCGCAAGAAAGTCGAAGGCAGAAGCCGCAGACAAGGAATAATCGAGAACAAGGTAGAAAATACCGGAGGGACCCATAGTGGCAGAAACGAATAAGAAACAGGCGGCATCGGCAGGACAGAAAGCCGCTGAACCTGTAACGAAAAAGCAAGCCGCTGCGAAGAAATACTCGCAGGACGGCAGAAACAGATTGTACGCGCGTTATCTCGAAGAGATCGTACCTGCGCTTGAAAGCGAACGCGGATACAAAAACGTCATGGAAGTACCCAAGATCGACAAAATCGTCGTAAACATGAGATTGGGCGACGTCAAGGACAATGCGAAGAGCGTACAGACCGCCATATCCGAACTCGGACTGATAACGGGACAAAAGCCCGTGATCTGTAAGGCGAAAAAGTCGGTCGCAAACTTCAAAGTCAGAGAGGGCATGACGATCGGCGCGAAAGTAACGCTCAGAGGATTGAAAGCGTATGAGTTTTTCGACAAGCTCGTATCGATTGCGCTCCCTCGCGTTCGTGACTTCCGCGGCGTATCGGGTAAGTCTTTCGACGGCAGAGGCAACTACGCGCTCGGAGTCAAAGAACAGATAATTTTCCCCGAAATCGCTTATGAACTCGTGGAAAAACTGCGCGGATTCGATGTGGCCGTGATCACGACCGCAAAGACCGACGACGAGGCAAAGGCGCTTCTGACCAAACTCGGAATGCCATTCAGGAATTAAGGAGAACTACCATGGCAAAGAAAGCAATGAAAAACAAACAGCAGAGACCTGCAAAATTCTCGACGAGAGCATACACGAGATGTTCCGTTTGCGGCAGACCGCACGCAGTTCTCCGCAAATACGGAATTTGCAGAATCTGTTTCAGAGAACTTGCATACAAGGGAGAGATCCCCGGCGTTAAGAAATCAAGTTGGTAAGGAGGCGCGAAAAATGATTACAACGGATCCCATTGCAGATCTTCTCACAAGAGTCAGAAACGCGCTCACCGCGCGCAAGGAAACGGTAAGCGTACCTCTTTCCAAGATGAAAAAAGCGATAGCGGACATACTTCTCGAAGAAGGATATGTTTCCGCTGTCGAAGTCGTCAAAGAAGCGGACGCCGAATCGAAAAAAGAACACGACGTAATAAAGATTACGTTGAAATACGGTCCGGCGGGACAGAGAGTAATAACCAATCTCAAAAGAATATCCAAGCCCGGACTGCGCGTATACGCAAATTGCGAGGACCTTCCCAAGGTGCTCGACGGTTTGGGAATCGCGATCATCTCCACTTCGAAAGGCGTAATGACGGACAGAAGCGCGAGAGCGAACAAAGTCGGCGGCGAAGTGCTCGCGTACGTTTGGTAAGGAGGGCACAATGTCTCGTATAGGTAGATTACCCATAGCGATCCCCGCAAAGGTCGAAGTAGCCGTTGACGGCAACGTCGTCAGCGTAAAAGGACCTCTCGGAGAGAGCCAACAAAAAATAGCAAGCAAATACATCACCGTAAAGATAGAGAACGGCCACGTAATAGTCGAGCGCAATGCCGAGATAAACGAGGCGAGAGCCGCTCACGGACTTTACCGTCAGCTCATTGCCAACATGGTAAACGGCGCGGTAACTCCGTTCAGCAAGACTCTTATAATTGCGGGCGTCGGTTACAGAGCGGCGGTTCAGGGCAATAAACTCGTTCTCAATATCGGATATTCGCACCCCGTAGAGTTCGAACTTCCTTCTGGCGTCAAAGCCGAGGCGAAGGAAGGCGACGACAAGGACAAAAAGACCCTTCAAGTCGTTATCACGGGCATGTCGAAAGAGGCTGTCGGACAGTTCGCGGCTAAGGTCAAGGCCGCCCGTCCGGTAGAGCCTTATCACGGATACGGTATACATTACAGCGACGAAGTCGTAATCCGCAAGGAGGGCAAGACTTCGGGTAAGAAGTAATAAAGAGTTATGATAAACAAGAGCAATAAAAACCAAATCAGACAAAAGAGACACAAGAGAGTCCGCGAGCACGTCAACGGCACGGCGGAACGTCCCCGTCTTTCGGTATATCGCAGCAGCGTACACATCTATGCTCAACTTATCGACGATGAAAAGCAGGTAACTCTTTGCGCCGCCTCCACCGTTTCCAAAGGCGTGGATTTCGGCGGCAAGACCAAGTCGGAAGCTGCGGAATTGGTAGGTCGCGCCATTGCGGAGAAAGCGAAGGCGCTGGGGATCAAGAAAGCGGTCTTTGACAGAGGCGGTTATCTTTATATCGGCAGAGTAAAGGCACTCGCAGACGGCGCGCGCAGCGGCGGTCTGGAAATTTGAGGTGACGACAATGGCAAGAAGAGAGAAAGAAGAACTTAAACAGGACGACGGCATAAACAGCAAACTCGTCGCGGTCAACAGAATAACCAAAGTCGTCAAAGGCGGACGAATAATGCGTTTTGCGGCGCTCGTTGTAGTGGGCGACGGAAAGGGCAAAGTGGGTATCGGAACGGGCAAGGCCAAGGAAGTTCCCGAAGCTATCAAGAAAGCGGAGCTTATCGCTCGCCGTCAAATGATTACGATCCCGCTCAACGGAACGACCATTCCTCATACGGCAAACGGCAAATTCGGAAAGAGTACGGTTCTCATGAAGCCGGCTCCCGAAGGTAACGGCGTCATCGCGGGCGGCAGCGTCCGTGCGGTGGTGGAACTTGCCGGAATAAAGAACATAACGACGAAGTCTTACGGTTCGCGCAACCCCATCAACACCGTTCGCGCGGCGCTCGAAGGGCTCAAACAACTCCGTTCTCCCGAGCAGATAGCGGCTCTTCGCGGCAAGACCGTGGAAGAAATACAGGCGTGAGGTGAATCGAAATGGCAGATAAGATGTTAAAGATTACTCTCGTCAAGAGTACAAGCGGCAGACTTGCCAAGCAGCAAAAGACGGTAGAGGCGCTCGGACTTCGGAAGATAGGTCAAACCGTCGTAAAGAAAGACAACGAATGCACGCGCGGCATGATATTCGTAGTCAAGCACCTCGTAGAGGTCAGCGAGGCTTAACAGAGGTATAAAACTATGATTATAAACGAATTAAAACCGGCAAAAGGAGCGAAGAAAGCTCCCAAACGTCTCGGCAGAGGTATCGGATCCGGCACGGGTAAGACTTCGGGCAAGGGCGCGAAAGGTCAGTGGGCGAGAAGCGGCGGCGGAGTACGCCCCGGTTTCGAAGGTCAGATTTTCGGACTTACGCGCAGACTTCCCAAAGCGGGTTTCGACAATAATTGGAAAAAGGTATATTCCACGGTCAACGTAAGCGAACTCGAAATATTCGAAAACGGCACGACGGTTACGGCGGAACTTCTTCTTGAAAGAGGAATACTTTCCAAGATCGAGCCGTACGGGCTCAAAATACTCGGCGACGGCGAACTCACCAAAAAACTTACCGTAGTCGCGAAGAAATTCACCGAGAATGCCGAAAAGAAGATTACGGCAGCAGGCGGTACGGCAGAGGTTAAATAAAAATGTTCAAGACTCTGGCAAATGCGTTCAAGAATAAGGAAGTACGGACGAAGCTACTCTTCACCCTTTTGATTCTGTTCATATACAGAGTAGGGTGCTGGATACCTACGCCCGGCGTCTCGCCCGATTTGGCGACGGCGTTCGAGGGAAGCACTCAGAACTCGTTTCTGGTGCTGCTCAACGGCATATCGGGTAATGCGCTCGGAAACGGCGCGCTCCTCGCCCTCGGTATTTCTCCTTATATTAACGCGTCTATAATAGCGCAACTGCTCACGGTTGCGATTCCCGTGCTTGAACGTTGGAGTAAACAGGGCGACGAAGGAAAGCGAAAGACCGCTATGTTCACTCGCGTGCTTACGGTTATACTTGCTCTCGTGCAGGCTATCGGGGTAACGATCAGCCTTGCGAATATGTACGTCGACGAAGGCAATACCACGACTTATCTTCAAACGGGTATTTTCTCGGTCGAGATGCCCGTGTGGGTAGTCGGAATGATAGTATCGATAGTCCTTGTCGCAGGCGCGATATTCACCATGTGGCTGGGCGAGAAACTTACCGACCTCGGTATCGGCAACGGTATCTCTCTTATGATTTTCGTCGGTATCCTTTCATCCGCGGGACTTGCCATTCTCAACAACATAACGTCTTGGGGCACTCATCCGGACTCCGCGCCTTGGCAGCTTCTTACATTCTTCCTCATAATAATCGTAATTTTCGGATTTATGGTATTTATCGACGGAGCGGAGCGCAAAGTTCCCGTACAGTATGCAAAGCAGATCAAGGGCAGAAAACAATACGGCGGACAGAGTACTCATATCCCCATCAAGATCAACGCGTCCGGCGTGCTTCCCATAATTTTCGCAACGGCGATAATTTCCTTCCCTCAGCTCATAATGCAGCTTTGCGGAGTTCGGGGCACTAACTGGTGGTATCAATATTTCTCGCCGACGGGAACGCTTCCTTGGGGCTATTACGTACTTGCCGGTCTGCTCATATTGTTTTTCAGTTATTTCTATTCGCTCATACAGTTCCGACCCGACGAGGTCGCAAGAAACTTGCAGCAATACGGCGGCTTTATTCCGGGCATACGACCGGGTAAAGCGACGATGGAATACCTCAAAAGAGTGAACAGAAGATTGACGCTTTTCGGCGCGATTTACCTGCTCCTCGTGTTCGTCGTTCCCGGTCTTATCCTGACTTGGGTAAACGCGGCGGCATTCCCGGATCTTCAAAGCAACGGGCTTACGAGCGCGTTCAGTTCGACGGGTATGCTGATCGTCGTATCGGTGGCTCTCGACTTCCAGAAACAGCTCGAAAGCCAGTTGATGATGCGGCAGTATAAGGGCTTTTTGAAATAAAACGATCGCGGCGTAAGTCGTCGGCTTAAACGCTTACGGTTTGTTTTCGGCAGGGCGGCGCGAGGGCGCTGCGGTGTCGAAAAGGGGGATAAGATGAACATAATTCTTTTAGGCGCGCCGGGTGCGGGGAAAGGCACTCAGGCAACGCGTATCGAAGAAAACTACGGTTTGACCCACATATCGACGGGCGACATATTCCGCCGTCACATGAGACGTCAAACGGAGATCGGCGAGGAAGCGAGGTCTTATATAAAGAAAGGACTTCTCGTCCCCGACGAAGTGACGCTTAAAATCGTCAAGTCCGCACTGGACGAGGTGCACGGCAAGAACTTCATGCTCGACGGCTTCCCCCGCAACCTCAACCAGGCGCAGCAGCTCGACGGGATCGCGAAGATCGACAAAGTAATAGACATACGCGTCGACTTCGATATCCTGACGGACAGGATCTGCGGAAGGAGAAGTTGCCTCGATTGCGGATATACGACGCACATATCCGTGCTCGGCGGGGCTAACACCTGCCCGAAATGCGGTTGCGAAATGACGCAGCGCGTGGACGACAGGGAAGAAACGGTAAGATCCCGCTTGCAGGTATATGCGACGCAGACGGCATCTCTCGTGGAATATTACGAGAAGCAGGGCAAACTCTTCACGGTAGACGGAATGGGAACGCCCGACGAAGTATTTGCGGAGATCAAGAAGGTACTCGGATGATACCCATCAGAACGGGGCAGGAGATCGAAAAGTTAAAAAGAGCGGGAAGAGCGCTCAAAGAGGTTTTCGAAACCGTAGGCACGCTCATTCGCCCGGGCATAACGACCTTGGAGATAAACGCGGAGATAGAGAAAAAGATTTTTTCTCTCGGCGCGACCGCTCCCTGCAAAGGGTATCACGGATATCCCGCCGCCGCGTGCATATCGACGGACGACATAGTCGTGCACGGCATACCCTCTCTCAAAGTTCTTAAAAACGGCGAGATAGTCAGCGTGGACATCGTCTTGAAACTCGACGGGTATTGCGCCGACGCCACGAGGACGTATGCGGTAGGCGAGATAAGCCCGGAAAAGCAACGCCTTATCGACGTAACGCGAAAGTGTTTTTATAACGGTGTTGCGAAGATAAAGGACGGAGCGCGTCTCGGCGACGCACAGCACGCCATACAGCTCACCGCGGAACTTGCGGGGTACGGAGTTGTGCGCGCGATGACGGGACACGGTATCGGCAAAAATATGCATGAAGATCCCGTCATAGAGAACTACGGCAGGGCAGGCACCGGACCGACGCTCAAAGCGGGAATGTGTCTTGCGATCGAGCCGATGATAACCATGGGCGATTGGAATGTCGGGATCGACCGCGACGGTTGGACTTGTCGAACGGCGGACGGACTTCCGGCGGCGCATTACGAGAACACGGTGCTTGTCACCGCAAACGGCGCCGAGATATTAACGGAGTGAGATTATGCAGACGGGAAGCGCAGTCATAAGCAAAGCGGGCGGCGATAAAGGCAAGACTTACATCGTCCTCGGGTTTGACGAAAAGGGCTATGCTCTCGTAGCGGACGGTAAACGTCACGCGCTTGCCGCTCCGAAGAAAAAGAACGTTAAACATTTGTCCGACACGGGCATAAGCGTGACCGTTCCCAAGACGGACGCCGCACTTGTGACGGCAATCAGAAGATTGACTTCTGACTAAACAGGGAGGATATATGTCGAAATCTGACGCTATTGAAGCGGAGGGCGTCGTAATCGAATGTTTGCGCGGCGCGATGTTCAAGGTAAAACTTACCAACGGATTTATCGTAACCGCAACAATATCCGGTAAGATACGGCAGCACTACATCAGGATACTCGAAGGAGACTCGGTGAAGATCGAGATGTCACCGTACGACATAACTCGCGGCAGGATAACTTACCGCAACAAAACCTGACAAAAAAGAAAATCAGTTTCAAGGAGATATATTATGAAAGTTCGTACTTCCGTAAAACCCATGTGCGACAAATGCAAAGTCATAAAGAGACACGGTAAGGTAATGGTAATTTGTTCCAAATACCCCAACCACAAGCAGAGACAAGGCTAAGTCCGAAAATAATTTGCTTTCGTTCCGAGTTGACATTCCACGACGACGGGCGAAGCGTGATGATATAGATAATTTATCTAAACCAATCAGGAGAACAAAATGGCAAGAATTGCAGGTATCGATTTGCCCAAAGAAAAGCGCGTAGAGATAGGACTCACCTATATTTACGGCATAGGCAGACCCACGGCAAACAAGATTTTGGCGGAAACCAAAGTCAACCCCGACACGCGCGTAAAAGACCTCACCGAAGACGAGGTACAGCGTCTCAGGGAATACATTGATAAGAACGTAGTTACGGAGGGAGATCTTCACAGAGACGTCTCTCTCAGTATCAAGCGTCTTATGGAAATCGGTTGCTATCGCGGAGTAAGGCACAGAAAGGGGCTTCCCGTCCGCGGTCAGTCCACCAAGCAGAACGCACGTACTCGCAAGGGTCCGAAGCGCACTGTAAGCAGAAAGAAGTCCAAGGCGTAAGGAGTAGAAAATGGCAGTTAAGAAAGTTACGGCAAAGAAAAGAATCACCAAAGGCGTTGACAAAGGTCAGGTGCACATTCAGGCTTCTTTTAACAATACCATCATCACCGTTACGGATGAGAGAGGCAACACCATAACCGCTTCGAGCGCCGGCGCCACGGGTCTCCGCGGCAGCAGAAAGAGCACTCCGTTCGCGGCTCAGATAGCCTGCGAAAAGGCGGCGAAAGAAGCGTATGACGCAGGAATGCGCAGCGCGGAAGTTTATGTTAAAGGTCCCGGTGCGGGCAGAGAATCCGCGATACGCGCCGTAGAGGCTTGCGGCATAAAGGTTACGGCGATCATAGACGTATCGCCCATTCCGCACAACGGATGCAGACCGCCCAAGCGCAGAAGAGTT
>CANQCB010000012.1 GCA_947589145.1 uncultured Clostridia bacterium | reverse complement strand
CTAATATTATAGCATAAAACTCCGCATAAATCAAGCCCGAAACTATGCTCATAGATAAAAAGTAAATCCGAACCATTTACTCGTTACGAGTATTTGGTTCGGATTATACTGACTTGGTGCGGTTGACAGGAGTTGAACCTGCACGGTCGCCCACAAGATCCTTAGTCTTGCGCGTCTGCCAATTCCGCCACAACCGCATACTTTCACTGAAAGCCTTGTTATAATACTACATTTACATTTGAATGTCAACAAAATTTTGTTGATATTCGGCATTTTGAGTTATATTTTTAATTTGTCGTGTTTCGAACGAAATGACGGTTATCTATCCGAGTATCTCAACATTTTATCCAAGTCGGCATCGGATACGGCGTGACGGGTGCAATGTGCGCCGCTGACTGCCAAAGATATGAGATTGCGTTCGAAAATCATATCCCCTTCCTTATTATACTCGGCAAGTCCGCTTCCGAGGTGAACTATCGCGCCAAGGGATATTAACATTCGGAGCGGAGGTATGCCCATGCCCTCTCCGAGAGTTGCGGACGGTGTGAGTATTACTTTCGCGCCGGACTGATTTATCAAGTCGATATCGTCCTTATCCAAATATGTGCAGCCCGAAACATAAGCGCCGTCAAGCAGACCGAACTTATGGGCAAGTCCGATCGGCGTAGCGCCGAAGCGTTTATCGCACTCGCCCACTTCATTCAACGTCGAGCATGCGTTTATGATTATTTTGCATTTTTCCGACAGCACATAGTCAATTACGTCGTCGATTATTCTGTCGTCGAGCAACAGTGACGAGAGATAAACATTTCCGTTAAACTTACCGTCAAATTCTTCGTCTACGAGCAGAAAATCTGTGACTTTATCCGCTTTTATCGGAGTTTTACCCACATAGTAAATGTGCGAACAGTTCTTACTGCCCGCACGTTTTAATATATCCTTATCAAAAGTCAATGCGTTAAACATTATAATTTCAATCCTTGGAGGAATTCTTTTGTTTCTTTTGCGGTGTCGGGATGTTCGAGCGCGTAACTTATTGTTGCCTGAACCGCGCCTGCCTTATTGCCCATATCGTACCGATAGCCTTCGAAATCATAAGTACAGAGTTTACCCTCGTCCGCAAGCAGGCGCAAAGCGTCGGTGACTTGCAATTCGCCGCGCTTATCCGGCTTTATCATCGAAATTTTATCGAATATTTCCGACGTCAAAACGTATCTCCCGAGAGCGGCAAAGAGGCTCGGCGCTTCTTCTTTTTTCGGCTTTTCCACGATTGCGGTGCAAAGGTGCGCACGGCCGTTGCCATACAATTCCTCTCCGAGAGCGGCACATCCGTACATGTGAATTTTATCCTCGGGCACGGTTTGACCGCCGAGCACATTCTTACCGCTTTTTTCGTAAGCGTCTATGAGTTGTTTGCTCACTGGCACGGGCGCTTTTACGAGGTCGTCGCCCGTCGAGAGCACGAACGCGTCGTCCCCGACAAATTCGCGCGCTTTCAGCAATGCGTCCGCCATTCCTTTCGGCAATTTCTGCACGGCGAAAATGAACTTTGCGCCCCTGTTAATGCGTTTCAAAGCGGACAAACCTTTATCGTCTCCCTTTTTGCGCAGAGTTTTTTCGAGTTTACCCTTAGGCGAAAAATAACGGACGATTTCTTCTTTGCCCGGAGAAATCACTATACAGATATCGGTTATGCCGCTGTCTATCATTTCGTCGACTATGTATTGCAACACGGGAGTATCGACGATAGGCAGCATTTCCTTCGGAAGAGCCTTGGTCGCGGGAAGAAACCGCGTACCCTGTCCTCCGCATAATATTACCCCTTTTTTAACCATTATTATTCCCTCCCTATCGGTCGGTTATTTGCGGTATATCAGCCTTCGGCAGGTCTCGCACTGACAAATATTTTTGGATTTAAGTTCACTTTTGCTCGTCTGTGACAAGAGCATTCCGCAACCGCCGCATGCGTAATTATTTTCGTTATCTCCCGTAGCCGGCACAAAGACAGGCAACGCCACACCCTCGGATTTCGCCTTTTTGTAAAGGGAAAGCACGTCGCCGTCGATCTTACTTTCGAGCGCTTTCATTTCCCCTTCGATTTTATCGCGATCGGGCATGATTTTTAATTTATATTCGTCAAGTCTCTTTTTGATCTTATCGAATTCATCCTTCACCGCCTTTTTAGTATTGAGATTCATGTATGAATCCGAAGAAATACGCTTTATGCGTTCTATTCTGCTTGATATTTTATTCTTGCAACTGTCGACGCGTGATTTAAGCGATTCGAGCTGAGGTAAAAATTTTGCTTTTTCTTCGTCCGTCGCCGCCTCGTAATCTTTTATTACGCTATCCAAAGTCTTTTCCGTCGCTTTGAATTCGGTATATATCTTTTCGATTTCTTCCGCAAGCGTTTGCGCTTCAACCGAGCCTGCGTCGAGATTTGCTTGCACGTCGTTGAACTTTGTGCGCTCGGCGTCCAGACGTTTCTTGTCGGGATGCTTGTTAAACTCTATTATCATCTTACGAAGCGCAATATCCAATCGTTGATATGCTATCATGTTTTCGAAATTTTCTGTCATAATCTCTCCTTTCCGACGGGATCGTATTCGCTCTCGCTTATTTGAAAACCAACGCGAATACCCCTTTCGGCAGCCGATTTTGTTAATATTTCGGCAAGACGTTTTAAGTATACGGCTTCCATTGCGTAATGTTGCATAATTATCATATTCATTCCGCTTTGAGCCGCAAAAAGCAACACATGATGCGGTACGTCCGCAGTCACATAACAATCCGCTCCGCAATCCGCCGCAAGCCGCACGTATCTCAAACTTCCCGCGCCGCCGTTTATTATCGCTATTTTGCGAATTTCCGCGTCTTTATCGCCCACTACGCGCACATGACCGTCGTCAAAATTCTTTGCAAGTTTTGCGGCAAGCGCGCCGAGCGTAATTTTATCCGAGTCGCCCACTCGTCCGACGGCAATTCCGTCCAACGTTTCCATTTCGGAAACGTTTTTCAGCCCCGCGAGTTCTGCCGCATAATCGTTCAAGCCGCCTTTGCAAAAGTCGAGGTTGGTATGCGCGCTGTAAACGGTTATTCCGTTCTTCGCCGCAGCGAGTATCATTCTGCCCGTCGGATCTTCGTCGGTGACGCTCTTTATGGGAAGAAATATCGCGGGATGATGAGATATTATGAGTTTTGCGTTGAGACGAGCCGCTTCTTCGACTACGTTTTCCGTACAGTCGAGACAAAGCAATACTTTGTCCGTCTCCGAATTTTCCGACCCTATTATAAGCCCGACGTTGTCGTCGAAATCCGGCTCGGTATCGCGTTCGGGGGCGAAATCGCGAAGTATGGATAAAATGTCTTTTATTGCTGCCATTTCAAAACCTCCTCGATTTCGGATATTCGTGCGGAATTTTTGTCCTTATCTCCGTAAAGATTAAGTAACATGCGATTGAGACGTTTTTTAAGCGCGGGGTTTTCAACCTTGTAAAATATACCGTAATATATCTGCGTTTCGTCCGGGACCGCTCTGCCTTTTTCGGCGCGAAGCAAGTCGTAAAATTTGCCGCCGTCTTCGAAACACTCGTCCACGCTGAGCGCATATCCCATTTCGTAAAGTTTACGGCGCACGATTTCGGCGTGGGATTGCGGGGATAATACGAGAGTGGCGTTTCCGTTATACCGTGAAAGAATATCCGCTATCGTGTGACCGCCCATACCGCATATTATTATGCAGTCGGGCTGTCGTCCGTCCGTAACCACGCCGTCGCCCGCGATATACGTTACGTCGGTATAATTGCGCAGGGTTCGGCGTGCTTTCGCAAGGCATTTCTCGCTTATATCCGAGACGATCGCGCTTTCGGTCAATCCGTTTGCAAGCGCCGTTTCTGTCAGCCTCGCATGGTCACACCCGACCTCCGCAAGCAATTTACACTTCGGAACGACGGATATTATTTTAGCGAATCTCAAGATTCGGAGTGAAAACTCTTTAACCGCTTGCTTCTCGCGGGGTTGCGGAGTTTTCTGAGCGCCTTTGCCTCTATCTGTCTGATACGCTCTCTCGTAACACCGAAACGCTTTCCGACTTCTTCGAGCGTGCGCGGATGAGAACCGTCTATACCGTAGCGGAGACGGATAACCGCCTGCTCGCGCGGCGTGAGCGTTTCAAGCACGCGCATGAGTTCCTCTTTGAGCAAAGTATTGGCAACCTGATCCTGAGGACTCGTCGCGTGTGTGTCTTCGATAAAGTCACCGAGGTGGCTGTCCTCTTCCTCTCCGATAGGCGTTTCGAGAGACACGGGGTCCTGCGCTATCTTCTGAATTTCACGCACCTTGTCCTCGGTTATACCCATCTCCCGCGCTATTTCCGAGGGAGTGGGATCGCGGCCGAGTTCCTGTACGAGAAAACGCGTTGTTCTGGTAAGTTTGTTAATGGTCTCTACCATGTGCACGGGTATGCGAATGGTGCGAGCCTGATCGGCTATGGCTCGAGTTATCGCTTGACGAATCCACCAGGTGGCATACGTCGAAAAACGAAATCCTTTGGTATAGTCGAATTTATCTACGGCCTTCATCAAACCGATGTTTCCTTCTTGTATGAGGTCGAGAAACAACATGCCTCTGCCGACGTAACGTTTTGCAATCGATACGACAAGGCGGAGATTTGCCTCGGAAAGACGCGCTTTCGCTTTCTCGTCCCCTTCCGCCATTCTTTTTGCGAGTTCGATTTCTTCGTCGCTCGAAAGGAGCTGCACTCTGCCGATATCTTTAAGATAGACTTTTACGGGGTCGTCCGACGAAATGGTCGTATCCGTAAGAATTTTTTCCAGAGAATCGTCCTTTATGGGTTCTATCTGAGCGTCCTTGACTTTTATTCCGTTCTGTTCGAGGATACGAAAAACTTCGTCGATTTCCATTGCGGTGGCTTCGCAGGAAACCACTATTTTCTCACCTACCTCGTCCGCCGAGAGGCTTCCGCGTTGCTTTCCCACCGCTATCAATTTGTTCAATTCTTTTACGATTTTTTCATTCAAAACAACATTTGATTCTTCGGTCGGCGTTTTATCGTTTTCAATCATTTTTACCTCCGTTACTCCTCAATTCCGAGATTTCCTTTTTGAGTTTCTCGCTTCGAATCAGCAAATTTTCATCCTTGCTCTCATCGAATTTTTTCATAAGTTCGTTACGTTCTCTGCTCAGCCTTTCGATTTTCATCTTCAATACGCATTCCCCGTACATATCACGACTATCCAAGTCGTTAAAATCGAATTCGATAATGGGGGTCAATTGATTCCGATATTCGTCGGGCAGATCGGAGTACAGTAACGCACTCACGTCTTTCATTCCTTTTAATCTACTGTCGGTCACCGAGTCTACGATAAGTTTTCCCAAGCCGTCCGTAAAGATCTCCGTCATATCTTCGGTTCTGACATACTCCCGATCCGCTATGTAAGCGGCGAGAAGAAAAATTCGATACCTATTGAAAGTTCCCTCTTTCGGCGCTTCGGACGGCTCCGACTTTTCCTCTTCCGGCTCGGCGATCTTAGCCTGACGACGAAGAACGTTTATGTCGTAACCCGTTTCCGTCGCTATGGTTTGAAGATATTCTTCCGTTTCAACGGGGTTGTCCGGCTTGCGCGCTATCGCCACGGCTTCCGCCGCATATTTGGCGCGGTCGTCACGATCGCTTAAATTATATCTTTCTCGGAGTTTTTTCAATTTATACTCTGTAAGAGGCAACGCTTCTTCGAGTAGTTTGCGATATGCTTCGGCTCCGCCCTCATTCACCACCTCGTCGGGGTCCAATCCGTCCGGAAGTTGCACGACTTTCACCGTCAATCCCTGTTCGCGAAGAATATCAAGTCCGCGCATAGTGGCCTTTTGCCCGGCTCCGTCTCCGTCGTAACTGATGTAGACCTTGTCGGCATAATTCTTTATTTGTCTGGCATGCTGTTGAGTGAGCGCGGTACCCATGCTTGCGACCGCCGTATCAAAGCCCGCTTTGTGCAGTGCGATGACGTCCATTTGTCCTTCGCACATTATTAAATAGTCGAGCGGGCCGTGCTGTCTACGCTTTTTCAAGAGATTGATAGCGTAAACCGTTTTGGATTTGTCGAAAAGTTCGGTCTGCGGCGTGTTGTAATATTTCGCCTTGTCCGTCTTTTCCAGCACTCTTCCGCTGAACCCCACAACTTGTCCGAGAGAACTTATGATCGGAAACATAAGTCGACCGCAATATAAGTCGTAATAGCCCCGCGCGCTTTGCCCGACAAGTCCGACTTCTTTCATCTCCGATTCGTCGTAACCCTTGCTTTTGAGATAGGTTATTATTTCGGTATAGTCTATGGAATAACCGAGCCCGAAGCGTGTTACGATATTGGACGGTAATTTACGCTTTTCTATGTATGCGTTTGCCGCCGCCGCTTTGGGAGAACGAAGATTTTCGTTGTAATGACGGGCGGCTTCACGCATTAGTTCGAATAATCTTATGCGTTTTTGCTTATCGATTTTCGGGGCGCTTTTTCCGGAGAATTCGGGCAATTCCATATTCGCCTCATCGGCAAGCATTTTGATTGCGTCGATACTTTCGATATTCTCGATATCCTTCAAAAAAGTTATGGCATTTCCGCCCTTTCCGCATCCGAAACAATAATATAATTGCTTATTGGGGTCTACTCCGAAAGACGGCGTACGCTCGCTGTGAAAAGGACAGAGCGCTTTGAATGTGTTGCCTGTTCTCCTCAGCGTACAATAACGCGATATCAATTTGACTATGTCGGTATTTTCGAGAAGCCGACTGCAAAACTCGCTGAAATCCATCTTCCTTTCCTATAACTTTTCCCAACCCTTGGGTACGTATATTCGCTCGAAAACGTGAATGAGGTATGTATCGCTCATCGTCGCAATATAATCGCAAACCTTTTGTTTATCGCTTGCGTCGGATTTGAGAATAAACTCCGGCATTTCGTCCATATGCGCAAGGAAGTAATCGAACAGCATTTCTATCATGTTCTCTACTTTGGGCTCTTCGGACTTTGCAAGCGAAGAACTGTATACGCGGTCAAACATAAACTTACGAAAATCCTCGATCGCGAACGCGGCGCGCTCGCTCGGCGATACGGCATTCTTACCGTAACTGTTTTCTATGATATCCCGTATCATAGAGTCGATACGCTTCCCGTGTGAGTTACCGAATGTATCGATTACCGATTGCGGAAGGTCCGTCGCCTTGATAACTCCGCCGCGTATTGCGTCGTCCACGTCATGATTGAGATATGCTATCTGGTCACTGAAACACACGATTTTACCTTCGAGCGTCGCGGGGTTGCCCTTTCGCGTGTGGTTCACTATTCCGTCGCGCACCTCGAAAGTCAGGTTCATGCCCTTTCCGTCATACTCTACGCAATCGACTACTCGCAATGACTGCGCGGCGTGGCTGAAACCGCCTTCGTCCCGCATTTTTCGGTTGAGCGCGCGCTCACCCGCATGTCCGAAAGGCGTATGTCCCAAATCGTGGCCGAGACTTATCGCCTCGACAAGGTCTTCGTTCATTCGCAATGCCCGTGCAATGCTCCGCGCTATCTGACTGACTTCCAAAGTGTGAGTCAAACGCGTGCGATAATGGTCTCCCTCGGGCGCGAGGAACACTTGCGTCTTGTGTTTGAGCCGACGGAAAGACTTGCAATGGATTATGCGGTCGCGGTCGCGCTGAAATTCCGTGCGTAAATTACAGGGCGTTATCGGAAATACTCTGCCCTTGGTGTCCTTCGACTTGCACGCATACGGCGATAAATACTTGTCCTCTATTTCGTAAATGACCTTGGTAAAATCCATTTTTTCGCTGATTTCCTTCGGATTTGCGCCACAAAACGCACTTTGCCTTTTACAGGTAATAATTTTGCTTATGGATTATATCACGCGGTTTTAGGTTTGTCAACAATAATTAAAAAGTTTTTTCTGTAATTTATATAAAATTTTTTAATATTTTCGATATGGGCGTATTTTACGCTAAAAACACGATTTTAACGATTATAGCCGCAAAGCAAAAGGGCCTATTCTTTGCGAATAAGCCCTCTTGGGAATTTTGCAAATTTTCGATTTATCGGATTATGCTTTATCTGTCAAAGAATTCTCTTGCCATTGCAATAAAGTTCTTTTGGCAGGTTTGTATAGTTAATTTCAAATAGTTCATGCGTTTCGAGATTTTCAAAAGCTATGGCGTTGTACTCGTCATACTCGGGAGAATCCAACTCTTCACCGTTGTCCGATTCAAACATTGTGTCGTACTTCGCCTCAATGACTTTGTTGTCATAGACGAACTTAAATATTGCTGTCTTGTTTTGTTTTAACTTGTAGAGATCGTCGATAAAGTATATTAACGCCACAAGTCCATTATTTTCTTTTTCGTAAAACATATTTACCTCCTAATCATACGGTCTCGCCGGAACAATATGTGCACCGTATTTTGAATAATGTATTGCCGTCTTTTCAAAGGTCTTTATGTATGTACCTCTATTTTCTGATTTGTGAGAACAGAACTTTCGGCTCTTTCGAGATTATGTCAACTTGCAGGGGTACCATTCGCTTGTTTAACCGTAATAAAGCGTTTTTATAAATTTCTGACGGTTCTTTTCACCGTCACGTTCCATGCTCCGTCGTTGTTCCAAAGGTTCAGATCCGAAAGCAGAGGACAAATATCATCTATGTTTCTGTCTATATTGATAGAAATCACTTCATCAAACCATACATGGCTTTTTGAAAAGATATATGTGTGGTTTTCCGTCCTTATAATCAAAGCCATGTCGATTATGATATTTACTCCATGATCGATACATTGTATCGTATCGGACGCTATAGCGACGCTCATAACAAGTTCATCGACAATATGCTTTTTTACGGCAACACCGTCAAGCCCCGAGGCAAAGGGCTGATTAGGATCACTTATGCTGCATGTGAATTTTGCCGCTTCTTCATACGGCACGACGTCATCTTCAAAGGTAGCGATTTCTTCTTCCTCGTTTTTAAGCAATATGGAGATGTCGTCAAAATTGAGACGAGCTGTACAATAGGACTGTCCTTCCACGGAAGTATCGCGTTCAAACGACAAGAACCGCTTACCAACCACGCCTTGAAGCATTTGTGTCATCTTATTATCAAATTGCCATCTTGTCATTTTTTTCTCTCCTCGAAGTGAATTTTCTGCGTTTTAATGTGTCCGGATTTAATAATGCGAATCTCAACGGCAGGGCTTCCGGATTTGGAATATAAACGTATGATTACTCTTGACCCATCAGGGAAAATAGCTTGTTTCCCACGCCCATTAGATAATGTGACTTCATGTCCCCCGGCGCTTATCTGCAAATAAAAGTGTTTTGCTGTCCATATCGGCGATGTACTATATATCACTCTAACCCCGCTGTTTTTACCCAGTTGCCCAAAATACCCGTTTTGAGTTACGGGATATCTTTTTGACATCTTGTCCGCATTGACATCAACGCGGCTTCTGCCTCCCCTTGTTCCTTTGAAATGCCCGCTGTTTCCCGCGCCCATATCAGCATACCTCCTTTTTATGAGATAAGCAGAAGGCGCTTTCAAACCGTAATATATTAACGCCGTACATTGTCGCCAAGCCGAATATTCTTGGCGGGGCATTTCCATATACTATAACATTTTTGGGTTTCAGTTTGTCTAAAATATAATCAAACCCATGAATAAACATGTGTCTATATTCTTTGGATTTGATACAACCGTGCGTCCCAACCGCTATAGTTGAATTACGTTCTACGCCAAGACAAGCCAATTCGTATGTGCACTCATCGCCCCAACGAACATTTGGAATGGTGGGGATTCCATTATCGTTTAGCCAAGCGCCAACCGCTTTGCCGCGATAAGTATTCCACACTTGCATTGCATAGGGCATGTCGTAGTATAAACTGTAATCGGGAGTTATTACTCCGTCATATCGTTTAAGCATGGGCAAATACTTTTTGGGGTTATTCCAGAAAGTTTCGATTTTTTCATCACGCTCGTAAAAAACCACGAATCCCGAATGATCTTTTTCGGATATCGCGTGAGAAAACGGAACAAGTCGGGTTGGTAGCATGTCGGTAGTTTTAACACACGGAATTTCCATTTCTCCGTCAAACTCGGCATGCTGTACCATGAATGCGTGAAAAACATCCTTGCACTTTGTCCCGTAAGGGATAGTTGTTTTTGGCATAATAGCCTCCGTTAAAATAATGTCAACCTTTGGTTGCTGTCAAATAATTGACATAAAAGACGGGAGATGCTATAATGCAATAAGAGTGGATGCACTAGCATTCTTCCCGAAAGGCGTGTAATCGTTGCGCCAACAACGTTTATGCGCTTTTCTTTTATGCAGCGTTAATATGACATTCTGAATTTAGCCGCTGTTTTGGACACTCCGTATGTCTTCATGATTTGTTTAACAGACATGCCCTGTGTCGCCTCATATGGCATCATTACCTCACCGGCCAAAGCCTTCACAATCCATTCAAGACTACAATAACATGGCATTTTCTTTGTTATTGTACGAGAATATATAGGTTTGAAACCAAGCTTATCTGCAAACGCATGCATTATTTCATGCATAATATGCATTCTATATCCGCCAACTTTTCTTTCGGCAGCTCCTCTATATACATTCTCTTTAATCTGTATCATGTATCCATCATCGTTTATAACACATTGTGTAGGCACATTGCCCGGCAATTCATTATTTTCTACTACTTCATATTGAACATCGGAAAAACCTTCTAAATCCGGCAGTTTATCAAGTAATACAACGGGATCTATTACCTCACTTCGTCCAATTTGTGCAATCGACCGAAACAGCACGGAAAATAAACGCAATTCAAGACGATTTGTCGGTTTTGTTTCGTAATCCAATCATTCATCCTCCTTATTCAGTAGTTTGTATATTGCATTTGCTGTTTCCTCATCCAAACTTTCAAATGAACGTTGAAATTGCAAAGCAACTCGTCTTTGAGATTGAGTTGCACCCGTTAAATATATCTTTGCCTGCGTTTTGGAATCCGCAATAGCTTGTAATAGCTTTTGTTGCTCTAACGTTGACAAAGAATAATGTTCGGAAATAATTTCAAACCAACCGTCAGGTACATTTCTCTTTCCTGTCTCAACAGCAGAAACAAATGGAATGGCAACATTTAATAATTTTGCCGTATCTGACATTATTTCATTATGCTTTATTCTCTGTATCCTCATAAATTCCCCAAAGTCCGTATAACCCATATTACACTCCTTTTGTCAACGTTTTTTCTTTCGATATAAGTTTAACATAAACAAATTCAGATGTCAATAATAAATCAAAAAAAGATTAAATTTTTTTATCAAAAAACAAGAACCTTTATCAAATACAATTTTATCACATTTGCTCTTATAAATTATGTATCAATTCAAATGTTCAACTTGCGTGGAAAGTAATATTTTCGTATTATGTACTGCTTTGGGGACACAAGAAAAGGGCCTATTCTTTGCGAATAAGCCCTCTTGGGAATTTTGCAAATTTTCGATTTATCGGCTACGGAACTCGCCGCGGAAATTACTTGCCGAACAACTTGCCTATTTTACCGAGTATGGTACGAGGATGTTTGATGTTCGACTGTGCAGCCGCAAGGCGAGCAAGCGGTACGCGGAACGGCGAGCAGGAAACGTAATCGAGACCTGCGCGGTGGAAGAAGTCGATACTGCTCGGATCGCCGCCGTGTTCGCCGCAAACGCCGAGTTTGATCTTCGGGTTGGTGGCGCGGCCTTTCTCGGACGCTATCTTAATGAGAGATCCAACGCCCTCTTCGTCCACTTTCGCGAACGGATCGGACTCGTAAATCTTCTTATTGTAATATTCGGGCAGGAATTTGCCTGCGTCGTCACGCGAGAAACCGAAGGTCATCTGCGTCAGGTCGTTGGTACCGAAGGAGAAGAATTGCGCTTCTTCCGCTATTCTGTCCGCGGTGACCGCCGCTCTCGGGATCTCGATCATGGTGCCGACCATGTAAGTCATATTCGACTTATTCTCGGCAATGATCTTATCCGCAACTTCGCAAACTATGCTCTTTACGTATTTAAGTTCTTTCACGTCGCCTACGAGAGGGATCATGATCTCGGGAACTATATTCCAGCCCTTTTCCGCATTGACTTCGAGCGCCGCTTCGATTACCGCTCTCGTTTGCATTTTTGCGATTTCGGGATAAGTTACCGAAAGGCGGCAACCGCGGTGACCCATCATGGGGTTGGCCTCGTGAAGTCCGACAATGGTGCTTTTGAGTTCTTCGAAAGGAATGCCCATGTTCTTCGCAAGTTCGATTATCTCCCAATCCTCGTGAGGTACGAATTCGTGAAGAGGCGGATCGAGGAAACGAACGGTCATAGGTCTGCCTTCAAGCGCGATATACATTGCTTTGAAGTCGCCTTTCTGCATAGGAAGGAGTTTGGCAAGCGCATGCTCGCGCTCCTCTTCCGTCTTGGACACTATCATTTCGCGAATTGCGGGAATACGCTGAGGCTCGAAGAACATGTGCTCGGTACGGCAGAGACCTATGCCTTCCGCACCGAATTTGACTGCCTGCGCGGCGTCTCTCGGCGTATCCGCATTGGTGCGGACGTGCAGTGCGCGGTACTTGTCCGCCCACTGCATAAGCGTTCCGAAATCGCCGGTAACCTCGGCAGGAACGGTTTTGATCTGCTCTGCGTAAATGATACCAGTAGATCCGTCGAGCGACAGCCAGTCGTTCGCGCCGTAGGTCTTCCCCGCGAGCGTTATCTTCTTGTTGTCTTCGTCAACGATAAGGTCGGGGCAACCGGATACGCAGCATACGCCCATACCTCTCGCAACGACTGCGGCGTGAGAAGTCATACCGCCGCGCGCCGTGAGTATACCCTCGGACGCGTTCATGCCCTCGATATCTTCGGGGCTGGTCTCCAAACGAACGAGAACGACTTTCTCGCCCGCTTTTGCGCGCGCAACCGCCTCATCCGCGGAGAATGCAATTTTACCGCATGCGGCGCCCGGAGACGCGGGAAGTCCTCTCGAAACTTCCGTTGCGTTCTTCAAAGCCTTGCTGTCGAATTGAGGATGAAGAAGCGTATCGAGCTGTTTGGGATCGATCATGCAAACCGCTTTCTTCTCGTCTATCATGCCCTCGTTGACGAGGTCGATAGCGATTTTGAGAGCCGCCTGCGCGGTACGCTTACCGTTACGAGTTTGAAGCATATAGAGTTTACCTTCTTCGATGGTGAACTCCATATCCTGCATATCTTTGTAATGCTTTTCAAGCGTTTGCGTAATCTCCACAAACTGATCGTAAAGCTCGGGATTTTGCTCTTTAAGTTCGTTAATATGCTTCGGCGTGCGTATGCCGGCAACGACGTCCTCGCCCTGAGCGTTCATGAGATATTCGCCGAACAGTCCCTTCTCTCCCGTCGCGGGGTTACGCGTGAACGCGACGCCCGTGCCAGAGGTCTCGCCCTTGTTGCCGAATACCATGCATTGGATATTGACCGCAGTGCCCCAATCGTAAGGTATATCGTTCATACGGCGATATACGTTTGCGCGGGGGTTGTCCCAACTGCGGAAAACGGCTTTCGTCGCCTCGATGAGCTGAGTTTTCGGCTCTTGCGGGAAATCCTCGCCTTGATTCTTTTTATAATTGCTCTTGAAAAGCGTAACTATTTCTTTGAGATCGTCTGCCGTCAGTTCGGGGTCGGACTTATAACCTTTTTTGGTCTTTATGTCGTCGAGGATACGCTCGTAAACGCTCTTGTCCTGCTCCATAACGACATCAGAGAACATCTGGATAAATCTGCGGTAAGAGTCGTAAGCGAATCGCGGATTGCCGGTTTTCTTGGCAAGTCCCTCGACCGACTTGTCGTTCAGTCCCAAGTTAAGTATGGTGTCCATCATACCGGGCATGGACGCTCTCGCGCCGCTTCGTACGGAAACAAGCAGAGGGTCATCCTCGTTGCCCAACTTTTTGCCCATTCGTTTTTCGAGCTTTTCAAGCGCGGCAAAAATCTGAGACTGTATCTCGTCGTTGATCTTTCTGCCGTCGTTGTAGTATTGCGTGCATGCTTCGGTCGAAACCGTAAATCCCGGGGGAACGGGCATTTTAAGTCCCGTCATCTCTGCGAGGTTCGCACCTTTACCGCCTAAAAGCTCGCGCATCGTACCGTTGCCTTCTTCGAAAGCATATACAAATTTTTTCACCTGAATCCTCCTTGCATTAAAAGCCGTACGGTTTCCCCGTACCTGTTGTTCAGTATAGCACTTTTATATTATAAAATCAATACCTTTCTGAAAAATATTGTCAAATATAATGCGAAAAAATGTAAATTTCGCTATAATAATCTCGCGGAATTTATCTTGCATATCAATTTATTTTCGAAGAGTCTTATGTATCTTTTTAATTTAACAGCGTCGTCCACGTTTGAAATAACCTGTTCTTTTGCGATATAACCGCCTTGGACAAGCAGATAAATCACGAATTTCAAACACACGCTTTGCGGCGCGACGTCGGAATACATAAGCGTTTTCAACCCGTCGAGCAAGGTTATAAACACGTCCGCGCAATTACTCCCGTCCGTTGCCGCCGACGCAGTTTCGAGCATAACCGACGCCGAGACGAACATATCCGGCGTGGAAGTAACGCCGAACAGACTCTCTATCTGCGACGCCGTCTTTACCGTATAGAAATCGCCGCGGCGCATAAGAGTATATTGGCAAAAAGAAAAAGGCATGGACGCGTATTTCAGCTTTGCCTTTTCCTTTTTTACTCCGCGCATAATTGCGGAAATTACGCCGAGTTCCGGCGTTAATATGCGCACGAGTTTATCCGATTCTTTATAGTCCGCGCTTCCTGCCACTATTCCCGTAACGGTAATTTCTTCCAATTATTTATCCTCTCCGTTCAATTCGTTGAAAAGCAAATAGTAACCGATCTTACCGCTTTTGCGGAAAAGTTCGTAGCAAGTATCCGATACTTTTTTCACGACGCACCTCCACTGGGTTAGTATGCGTCGCCGTTATCCTTCATATCCGAGGTCGCGCAAATAGTTCTTTTTATTCCGCCAATCGGCTCTGACTTTTACGAAAAGTTTGAGGAATACTCGCTTGCCCGTGCGCTCTTCTATTCCGCGACGGGCGCTCTCGCCTATCCTCTTTATCATACTGCCGCCATCGCCTATTATTATGCGTTTGTGACTTTCCTTTTCGCAGACGATATCCGCTTCCACATATACGCTTTCTTTCTTTTCTTCGAAGGCGTTAACGACTATTCCTATGCCGTGCGGCACTTCGTCCTGCAAAAGCAACAACGATTTTTCGCGGATAATCTCGCCGACGACAAAACGCATCGATCTGTCCGTCACGTATCCGTCGGGATAATACATGACCTCGTCTTTCAACTCGCTCGCAATGTAGCTTCTGAGCAGGTCTATATTCGTGCCGTTTACGCAGGACGTCGGGATTATTTCTTTGATCTTACCCCTGCCGTTTCCCTCATTCGTCAGCGGAGAAAGTTTTTGGAGAATGGGATATACTTTTTCGTACTTTGCCTCGTCCGTCTTGTTTATCACCACGTACGTCGGCAAACCGAGGGTAAGTTTCTTTTCGATAAATTCATAGCCGCGGTCGTCAAAACGGCGCGTGCCGTCCAAAACTATTACGAGCACGTCCACGTCGCGCGAAGCATTATCCGTCTCTTTCGACATATACTTGCCGAGTTCGGTCTTTGGCGTAAGAAGCCCGGGCGTATCGACGAACACCATCTGATATTCGTCGGTTGTCAATATGCCGCGAACCGCGTCCCTCGTCGTCTGCGGTTTCGGCGTGACAATGGATATTTTTTCGCCGATAAGTCTGTTCATCAGACTGCTTTTACCGACGTTGGGCTGACCTATTATCGCTATAAATCCCGATTTCATCTGCTTATTCCTATTGCCGAAAGAATGCGTTCTTCCGCCGCGCGCATGGTTTTTCGGTCGTCGTCATCTATGTGATCGTATCCGAGCAAATGCAGAAGCCCATGGACGAAAAGATATGTCTTTTCACGTACGGCGGAGTGCCCGTATTCAACCGCTTGTTCTTCCGCGACCTCTTCGCAAATAACTATCGAGCCGAGCATAACTTTATCTCCGTCGCAGTCGTAAGGATAATTATTTCGATTAAAGTCTTTTATCTCGTCAAGCATGGGAAAACTGAGTACGTCGGTCTCTCTGTCTATGCCGCGAGTGCGAGCGTTGAGTTCCCTTATCTCCTCTTTCGTAACAAATTCCGTCTCGACCGCCGCGTCGCCTTTTAACCCGAGCGAGTTAAAAGTCTCGTCCGCCGCGCGGCAAAATTCGGACGGGACTTGTCCTATTACGGTTATCAACGTCCGACCCCCTCGCCGCCGGGGTATTTGATACGTTTATGGAATATTCCGCCGTATGCGTTTATTATCGTGCGGCGAATTATGTCTATGTCATTAAGAGACAGAGGACATTTATCGAATTGTCCTTGCTGTATTCGCGTATTTATTATTCCGCGGAGAAGTTTGTCTACGCGCTCGCCGTCCGGTTTATCCATTGCGCGAAGCGCCGCTTCGCTACTGTCGCAAATCATAATTATTCCGGCTATTTTCGTCGTGGGAGTGCGGCCGTGGTAACTGTATGCCGTGGGATCCAATTCGTCGTCCGTCAGCTTTTTTGCGCGCTCGTAAAACACCGTCATGGGCAACGTGCCGTGGTGCTCTATCGCTATGTCCGCAATTTCTATCGGGATATGACTCTTTTTGAGCAGTTCGTAGCCGTCTGTCGTGTGCTTACGGATTATTGCCGCGCTGACTTCGGGGAGCAGGTCGTCGTGAGGATTATATCCCGACTGATTTTCGGTGAAATACGTGGGATTCGAGAGTTTGCCGACGTCGTGATAATATGCGGCGGCACGCGCAAGGTATGCGTCCTCGCCTATCGCAAGCGCGCACATTTCCGCAAAGTTCGCCACGCTGAGAGAGTGACTGTATGTACCCGGCGCCTCGACGGAGAGCCTGCGCAAAAGCGGCTGTTTGGAATTGGTCAATTCCACAAGCCTGTTATCCGTCACAAGATTGAAGATACCCTCGAAAAGCGGATTGAGCACAAGCGCCGCCAATATGGGGATCACGCCGGATATCGCGACAAGCCACGATTCCTTGAACAATTCGATTCGAGCGGAATAGAAGGCGCTTATCACGACATAAAGCGCGACCGAACAAACGAGAATAAGCGCGCCGACAAGAGCGTAATTAAGCCTATGCGTTTTGTCGCGAAGCGCCACGGGAACGATTGCTCCGGCGCACATATTCAGAAGAGACATCGTTATTATCATCCAAAGATAATAGTTTGTTCCGTCAAAAGCAGAAGGAAATATCGTAGATACCTCTCCCGACAGCATCATATATTCAAGCAGAAGAGTAAAGAATATGATAGTCGCCGTTATGAAATTGATTATGAACGCGTCCTGTTTCTTCCGCGACAGCTGTACGATTATAAGCGCGGCAAATCCCGGCGCTATCAAAAGCGGCGAAATGGCGTCCAACAATAACGAAACCGAAAACGTGAGGGCTATCGCGGAAAGATAAGATAAGTAATACCGCGTATCCGACACGATATATGCCCTTGCAAGCATCAAAAAAGTAAGCAGTCCGCCGAGAAATACAAAGGCGAATATGGCGAGCAAAAGCATTGTCAACCATATACTGATCTGGGGCTGATTTTCATTCATCACATAAAACTTCAAAATGCCGACTTCCACCATGATAATGCCGCAAATTACCGTTGCGGTTATCGCTTTGAAAAGTTGCATTCCCGTTAATGCGTGACGATGTTGATCCGAGTTTTTTTCCATTTTATTTTTTTTCGTATGCCTCTATTATTTTTTGCACGAGTTCGTGCCGCACGACGTCCTTTTCCGTCAAACGACATATCTCTATGCCGTCTATGCCCGTCAATATGGACGCCGCTTGTTTAAGTCCGCTTTTTCCGCCGCCGGGCAGATCGATTTGAGTAACGTCGCCCGTCACCACCACTTTACTGCCGTCGCCGAAACGCGTCAAAAACATTTTCATTTGTTCTTCGGTCGTGTTCTGCGCTTCGTCGAGAATTATAAACGATCTTTGCAGAGTCCGTCCTCGCATAAAAGCAAGAGGAGCAATTTCTATTATGCCTTTTTCAATCAGGTTGGTGTAATCGTTTACTCCGAAAAGTTCTTCGAGCGCGTCGTATAACGGACGAAGATACGGATCGACTTTCATTTGCAGGTCTCCCGGCAAAAAGCCCAACTTCTCGCCCGCTTCTATCGCCGGACGCGTAAGTATGATCTTGTCCACCTCGCCGCGTTTATACGCCGAGACCGCCATTGCAACGGCAAGATATGTTTTTCCCGTGCCGGCAGGTCCTATCGCGAACGTCAACGTGTTGTTTTTCACCGCCCTGCAATAATTGCGTTGGGCAATCGTCTTGCAATATATTTTCTTTCCGCGCGCCGTAACCGCTACTATATCGCGATACATTTCGATTATGTCGTCGTTATCTCTTTCTTCCGTCATGTCCGCGCAACGTTCGACAAGCAGTTTGTCCACAGTCAGACCTTGTTTTATGAGTTTTGCAAGCAACTTGATGAGTTTCTCCGCCTTTACCACGTTTGCGCTTTCACCGCTTATTTTAACGCCGTTATCGGCGGCACGCAACAGCACGCCGTATCTTTTCTCGATTGCGTCGAGGTTGCAGTCCATTGCTCCCGAAAGTTTGAAAAACGTATCGCCTGTTAAATTTATTTCTTCCGATTCGATCATATTTCTCCAATCAGTATTTCCGCCGTGAAATAGGCTTTCAAAACCGCTACGCCGTTCATTGTGATCATGTCATAGCGCTGCGAAAACTCTTTTCCGAAGAGAGCGCTTAGTTCGTCGCCTTTTTCGCTCATAAAATCCTCGATCCCGTCATATTCCGTTACGCTCAATTCGTAATATACCGTATGTGTAACCTCTATCGGTAAAGGCGAAAGTTTATCCCTCGTAGTCTCCTTTTCATAAAGCGGATACGGCGGCTCGTCGCTTCCTATCGTAAGCCCGAAAATGCTCAGCGCGGTTGTTTCGGTACGGTTGCCCGTCCTTTTCAGGATCTCGCTCGACGCGACGGGAAAAGAATAACCGAAAGTCACCTCGCCGTACGCGCTTCCTCGCACTGCCGTCTCGCCGATCGGAGACCCGTCAGACGTGGAAAACAGTTCGCCCGTAATCAAAACGTCGCCGCGCTTGACCGTGTCGCCCACCGAGACGGTGGCTGTGCCGCTCTCCACGACGATACGCGTTATCACGCAATCAAAGTCGCTTTTGAGGAAACTGCCGCCGTTATTCGGAGGAAGCGGCTCGTCGCTCGTCAGTACCGATACGGTAAGCACGTTGCCGCAGAGGGTTACGGAAGCGGAGGATACGCCGTCGATTTCCCGCAGCGTCCTTGCTATCTTGCCCTCGTCCACCCGAGATTTCGGGGAGAACGCGCCGACGCCGCAGGAATCGATTGTATCGAGTATTTCCATACGCATTGCGCCGTCCGCTCCTTCTACCTCTATACCCCACACGAATAAATTCGAGCAAAATATCGCGATAACCGACAACGTAACGGCAATTATGAGCGGCAGTCTGCGGAGCAATTTCTTGCCCATGCCGCCGACCACACTATTGATTGTATAATTATAACACAGTCTTTCAAGGATTGCAACCCCTTTCTTCAAGTCTTTTCCGCGAAGAGTTATACTCATTCGGGATTGAGAAACAAACCGAGCTTTTCGAACGTTTATGCCCTCGCCGCAGAGAGTGTTCAGCAGTCGTATTTGATTCAATCCTTCGACGTCTATCTCATACATGGGCTATTCCTCTCTGACCGATTTTATTTTTCCGCGCACGATGGCGGTCTCCGTCTCTATGTCGTCAACGGTCATTTCCTCGCCCTCTATTATTATGAGCGTTTTCCCTGCGGCTATTTCAACCTTTGTCTGAGATATGGATATAATACGCTTTACTCCCTCGATAAACGCCGCCTCTCCGCCGAACAATACGACGCCGTACTTCACCGACTTTCCCGCAATCGACCTGTACTTTATCTCATCATAAAAACTCATATATTAAAGATATGCGGCGCATAATAAAAAAATATCCGCACAAAATATACGTATGCATTATTACGAAGAAGAATGGAATGAAAACGAATTTCTTTCGGACACCGACCCCGAAGGCTCTTATACCGGCAATCCGACAATTACCGAGCAGCCCGAACAAGACGCCGACGATCTTTAATAAAACAAGCGGCTGTTGCGTTATTTAATAAAGCGATCACAAGGGAATAACTTCACGGGTAAATAATGACTTCACGTGTATTTGACAAGACAATCGGGCGTGGGTGGCGCAGAACTCTCCACCGCGCTGAAGTTGGTACGTCGTTAATAGGTTTTCATTGATAGAACAATAGCTTTACAAGTTAATTATTTCTTTACGAGTATTTGACAGGACAATCCCCTCAGTCACGCTTTCCCCGACGAACCAACCCGAGCGTATGCGCAATCTACTTGAAAATGTTATATTGATAAAATCTCATAATATAGCAGAACACTCTGTGTGATATCACACAGAGTGTTCATTGTTGTTTAGTTAATCGTGTTGATTATTCTGAAATGAGCAACTGTCTGCAGCTATACTCTTCGGTGAAGGAGTAGGTTTTCCCGCCAACGGTTATTGAACTCTTGTCGGAATCAATCTTTGCCTGCGAAGCGTTGAGGTTACCGGGTTCTTCTCCCCAACCTGCGTGCATGTAGTATCTGCCTGCAGCAAATTCGGAGATATCAGCCTTCATAATGAAAGTTCCGTCGCCTTCGTTGAACTCCACTACTTCGAGAGTGAACTTTTGTCTGCCGGAAACTTCGCCGTCAATCGTATAAGTTACAAGCTGTTCCTGTGTGCAACCCTTGAATATTCCGCTGAATAAGAGGTAAGGAACATCGCCTTCGCCTACTTCGAGTCCGACTTGACTGACTACTACATTCTCTCTGATGTACACCTTCAATCCGTCCGGACCGCCAACGCAGTATTCGTTGAAATTGGAATCAGTGATAGATATACCGGTAGTTATTTCGCCGGCAGCAATTTTGAATGCCGAAAATTCAGATGTGCAAGCGGCAGCAAGGAAGTTAACATTATTACCACCAAACAATAATTCTCCACCGTCGGCAGCAGTGATTGTTACGTGGAAGTAGCAGTTCGTTCCCTGAGGGAGTTTTGAAGTATCAGTCAAATCAATCTCAAACTTGAATTTACCGTCCGCGTCGATATCGACTTCGGCAACGTCTTTCTCGCTTCCGCTGTAATTCGAGAGCTTGATTTTCTGACTCTTATACGAGTCATTATAAACCTGTCCGTCAATCGTCAAGGTCGGCTTCTGTTCATCCTGTGAAAGCGCAAGAGCCGCAGTGTACGTATATTGCAAATCGTTGTATACGACTTTAAGTGTTGTATCGTCAGAACCGGGCGCAGTATACGTTGCAAACGTATAGACGTTTATACCACTCTCAACTGCCTTTTCCGAGAAGATCTTTTGCGTGATATCAACATCAAACGTCATCGAATCACTTATGTGAATCTGTTGGTCATCTGATTCACCGACTCTGAGACGGATATCCATCCACTTACCAGCATAAGACGTTGCTTGAGTGTTCGGATTCATTGTCTTAGGATCTGTCTTTGCGAACTCTGTAAGGTCAAACTTAAGATCAAAGTCATCGTTATCCACAGCTTTGTTTACGGTCGGTCCATCGAATGCAACCTCGTCATTACCTTCATACAGATAGAGCTTAACCGAATCTGCGGCAGCGAATGTTCCGGTTATGTGAAGATAAGGCGTCTCATCGCCATCTTCTCCCAATACGAGCTCAACTTTTGACAACTCGATCGCGTTCACTTCCCAATTTGCCGACATTTCAATGTTTGTAGCGGTAGTACCGGAGATCTTGGTGACAACTTCTTCGGCGGTCCAGTTGACGAATCTGTGTCCCGCATAGGTCATATCGCTTGCCGTGGGCAGAGTTACATCTTCCGAAACATTAAGATATGTGAACGACAATGTCGATCCGGCAGTGTAAGCGTAGTTGTTTATTACATTGCTCTCTGCAAGCCCCTCGTAATATTCGGCTTTATCTTCGGTGAGACTTGCGCCGTTAAGTTCAATCACCACAATGAACTCTACCGTAACGGGAACGGTCGTCGTCTGACCCTGATAGCTTATCGTTATTTCGGTCTCGCCGCCCAAGAACTTCGAGGGAGAAACGGTGTAACCGTCTGCCGTTCC